>CAZSMN010000154.1:0-8764 GCA_964607615.1 uncultured Chthoniobacterales bacterium | reverse complement strand
GGGCAGAGGTAGTCCGAGAGCTGGCGCATGCGCTCCTGGAAATTCGAGATCATGAGGCGTCCCATCTCGAGGAACGGGTAGTCCTTTTCGTCGCCGACGATCTCGAATCCGCGGGCGGCCAGCTTCAGGTTCACATACTCCCGCAGGCGCCTGGCTTCGCTTTCGCTCATGCCTTGGGCTCCGTAAAAACCGATCGTCTCCGCCAGATGCTTTTTCACGTGCCGGAGGTTGCCACGGCGGTGGACTTTTCAACAAGGATAACCCGCCCGCTGCTCGGCGGAGGGGCGCGGAATCTGCGGATTTTTATGATCTGGGAAAAACCCGAAGCGCATTCCCGGCAGGGAATGCTTGACGCGCCGATCCCGTCCCGCGCTGGCAGCGGATCACCGCGCAGGCGGATCGAAACGCACGGATTCGAGTTCGGCGAAGACGTAGCCGATGAAGATGTCGACCTCGGCGCGCAGCGGGAGGCGGTCGGCGTCGTTCGAGAGCCAGACTTTCCCGGAGCGGAACTTTGAATGGGGCTCAAGCTTGTTGTCGTTCTTCGTGTTGATCTTCTGGATCGTGATATCGAGCTTGATGGCGTCCCGCGCAGCTCCTGCGAGGACGAGGGGTTCATTGCCGAGAACTTTCAAGGTCACGAGAAAGGGAGAGTCGCCCGGATAGATCACCGTCGTGACGGTATCGCCCGGCGAGAGCTTCTGGCTCCGGATGAAGAGCATGCCGGAGAAAAGATCGCGGAGCGGGGAGACTTTGATCTTCTTCCATTTCGCCGGCGGCTGGCTGCCGGAATCCCGCAGCCGCCAGAGCCCGTCCGGCTTCGTCACCATGTGGATATCGAGCGTGCGCTGGGCGTAGCGCTCGATCTGGCGGGTTTCCACAATTTCGAAGTCCGGCAGGCGGGTGGTTGCCTCGTGGGTGACATCGAGCTGCCAGAGCATACGGGCGAGACCGTTGGTGGCGCCCTGGCCCTGGAGCCGACCTTCGGAGCCGGAGAACGTGACCTTTGCGGTGGCCCGGGCGGCTTCGATATCCGACCAGCCGAACCGGTATTCCGCCTCGAACGGGCGGGGGAGGGCCGTCGGGCCCGGGGCCGGTGTCAGCGAAGAGTTCCATTCGTCAGCGGCGGCGGCTCCGGCGGTCGCAAAGGCGATCAGGACTGCCAGTAGCGGACGCTTCACTGTGGCGGGATGAGTGGAACGATGCCTTCGGTGAGGAACCAGCCCTTGCCGGATTTTCCGCTCACACCGTAAAACCAACGGCCGCGCTGGGAGAGAATTCTCACGAGGCTGCCTTCCGGGAGGGAGGCGATTTTTTCGGAGTTGTCAGCCGGCGTGCTTCTCACGGTGGTGCCGCCGGTCGTCAGAACCATGGCGGCCGTGCGCTCGCTGATCCGCGGGTCGCAGAGTACCACCAGGACCATGCCGCCGATTGCGATGAGGAGAAGAAAGACGCCGAACGGGAGAAGGCTCCGGTTTTGTCCCCGGAAAATTCCGAGCAGAACCATGAGGGCGGCGGCCCAGAAAAGAATCGTTGCGCCGAGGGCCAGCGAATCCATCGGAGCGCGTTGCAGGACCTGGTCGCGCCAGCCGGGGGTGGGAGCAGGAAGGGCAAGCTGGGTATCGGCCTTGCGGAGGGCGGAGGCAGCCGGCGTGAAGCGCGGGTCGAGAACGAGGGCCCGGCGAAAATTCAGCGCCGCACGCGCCGTATTGCCGAGTTCCATGTAAGAACGCCCCAAGTCGTAAAAGAGAGACGGCGAAGGCGGGAGGGACTCGCTGGCTTTTTCAAAAAGTTGCGCCGCCTGAGCGAACTCGCGCTCATCGAACCGGGCCTTCGCCTCGCTGAGCGGGTCGGCAAAGACGGAGGCGCAGCTAACCGCAAGGACGGCGGTCAGAACGAAGCGGAGGGAAAACCTACGAGGCATGGCGGGCATCGAGTTCATTGAGGCACTTTTGCAGAGTTTCCCGCTCATCGGCCGAGGCGGGCCGCTGGCCGCCGGCGGCGTAGCGGGATTCGGCCTGGCGTTCGAGAATGCGGTGGAGGCCGGCGTGGACATCGGCCGGAAGGCCGAGCGCATCGATCCGTTGGGGCGCGGTGAGCACATCGCAATCCAGCTTTGCGCAGAGGTAGGCGATGGCGGCATCGAAGAAGGTTTCCGGCGATGCGGATTTCGCTTTGCCGAGGAGTTCACGCGCCTGCCGGCGGCGCGCGGCACGGGCTCCGGCGGCGGAACCGGCGAAGCGCCGCAGCGCGAAGAATGTTGCAAGGGCCAGCCAGGCAATTGCGAGGGCGAGGTTCGCGATGAGAAATTCCTTCCGCAGCAGGAGCGATGTCCAATTGCCGGGAGCCGACGGTGCGGCCGGGAGCGGAGCGGCATTCGGTGCGGACGGGCTGGAGCCCGGCCCCGGAACTGGCGTGGCGCTTTGATCGGCCGCCGGGGTCGAAGCCGGAGCGGATGTGCCGGCGCGGGCGTCCACAGGGAGCGGCTCCTGGAAGAGCGTTTCGTATTTGCCGGTTGTCGGATCGAAGTAAGAGAAGCGGAGTCCCGGTGTGGCAGTCTGGTCGGTGCGGGCGATCAGCGGGAACTCAAAAACCTTGCTGCCGTTGTAACTGATGGCGTCTTCGGCGGTGATCTTGTCCGACGGCGGGTAGGAGCGCCAATTCTCGTCGCCGGTGAGCGACGGTGCGCCCATGGCCTCCAGGTTGCCGCGGCCCGTTACCGTCGCGGTGAGCGTGACGGGCTCGCCGGCGGCGGCTTTTTTCGGGGATACACCGGCTTCCATCGTGAAGCGGCCGATGGCACCGGTGAAATCCTCCGGCCGTCCCTCCTTGGGCAGGGCGAGCACCTCGAGGTTTTGTGGCCGGGTTTCGATGGTCACCTCGCGCATCTCGGCGAACATGCCTGGAGGCAGCATGCCGCCGAAGAAATCCTGCACACCGCCGGGGTCGTTGCCCGGAAGCTGGAGCCGGGCCTCGAGCTGTGCGGAGGGAATTTCCAGCGTGCCGGCTTTTACAGCGGTGATCGAGGTCTGGAACGAAAAGACGACGTAGTTCTCGCCGTCGATGACCTGCTCGCGCTTCGAGGCGTTGGAGAACTTTTGAACGGTGAACCCGTCTCCCGCAAAGGCGGGCCGGTCGCCGACCTGGCCTCCGATCCGCGTGTTAAAATAGAACCGCAACTCCGCAGGGATCACCTCACCGACATAGGCTTTTTTCTTGGAGAGGACGAGTTCGCCGAAGTAGGGGCGCGCGTCACCGTTGGGCGGTGATGTCTGGGGAATCTGCCCCGGCACGCCGGGCATCGCTTGCGGAGGAACCGCCTGCGCCGGTCCGCCGACGCTTAATTGCATGGGTTGCGTACGGAACACCCGACCCTGAATCGAAACATCGAAGGGCGCGATGGTGAAATTCCCTTCGAACTGCGGGACAACGAGGTAGGTGAAGATGAGCGTGGAGGTCGGCTTCATGCCGGTGCCCATCTGGAACTGCGTCTGGCGCCCTACCAGATTGATGCGGAGGCCGTTGACGGAGAGATTCTGCGGGAGGTCGGCTCCGCGGGCGCCTTTCACGGTCACGATGAGCTGCACGGGCTCGCCGACATTTGTGCGGCTGCTGCTGAGTTGGGACAGGACCTCCTGCGCGCTGGCGGCGGGGATTGCGGCCAGCAGGGCGAGGAGGGCAAAAGCCGCCCCGCGCAGGGCCCGGAAGACGGGGCTGCGCCGGGAGATCGGGAGTTGGGAAAGGGTGCGTTCCATGAAACGTGCGTGGCTACCAGTCGCGGAGGACGTCCTGCGTGGTTTGCTGTTGGAGGAGATTCACTTTTTCTTCCTCGGAGCGCAAGGAGTTGAGCAAGCCGCGTGCCTGTGCCGCGCTCATCTCACCGTCTTTTTCCTCCTCTTCGCCCGTAGCGCCGGCCGCCTGCTGGCCTTCGCGAGGTTGTTCCTGGGGGTTCTGGCCCTCGGGATTTGTTGATTTCAACTCGCCTTCCTTCTTGTCGCCGGGCGTTGGGCTTGGTGCGGGGGCAGGCTCGTTTTTCTTGCCGGCATCGTTCTTATCCTGCTGCTGTTTGTTCCCGGAATCCTTTTGCTCCTCGGGCTTGTCGCCCTTCTCGTCCTTTTTGTCCTGGCCGTCCTTGGAATCCTTCGGATCGTTCTGGCCCTCGCCCTGCTGATCGTCCTTTTTCTGATCGCCGGACTTCTGGTCCTGCTGGTCCTTGTTTTGTTGATCCTGCTGCTGGTCTTTCTGATCCTGGTCCTTTTGGTCCTGCTGATCTTTCTTTTGATCGTCTTTATTCTGCTGATCCTTGTTTTGCTGCTGGTCCTTTTTGTCGTCCTTCTTTTGTTGGTCGTCCTTTTTCTGGTCCTGCTGCTGCTGTTGCTTTTCGAGTTCCTCGAGGAGTTTTTTGACGATCTCGCGGTTTTCTTCGGCGGGCTTGTTGGACGGAGTCAGGTTGAGGGCTTCGGTGTATTGCTCGACGGCGTTCGTCCAGTCAGCCTTTTTGGCTTCGGTCTCCTTGGCCGCCTCACCGCGCCGGACGAGGGAGTTTGCAAGATTGTAAGCGGCATCGGTGCGCAAGGCTTTATCCTCGCTGAGGAGCGCGTTGGTGAAGTGGGCGATTGCCTGCTCGAAGTCCCCCTGCTTGTAAGCCGCTGCACCGGCGTTGAACTGGAGCTTGTGCGAGTCGGGATCAAGTTTGAGCCGGGATTCAAAGTCGGCCCGTGCCTTCTCGAAATCTCCGGCCTTGTAATCATCAACCCCGGTCGATGCGCCGGCGGTCGAACTGAAGACGAGCAGAGAGAGAACTGCCGCGGCCGCGGTGCGGATGGCGCGGACCTGACGGCGCTCGCCGATAAGAAGCCAGATGATCAGCAGGGCGATCGCCGCGCCGAGGGGCCACTGGTATTTCTCGACGGGCTGCCGGGAGGAGAAAGCGCCGGTCTCGACCCGGTCGAGAGGTTCGATGCCTTTGGAAAAAATTTCGCGAGCGGCGTCCGTTCCGAGCGGGACGTAGAATCCGCCGGTGGACTCCGCGATTTCGCGGAGACGGCTCTCATCGAGGCGTGACTGGACGGGCTTGCCGGCCTGATCGCGTACGAAATCCTGTCGTCCATCTTCGGTGCGGAACGGGATGAGCGAGCCTTCGGGCGAGCCGATGCCGACGGTGAAGATGCGGATGCCGGCCTCTTTCGCCCGTTTGGCGGCAGCGAGGCCGTCGGCGTCGAGTTCCTCTCCATCGGTGAGGATGATGAGCGCGCGCGTCGTGCCTTCGGCTTTGCCGAAAGCTTCCTCGGCGGTGGCTATCGCGGCCGCGATATTCGTTCCGCCCTTCGGGATCACGTTGGTATCGAGCTCATCGAGCGAGTTGATCACGGCGGAGTAGTCGAGCGTGAGCGGAGCCTGGAGAAAGGAGGATCCGGCAAATGCCACAAGCCCGACGCGGTCTCCGCGCAGCAGGCGCAGGAGATCCTGCGTGAGGAGCTTGGCGCGGGAAAGGCGGTCGGGCGCCACATCGGTCGCGAGCATGCTCCGGGAGGTGTCGATCGCGATGACGACATCGCGGCCCTTTGCTTTCGATTCCTGCTCGACAAAGCCCATGCGCGGCTGCGCGAGGGCGATGAAGAGAAGGCCGAGCGCGGAAAGGACGAGCGTGGAGCGCACGACGCGCCGGGCGATGCTCACTGAGCCGGCGAGTTGCTGGCGGAGGCGCGGTGCAACGACCTTCGTAAGGAGGCGCAAGCCCCGCTGATGCGCGGCGAATTGCAGCGCGGCAAAAACGGGCAGCGCGGCGAGGGCCCAGAGCCACTGCGGGTGGGCGAAGGTCAGGGAAGTCGTCTCCATAGCGTTTGAGAAAGGAGGAGTTCGAGTGCAAGACAGGCGACGCCCGCCATGAGAAACCAGGCAAAGAGATCGCGGTATTGGGCGATCTTTTCGATCTCGACTTTGGATTTCTCCAGCTTGTCGATCTCGTTGAAAATGGTCTTAAGGGATTGGGTATCCGTCGCGCGGAAAAACCGTCCGTTGGTAATCTCCGCGATTTTTTCCAACGTCGTCTCGTCAAATTCCACCGGCACATTCCGGTAAACGGTGCGGCCGAACGGATCGGTGAACGGGAAGGGGGCTTCACCCTCGGTGCCGGCTCCGATCGTGTAGATGCGGATGCCAAGCGCCTGGGCGGCTTCGGCGGCGGTGACCGGCGTCACTTTGCCGGCATTGTTGTCGCCGTCCGTGAGCAGGACGATGAGCTTGGTTTTTGCCTCCTTGTCCTTGAGGCGGTTGGCGGCGGAGGCAATGGCGGAGCCGATGGCAGTGCCGTCCTCGACAAGGCCGATGCGCAGGCGTTCGAGGTTCCGGATGAGCCAGTCGTGGTCAAGGGTGAGGGGGCTTACGAGGTAGGGCCGGCCGGCGAAGGCGATGATGCCGATGCGGTCGTTCGGCCGTTCGCGGATGAAGTTCTCCGTTACCTGCTTGGTGGCCTCAAGCCGGTTGGCACGCCGGGCGCCGATCGTGAAATCCTCCGCGAGCATCGAGCGGGAGACATCGAGGACTAGCATGATGTCCACGCCGCTGGCCTGCACGCGGGTCACCTCGCGACCGAGTTGCGGCCGGGCGAACGCGATGATGAGCAGGGCCAGGGCGAGGTAGGCGAGGGAGGCCAGAAACGCTCCTGCCCGCGAGCGCCGGCGCTGACCGAGCTTCAGAAGGGATGAAGTCGAAGGAAACGAGACCCCCGCCGTCCCTCCGAAGCGTCCGCGCAGAAACGCCACCGGCGGAATGAGGAGCAGGAGAAGGAGAAGCCAGGGATTGGCAAACGAAAGCCCGAAGAAGCTCATGCCGCGCCACCTTTCTGCTGGCCGGGCTGGACCTCGCCGCGCACGAGCCGGCCGGCGGTCTCCAGCAGGGAGATCCTCTCGGACTCGCCGGCGTCGGTGCGGGCGTATTTGAGAAGGTCGGTATTTTCGAGAAACACCGAGAGCCCGGCTTTTTCATTTGCGGAGAAGACCGGATTATCCCGGATGGTTTCGAGAAACTCGAGCGATGTCTGGGTCGTGGCCGCGAGGCCGTGCTGCTCGTTGATGTAGCGGCGGATGGCATCGGAAACCAGAATGCCGAACGCGTAAGGTTCTGTCGCGGCCATCTCGGCGCGGAGCGACTCCAGCGCGGCGAGAGCTTTCTGACGGGGCGTCGGAGGCTTGGTCCGGCGCAGCAGGCGGAGGATTCCCCAGGCGACAAGGCCGATCAGGACAAGCGCCAGCGCGGCGGCTGTCAGGATCATCCAAAGCGGGTAGGGCAGGACCCACACCGGGCCGACGATATCGTTGAGAGGAGCAGGCGTCGGGGCAGGGTTCATGCGGCAAGGCGGCGCTCGCGCTGCTCGAAGAACGAGCGGAGGGCCAGAAGGTAGTCGGCGTTGGTCGCCAGTGGAACGATGTCCACCCGGCGGCTGCGGAAGAGGCGGTCGAGGGTCTTGCGCCGCTTCTCTTCGAGGTCGGCGAGGCCCTGGCGGACGGCGCGGCTGGAGGTGTTGATGTCGATCTGCTCGCCGGTCTCGGCGTCTTCCAGGGTGATGATGCCCACGTCGGGAAGGGCGGATTCGCCCGGATCGCGCACCGGCATGGCGACGAGGTCGTGCCGCCGGCTGGTAACGGTGAGAGCCTTGGTGAAATCCGGAGCGAGAAAATCGGAGATGAGGAAAACGACGGCCCGGCGGCTCAGAACGCGGTTGAGGTAATCGAGAGCGCCTGCGAGGTTGGTGCCGCGGCCCTTCGGTTCGAAGTAGAGCATTTCCCGGATGAGGCGCAGCGTGTGCTGGCGGCCTTTTTTCGGACCGATGAATAGCTCGACGTCATCACTGAAGAGCAGGAGCCCGACCTTGTCGTTGTTGTTGATCGCGCTGAAGGCGAGGATCGATGCGACCTCGGCGGCAAGTTCGCGTTTGCTGAGCTCGATGCTCCCGTAGGTACCGGACGCGCTGACGTCGACAACCAGGAGGACGGTGAGCTCGCGTTCCTCGGTGAACTTCTTCACGTAGGGCGTGTTCATCCGCGCGGTCACGTTCCAGTCGATCGAGCGGATCTCGTCGCCGGCGGCGTATTCGCGGACTTCCTCGAAGTTCATGCCGCGGCCTTTGAAAACGCTGTGGTATTGCCCCGCGAAAGTGGAGTTTACCAGCCGGCGGGTGCGCAGCTCGAGGCGGCGGATTTTCTTGAGGATCTCTTTCGGGTCGCGGTCCATCGTGTGGGAAGTCGGGGATTCTAAGTCGTCGGGGCGGGCGCCGGCATCACGCACGGCTGCCTCCGGTCGCCGCTCAGGGCACGGGAAGGCCGGCGAAGATCTGTTCGATGATCGACTCGGTCGTGATGGATTCCGCCTCGGCCTCGTAGCTCACGCCGATGCGGTGGCGGAGGACGTCGAGGCCCATGGTCTTGACGTCCTGCGGCGTGACGTAGCCGCGTCCGGCGATGAACGCGTTGGCCTTGGCGGCGAGCGTGAGGAAGATCGTGGCGCGCGGCGAGGCGCCGTAGCGGATGAGCCCATCGAGCTTGAGTTTCGCGGCGGCGGGATCGCGCGTCGCCCAGACGATATTGACGATATAATCTTTCACGCGCTCATCGACGTAGATGTCGTTGACCACGCCCCGGGCGCGGATGATGTCATCCGGGCTCACGACGGCCTCGACATTGAGGCGGGGCGAAGAGGTCGACATGGCGTCCAGAATCGAACGCTCCTCCTCGCGGGTGGGATAGCCCACATGGACCTTGAGCAT
>CAZSMN010000153.1:0-8796 GCA_964607615.1 uncultured Chthoniobacterales bacterium | reverse complement strand
TCATGGTCGACGAACCCAGTGTTGAGGATACCATCGCCATCCTGCGCGGCCTCAAAGAGCGCTATGAAGTTCACCACGGCGTTCGCATTCAAGACGCCGCCATCGTGGCCGCCGCGATCCTGAGCCACCGCTACATCAGCGACCGCTTCCTGCCGGACAAGGCCGTTGACCTCATCGATGAGGCTGCGTCGCGCCTGAAGATCGAGCTGGATTCGATGCCGACCGAGCTCGATCAGATGGAGCGTCAAATCATGCAGTTCGAGATGGAGCGCCAGGCCTTGGCAAAGGAAAAAGACGCCGCCAGCCGGGACCGCCTCGCCAAGCTGGAAAAAGAACTCGCCGATACCCGCGAAAATGCCGCCCAGCTCAAAACCCGCTGGCTCAAGGAGAAAGAGGAAATTGGCAAGGGTCAGAAGCTCGCGGAAGAGATCGAGCAGGCAAAAGCCGACCTCGAGCAAGCCCAGCGGCGCGGTGACCTCCAACGCGCAAGCGAGCTTCAATACGGCCGTCTTCCGGAACTTCAACGCCAGCTCGAAACCGTCACAGCCAAAGAACGCGAGGCCGGCACCCTGCTCAAGGAGGAAGTCACCGAAGAAGACATCGCCAAGGTCGTCGCGTCCTGGACAGGCATTCCCGTCTCCCGCCTTCAAGAGGGGGAACGCGCCAAACTGGTGAAGATGGAAGAACGCCTCATGGAACGCATCGTCGGCCAGCAACAGGCGATCCAGGCCGTTTCGAACGCCGTCCGACGCGCTCGCGCGGGTCTCCAAGATGAAAACCGTCCGATCGGGTCCTTTCTCTTTCTCGGTCCCACCGGCGTCGGAAAAACCGAGCTCTCCAAGGCTCTCGCCGAGTTTCTCTTCGACGATGAAGGCGCGATCATCCGCCTCGACATGTCCGAATACATGGAGAAACACACGGTCGCCCGCCTGATCGGTGCGCCTCCCGGATACGTCGGCTACGAGGAAGGCGGCCAGCTCTCGGAGGCCGTCCGTCGCAAGCCCTACAGCGTCGTCCTCTTCGATGAGGTGGAAAAGGCCCACCACGATGTCTTCAACGTCCTTCTACAGGTGCTCGACGACGGTCGCATCACGGACGGCCAGGGCCGCACAGTGGATTTCAAAAACACCGTCATCATCCTGACGTCGAACATCGGCAGCCAGTACATCATGGAGGATCTGGAGAAAGACGAGCGGGATCGGCGCGTCATGGAGGCGCTCCGCGGACACTTCCGTCCCGAGTTTCTCAACCGAATCGACGAGATCATCCTCTTCGACCGCCTCGACGAAAGCCAGATCACCCACATCGTGGACATCCAGCTCCGCCGGCTGCTCGACCGGCTGGCCAAGCAGAATATCACGCTCGAACTCGACGCCTCCGCCAAGAAATTCCTCGCGAAGGAAGGCTACGATCCCGCCTACGGCGCCCGTCCGCTCAAGCGTGTTATCCAGAAGGAGATTCTCGATCCGCTGAGCCTCGAGATCCTCGATGGCCATTTTGCCGAGGGGGACAAAATCCACACAACGGCAAAGGACGGCCATCTGGCCTTCGAGAAGTCAAGGAACTAACCATTGGAGCAGAGATTGCGGTGGGCGGCATTTCCATCTGCTGCCATCAACCGCAGATCACACCGCATACCGCTTGGACGGGGGGACTGTGCGCCGGTCACCGGCCGTACGGTGAGACGCTGCCTGCGAAGTCGCTGAACGCCAGAACGTCAACGAACCACCCTGCGGCGCAGAACAGCTCCGAGAAGCCCCGCGCCGCCCAGAAGAACAAGGGCGTAGGTCGACGGCTCCGGGACGACATTGAAATTGTTGACGTAGAAAGTGTTCTCAGGAGCACCTCCGCTCGAATCAGCAACGAAGATTACGAAGCCTGAAAGACTGAACGAAACCCCGCTGACGGTGCCACTGAAGAGCGTTCCCTGAAAACCCTCGCTCGAAGAACGGCTCACTTCGTAGCTGAACTCCGAGGCGGAAATCGTCGTGAAGGTCAAATGGAGCACAGCATCGGTGCCACCGTAGTTGTAACCGGTTCCGCTGCCGGGATTGAGAGTGGCGGAACCAGCCCCGACCGATGCTCCACTGCCAATCGAGAAACTGAACACCTCTCCCTGCGAGCCGGCCTGCAAGGTGAACCCTTTGAAGCCATTGTCCTGGTTGACCGCCATATCCAGCGAGAACGTTTCACCGACAGCCATTCCCTCCGCGAAGTTGCGGGATGCCGCCGAAAAGGCTCCGCCCGGGCTAGCAAAAAGCGCGAATGAGACGCCACCGGTATTGATGTCGCCGGCGCCCGCGGTTGAGTCTTCAAGCGACGCCCCTGCCAGAGTGTCTGGCGGGTTGTTGTTATTGATGAGTGTCCACGGCAAAAAGCCGGTGCCGCCATTGCTCCCGTCCGTCCAGGATCCACCATAGTTGCTCGCAACATCACTGGCGACCAGTGCGTGGGAGCGCTGGGAAAAAACCGCGATACTGGCTGTGAACAGAAGGAGGAAGGTATAGTTTTTCACGCGCCGTAAGGGATGCCCACGATCAAACGCCTCACTGACACCTCCGTCAAACCGTTTTTCTGATCAACCCCACGAACTCTTGTGCCGGTAGGCCTGCTTTAGCCGCGCGGGGGCACAGTGTGCCATGGCTACCACGGAACCCTCTAGAACCTCCAGCCCAGATTGAGGCTGAGCATGTGGCCGAGATAGTCCTGGCGACCGAAGTCGACATTCCAGAACGCGGAGGCCGACCAGTCCTGACCCAGTTGCGCGGTGAGCCCGGCGCCGGCAAAGACGCTGTCGCGTCCGGGCGCGCTGGTGATGTAGTCGAACCCTGAGCCGCTTCCTCCATCGAGAGCCGCGCCGATGGTGCGGGGGTCATTGAGAAATTCGTGAACCCAGAACATCCGGAGCTCGGGGATGAGCGCAATGGTCTGCGAGAGGTTCCACGTGTAGGCGACGCGACCGCCCAGGGTCGTGCGAAGGCTGCTGGCATTTTGCTGGCTGAGGCGAAGGTTCAGGCTGTCGGCCCCTTCTTCGGTGAACGGCGCAATTCCGACATAGGTGTACTGGACTCCGGCGATCGGACCCATCGTGAAGTCTCCAACTTCCCAGTCACGACCAACGTTGAGCGCTGCGCTGAATTGCCCGCCATTCTGCCGGCTCCGCGCTGTGCGATCGATGGTCGAGAAGCTGATCGGGCGGCGCACAGCGTAGCTGTTATAGCCGCCGGTGACGACCGCATCCGCGTAGAATCCTCCGTTGGCGTAGGTGGCGTAGAGTCCGAAGAGGGCCGAGTTGATCGTCGAACTCCCGCCGCCATCATACTCCGCATAGGTTCCCTGATAACCGGCAAAGACGCCTGTGGTCAGCGTGGATGTTGAGACCTCGCTCCGGAAGCTCTTCGCCGGTGCAGCTGCCTTGGGAGCGGCCGTCGCGGCTTCACCGAACGTGTAGTCCGCACCAAAGAGAAATCCTCCGCCATCCGAGCGATAGTTCGGGACCTGGCTCACGTTCGTAACCTTGGCAAACATCCCATTGCCCTGCACCCAGGCATTCCATTTTCCGAAAGTCGGGAATCCTGCGCCCTTCGGATCCACGACGCTTTTTCCATCTTTGTCATGCACGAGCGGTTCGGGAGCGATGCCGATCGCCTGGAAGCCACGTGCCCCCAACCTCACGCTGCTCATGCGCTGGTTCAATAGCTGAGTCTGCGCAAAAGCCTGCTCAACCGAGATATTGATGAGGCTCTCGTGGAATGTCGGCGCTATCTGGTCGAAGGCCTGCGGGTATTCGCCGGCGGATTGCAGATCGAGCGCGATGCTCACCGTCTCGCGGTCGTTGCCCCGGGCCGCGATGAACGAATCCAGCGCCCGCGCGGCATTCCTCTGATTACCCGTCAAGGAGACGAGCGTGTAGCTGGTCGGGGCAATGAGGAGCGTGCCGGCGCCGCCATCCGTCAACAAACGCCCGCGGAACCTGCCGGCGTCGGGCATTTGAATTTGATCGAATGCGCCGGAAATTGATCCGGCCTGAAGGAAGGGAATCTGCTGGCCGTAGGAAAACGGCTGGCCGAGGTTCACGACCTGGAGCGTGCCGGCGAGATTCGCCTGACCGCTCACCAGCAAGCGGTCGAAGACCGACGTGCTGGCCACCTCGAGCTGCAACGTTCCCGATGCGGACTGGGTGAAATCACCCTGGATGGTTAGTGTGCCAGGGCTGTTACCCGGTGCCACGAGACCGTTGTTGACGAGGTTGGCAAAAACCGTGCCGATGCCTCCGAGGAACGCATTCTGGAAGACCGTGAGACCACCGGGTGCGGAAAGCTGTCCATTGATCACCAGGCCGCCGGACCGGACTTCTGCTGCTCCTCCGACACCGAGGATCACCGACGAGATCAAAGTGCCGAGGCCGGTTTTTGTGAAGCTGCCAACCGTCTCGACCCGGCCGCCGAAGAGCGTCGCCAACCCGGCCGCCACATCGAATTGGCCGGTCGTATTGAAGAGCGTGTTAAAAACCCGGAGCGAGCTGCGGTTATCAAAAATCAGGCTCCGGATCGTGTTGTTCTCGGAGGGGTCGCCGGTCGTGACGGCACCCTGAACCACGAAATCCGCGATCGTCGGCACGCCGACAGGATCGGAGTTCTGAAGGATCGCTCCGGTGGACGAGACCGAATTAAGCGTGAAGTTCAGAAACCCTGACGCCGGATCCAGCAGGAACGCGCCGGTCACAAGGGCTGCCGGATTGATCCACTGGGCAACGAAATCGTTTTGCGCGAACGTGGTGGAACCGAAGTTCACCAGCCGGTAAGTCTGCCCGATGGTGCCATTGCCCATGATGAACGTCCCGCCGGACACGCCTTTGGAAAAAGCACCGCCAACATCCAAACGCGAGCCGCCATCCAGATCCATACCCAGTTTTCCGCCGTCCCAGTCGAATCCTGCCGCCGTAAGCGGGCCTTGAGGAGCCAGCGTGCCGCCGGCGAGCCGGACAGAGCCGGCACCGACCGCTGCCGGGCTCGTGGTGACGACCGTTCCCGATGCCACACGGAGGGTGCCGGAGAACTTGGCATTACTCCCGAGGGTGACCGTTCCTGAACCGATCTGCTCGAGCAATCCTTCGCCATAAAACCGCTGCGACGTGAAATCGACCGAATCGCTGCGGTTGAAAGCCAGGCGCGCATCGGAGGCAACTTCCCAATCTCCGCTGAGCGAACCACGCGTTCCACCATCGCCGACCTCGAAACCTCCTTCCTCAATCCATCCGCCACCCGTCGCCGTGTGGTTGCCGGTGAAGATCAGGGTGCCCGGGCTGACTTTGACCAACTGACCGCTCCCGCTCACATCGCCGCTCAGCGTCGCCTGCCAGTCGCTCTCGAAGACAGAGAATTCCCCACCGCCGTCGAGGACGGTGCCATTGGCGAGATCGATGCCGTTATTGAAGCTTAACCGGCCGCCGGTCATGGTGACGTCACCGGTTCCCAGCGCATTGCTATTGCCGGCAAAAAGCGTTCCGTTCGTGATCTCCGTGCCGCCCGTGTAGGAATTATCGCCTTGGAGCAACGTCACACCGGATCCGATGTGCCGAAGGACTCCGCTTCCGGAAATATTGCTGACCAAAAGGAACGGCAGCAGAAGCGGATTCGAACGGTTGATCGTGAGCGTTGCGTTATTCTCGATCCCGCCCAAACCCGGACCGCCAAACAGACCGCCATTGCCGAGTTGAAGCTCGCCTTCAGAAACCAGCACGCCGCCGAGATTCAGGTTCAGAGCGGTGAGCACCAGCGTTCCCATCCCGGTTTTTACGAGCTGTCCGTCACCCAGATGAATGCCGCCCTGCACGAGCGTTGCGCCCTCATCGACTTCGTAGGTTCCCGTGCCTTGCAACAACGTCGCCCGGTTCATGTTGGTGATGGAATCCGTGACGCGCAGGATGCCTTCATCAAAAACGAGCGGGCTCTGGAGGAGCACGGTATTCCCGAGATTGGCGTTCGAGGAGATTTTCAACGTCGTGGGCCCGTCAAAAAGATCGCCGCGGATGGTCGTCGCCCCTTTGTAGGTATTGGCGCCCGCGAGGGTCAGCTCGCCACTGCCCTCCACGGTGAGACCTCCGAATGTGAGCAACGACGTATTTCCGAGGGATGCTCCGAGAGAGACGGCCAAACCGGCCGTATCAACGGTCATTCCACCGGAGCCGATCTGAACATCGCCGGATTCGAAGCCCGCGATCAGATCCACACCGCCTTCCTTTGCCTCGAGCACGCCGCCGTTGAAGGTCACCTCTCCGCTGCCGGTTCCTTCAAGGATCTGCCGCGTGAGCAAGCGCCCGGCAACCGTGAGAAATCCGCTGTTTCCTTGATACCCCACCGTCACGCCGGTGGATCCGAATGTTTCAAGACTGCCGCCCGACGCGATGCGGAGCCGTCCGATCCGCGAACCGGTTCCGTTGCCACCGACAAACACATTCCGTGCCTCGGCCTCGAGCCCATCCTGCACGGTGACCGAAAAGAGCAGA
Organism: uncultured Chthoniobacterales bacterium; assembly: GCA_964607615.1. Classification (GTDB taxonomy): domain Bacteria; phylum Verrucomicrobiota; class Verrucomicrobiia; order Chthoniobacterales; family Terrimicrobiaceae; genus CAZSMN01. The sequence goes on along the minus strand of CAZSMN010000153.1, from coordinate 2,288 downwards.
TTCCGGCGGATGATCGCATCCGTGGCCGCATCCGGCTGACCGCTCGACCAAGACCCCGGAGACCAGTTTCCTCCCAGTGCCGCCGTCCACGTGGTTGATTGCGGTGAGGCCGGCATCGCGGCGAGTAGAAGGCCGATTCCAACGAGTGCACCGCAAAGTTTCATTCGCATGGGCGCCGGTCCTATAGCAACGCCACACTGCGGGCAATGATCTATTGATCTGGATCAAGGTTTTCTGGCCGCAAAGGGCTCCTGGGGTCTTTGGCGTCCTCGGGAGGAGCTGCGTTCAGAGAGAAACCATTTCGCCGTCGGCCGGTATGATCACGCGATCGAGGAAACCGGCGGTGCGGAGAGTTTGCCGGAGGCTGCCACGGGTTGTCGGGCAGTGGTTGAGCGCTTCGAGGTGGTTGGCAACGACACGCCCGGGCGCGAGGCGGACGAATTCCTGAATCTCCTCAAGGGGCATCAAAACCGGACCGCCGAAATCGAGCTGGGCACTTCCGCAGGGCAGCACGCAAACATCGGGCCGCTCCTTCGCGAGGACATTTCTCACCTCTTCCGTGAGAATCGTATCGCCGGTGAGATAAAGGCATGGCGCTCCGGGCAGACGGATCACATAGCCAGCCCCGGGTCCCATCAGCTTGCTCATCACACATCCCCCGTGAGATGCGGGAACGGCGGTGATGGTGCCTTCAAAAAAACCGGTCGGACGCCCCATTACGAGCGGCCGGGGGTCGAGACCCCGCTTCCGGAGTCCACCCGCATCCACCGCGTTGCAGTACACCGGCACCCCCTTCAATCTCCTTGCACCCTCGGCATCGAGGTGATCGCTGTCCATGCCGAAATGCGTGTGCGTGATGAGCCCGGCCGAAATGTTCTCGAGCAACCCGGACGCGCCGGGAGGCAATTCGCAGAGCGGGTTTTTGCGGGCCGGAAAACGCAGGACGGAGTAAGGCGGCAGAGTCGCCGGTGCACCGAGCATCGGATCGACAAGGATCCGATGGCTGCCGGACTCCAGGATGATCGTTGCATTCCGGATCTGGTGGATCTTCATAGGAATAAGCCGATCCTCCCGAGACTACAGAACGGCCTATCTCATGCCAGCCTGTTCCTCGGTTCCCGATGCAGACCGCACCTCCCGCGTCGGCTACGGCGCGAAGAAGGCCGGCAGCAAATACACGCGGCCCGGATCGAGATCGACCTTCCGCTTCAGGAGATCGACTTCGATTTTTGCCGACCGCGACTCGCCGAAGATGCGGAGGAAGTTCTGAAAGGAATATTGCCTCTGGTAGCGGACGACCTGGGCATCCGGCGCGCTGGCGAGTTCGCGGGCTTTGTCGTAGGCATCCTCGATGTAACCGAGCTGGTCCACGAGTTTGGCCCCGTAGGCGTCGGTTCCACTGAGAATGCGGCCGTCGGCGACCCCGTTGCGGAGTTCCTGTTCATCGAGCCGGCGGGAGCGGGCGACGATGCCGACAAAGCGGTCGTAGCTTTGCATGACGAGGCCCTGCACGTAGGCTTTCTCCTCCTCGGTGATCACGCGGGTCCCGCTGAGCATATCCTTCCACTTGCCGCTCTTGAACGTCAGCGCCTCGAGGCCGATTTTTCCGAAGAGGTCGCGGTAGTTCAGCGTGGAAATAATCACGCCGATGCTGCCGGTAAATGTCGTGTTATTGCACATCATCCAGTTCGCTCCGCAGGCCGCGTAGTAGGCACCCGAGGCTCCGATGGAGTTGAAATACGCGACGACCGGCTTGTGGCGGGCAAGGCGGCAGATGGCGTCGTAGAGAACGTCCGAGGCCGTAATCTCGCCACCAGGCGAGTCGATCTGGAGGACGACCGCCCCGACCTCGCTGTCGTTCTGCGCCTGCTCGAAGGCATTTTTGAGATCTTCGATCATCGACTCGCCCAGGGAACCGGCTTCGCCGAAGGCAATGAGGCCCTCGATGGGGATCACCACAATGCGCTTCGAGGTCGAGCCGGAGGAGACGATTTCCTCTTGGAAAACGGTGGGCCGGGTCACATTCACCCCCGCCAGGCTGCTGCCGCCTCCCTTGGCGCCGAGTGCCGCGACGAGAAGGAGATTTGCAAAGAGGCTCGCGCACAGGGCAACGAACATGAAGAGCATCAAACACCCGGACTTTTTCATGAAGTGGCCCGCAGATTCGCCCGAATCTTTCGTTTCCACAAGCGGCGAAAGAGGTCGCGCGACAGATTCCTACACCGCGCCGAATCTCCGCGAGCGGCCGGCATAGTCCTCCAGCGCTTCAAAAAACTCCGCCTTGCCGA
>CAZSMN010000152.1:0-8849 GCA_964607615.1 uncultured Chthoniobacterales bacterium | reverse complement strand
CGGGTGCCTGCGACAACGCCGTTTCCTGATGCTTGCCCTTGCCTTTCCCACGCTTCCCGAGTTGGCGGATGCGCTGCCGATTATCGTCTCGCTGATCATCATTGAGGGACTGCTCTCGGTGGACAACGCGCTTGCGATCGCGGCGATGGCCTCGCACCTGCCGGGCCGTCAGAAGTTCATCGCGCTGAAGCTGGGCATCATCGGCGCCTATCTCTTCCGGGGACTGTGCCTGCTTTTTGCCTCCGCCATCATTGCGAATCCCTGGCTGAAGATCCTGGGGGCGGCCTATCTCGTCTATCTGATGGCGGCCCATGTCACTTCGGGGAGTCATGCCGGAGAGGAGTCCGGCCTCGGGGCGGCACCGAAGAAGGGCGGGCTGTTGGCAACAATCGCATCGATCGAGTTGATGGATCTGAGCCTGAGCGTCGACAACGTCGTGGCCGCTGTCGCGATGAGCCCGAAGCTCTGGGTGGTCTGCACGGGCGTCTTCATCGGGATCCTCGCGCTGCGTTTTCTGGCGGGCTACTGCATCCGACTCATCGAGCGTTTCCCGATTCTGCAACCGACCGCCTTTGTGCTCATCGGCTATGTCGGCTGCCTGCTGCTCGCCGAGCTGATCTGGCATATCGAAATCGGAACGCTTGGAAAATTTCTCGGCATCTGCGTGATCGCCGGCATTGCCATGATCTACGAGAAAAACGCTTCGCTGCGGGCTATTCTCGCCCCGGTATTCCGCATCGTCTATTGGCCCCTGCGGGCTTACGCGACAGCCGTGGCCTTCCCGTTCCGGCTCGTGATGTCCGGTTTCAGGAATGTCTCAAGCCGGGCCTAAGCATCAGCGGCCGGGGTTTCTCCAAAAATAGCCACCCGCCGGCGATTCCCCCCACTTCCGATGACACGCTACAAGCATCTCGGATGCTCCATCCGGTTGCTTTTCGCCATCCCATCATACCAACCAAAACGCCTTCTGCTGTCTGTCGACAAGTGCAAGCATACGCAAGACCCCATTTTCCTCTTTTTCCGCGGATTCCATCCACCAGCCTGAAAACTGTCTTGCCCGGCTGAGAGAGGAAGCAGAAGATCCCGAGCTCGTGATAAAGGCCATTTCGGGCTGGATAAAAAAGAATCTTCTTGCCGAACGGGCCCATGTCGAGACGGCTGCCTCGTTGACGCCGGAAACGTTGGCAAAGGCCTTCCGTGAGTTCCACTACCAAGGCACCGCGGAGGAAATTCGTTCTTACGAAAACCAGCGCTGGCTCTGCTTCCGGGAAATGACCGCAGTCTGGCCCGAACAGGGCGTGGAAGCCCCCGGGTTTAAGGCGTGGGGGAATCTGGTTTTGGAGTCCATCACCCGTTTCAATGAGGGCCCCATCCAGCACGAACGCGCCAGAGTCTTTTCGTACCACGACATTTTTCTGCAGGTGGAGAGCCTGCGCATCGTGATTCGTCTTTTTGCCAGGGATGGAAGAGCTGGCGAGCGGTCGCTTGCTGCCGCACTCGCTGAAGCCTTTGCTTCGTCACGCGTGGCGTTGGTTGCGCAGGGCCAGCTTGAACTGGCCGCGGGAAACACGGACGCGGCGATTGCAGTCATAAAAAAGGCATTGTCCATCGAGACAGGCTGCACGTGCGCTCAGAAAGTACTGTTTCTTGCTTACAAGGAGAAACGCAAGCTGGATGCCGGATTTCAGCAAAGCGAAATGAATCTCGATGATCTCAGCGACCGCTTTTGCTCCAGACCCTTCGATACCCTGGCGACCATTGATCATGGCGGCAAGGGCATCGCCTTTCTTTGCCCGTGCGGCGGATGGCTTCCCTATTCCGCGGGCGACATCCTGGCCGCCCAGGATGCTGACTCGGTGTGGAATTCGCCGGTGGCCCGGGAATTGCGCCGATCCATCCTGGACGGGGATTTCAGCTACTGCAGCCGCACGCTATGCCCGGAAATCACGGGCAGGAAACTACCCTTGAAAAAGGACATTTCCGATCCGGCCATGCGCCGCTACATCGACGATAAAACCACCCATCTCACCGAAGGACCCCGCGCCGTCCAACTCAGCCACGATGGAAGCTGCAATCTCTCCTGCCCCAGCTGCCGGAAGGACTTCATCATGGCCAACTCGGAGCAAAACAAGCGTAACGAAGACATCCGGGAGCGCGTCATTCTTCCCCTGCTGTCCCGCGTCCAGGGGAGCGTCCAAATCACCGGGTGGGGTGACCCTTTTGCGAGCCGGCACTATCGAAGCATCATCGAGAGATTAACCCGCAAGGACTTTCCCGGCCTGACGCTGAACCTCGTGAGCAACGGGCTGCTCCTGAACGAAAAGCAATGGAATGCCATGGTTGGAGCCCGCGAAATGCTCGCGGGAGTTTCGATTTCCGTTGATGCCGCCACCGCGGAAACCTACGAGATCGTCCGGCGCCCCGGCCGCTGGGACGTGCTCTATCCTAATCTGCAATTCATCGGGGAACAGAGGCGCGCCGGAAAATTGCTGCTCTACAGCCTGAATTTCGTTGTGCAAAAAAGGAATTTCCGCGAAATGCCCGCATTTGTCCGTCTGGCCATGCAGCTGGGCGCGGACAAAGTCATGTTTCAGAAATATTGGAATTTCGGCGGACAAACCCAGGCGGAGTTTACCGACGCGAATGTGGGCTCTCCTTCCCACCCGGAGCATGAAGCCCTGCTAACGGTTCTCCGTGATCCGCTCATGGCGCACCCCATAGTCGAAAGCTCCAACTTAAAATCCCTCTTTGAATCCGCATAATGGTAGCAAAGGCGTTGGAGGGCACTCTGCGTATTCCTGATGGCTTGTGGTTTTCCGCACGTGCATGCGGTCTCACGGCGTCGTGAACGGTCAGAGCAATGGCAATGGGGGTCAGCAATTGTTTCAGCCCGCAAGCGAAGGGTGGGAAGATTGCAAAGCCGGTTGGCCAAGAAGACATGGCGATGCACGGCGGCGGTGAGGGCGCGAGCGGCTCGCGAAGGAGGGTGCGGGGCTGGACGGGCGGCATGGGAGATGCTACCCGTAGGGTATGTCGGCGGTTGCTTCGTCGTTTTTTCCCATCAAGCTTCGCGAAGCAAGGCGCTGGCTGAGTGGTCCGCGTCTGCAGACGGGGTTTTTCGGGTTCTGGACGCTGCTGGTTTTTGCGTTCCTCTACATCCCGATCGTTCTGCTGGTGGTTTTTTCGTTCAACTCGTCGCGGCTGAACATCCGGTGGGAGGGATTTTCTCTGAAGTGGTATGAGGCGCTCCTGTCGAACAAGACGCTCATCGACGCCTTCTACAACAGCCTGGTGGTGGCCTCGGCGACGACGGTGTTGGCGACGGCACTTGGCACGGTCGGGGCATGGCTTTTGTACCGCTACCGGTTTCCGTTCCAGAGCGCGATCGCCCTTCTCATCTTCGTGCCGATGGTGATGCCCGAGGTGCTGATGGGCGTGAGCCTGCTGGTGCTGTTTGTCCAGTTGTTGAACCTTCCGCTCGGCTTCGGGACGCTGATCATCTCGCACACGACGTTCTGCTTTCCGTTTGTACTCGTGGGCGTGCAGGCCCGGCTGCAGGGGATCGATCCGTTTCTGGAGGAGGCGGCGATGGACCTCGGGGCGACGCCGTTTCAAGCGTTCTGGAAAGTCATCGTGCCCTACCTGATGCCGGCGATTGTCTCCGGCGCGCTGATGTCGTTCACCCTCTCGCTGGACGAGTATATCGTGAGTGTCTTCACGACGGGAGCGCAGTCGCAGACGCTGCCGCTGAAGGTCTTCGGCATGGCGAAGGTCGGGCTGAACCCTCAGCTCAACGCTCTCAGCACGCTCTTTATCGTCGGCACGATCGTTCTTGTTATTCTCAGTCAGCTCATCACCCGAAGAAAAACCACATGAAAAGAACCCACACCCTCATGGCCGCCCTGGCAGCACTTGTGCTCGCCGGATGCGGAAAAGCCCCGGAGACGAAACCCGCCCCCGAACCCGAAACCAAGGCCCCGGCCGCAGAGGCGACGCCGGCCGCAACGCCTGCAGCAGCAGCGGCTCCCACCGACGAAGAGGCGAAGAAGTTGAACGTTTTCTGCTGGTCGGAATACATCCCTCAATCCGTCATTGACCAATTCGCCGCGGAGACGGGAATCAAGGTTTCGGTCGAAAACTATGCCTCGAATGAGGAGATGCTGGCCAAGCTGCTGGCAGGTGGCGGGAGCTACGACATCATCCAGCCCAGCGAGTATGTCGTCAGCGCCCTGATCAAGGAGGGTCTCCTGCAGCCGATCGATCAGGCGAAGATTCCGAACCTCAAGAACATCGATCCGAAGTTCCTGAACATGAGCTTCGATCCGGGCAACAAATACAGCGTGCCTTTCATGGCCGGCACGGTCGGTATCGTGGTGAACACCGATCTCATCAAGGACGAAATCAAGAGCTTCAACGACGTCTTCACCGAGAAAAACAAGGGCAAGATCGTGGTGCTGGATGATGCGCGTGAGATCGTCACGTGGGCGCTGCTCACGCAGGGCATCTCGGTCAACGACATGAGCGATGCGAACCTTGAGAAGGTCTCGCCGATCCTAAAGCAGTGGCTCCCGCTGATCAAGGTGTATGACTCCGACAGTCCGAAGACGGCGCTCCTCAACGGCGATGTCGCCATCGGCGTGGTCTGGGGCGGCGAAGGTGCGATTCTGCTGAACGAGGACAAGAAGTTCAAATGGGTCATCCCGGCGGAGGGAACCCACCTGTTCATCGACAGCCTGGCGATTCCGGCCAAAGCGAAGCACCCGGAGAACGCGCTTGCGTTCATGAACTTCATCCTGCGACCGGATGTGAGCAAGCAGATCTCGGATGCCTTCCCTTACACCAACCCGAACCTTGCGGCCCGCGCCCTCCTCACGCCCGAGCAGCTTGCGAACCCGGCGAGCTTCCCGAGCGATGCCGAGCTGACCAAGATGCAGACGTTTGACGACATCGGCGGCCAGGCCTCGAAAGTCGACGAGCTCGTAACCTCGCTGAAAGTCGAATAACCGATGGCCGGAGTGGCAGCAGCTTTGGGGCAGGCGGACACCCGATCAAACCGGCGCAAGCCGGGGATCGGTGCCTGGCTGATTCTGCTGCCGCTCCTCCTCTGGCTGGTCCTGTTCATCGTGGTGCCGACGATCATGCTGGTCGTCGTGAGCTTCGCGGAGCGGGACTCGCTGGGGCGGATCGTTTACCAGTTCAGTTTCGACAACTACATCCGCGCCTTCAACTGGGTCTGGTTGAAGGTTTTGTGGGATTCGGTCTGGTATGCCTTTCTGGCGACGGTGATCTGTATGGCGATCGGGTATCCGGCTGCCTACTTCATCGGCCGTTCGCCCGAGCGGTGGCGGGGCATTCTGCTCACGCTTGTGATGGTGCCGTTCTGGACGAGCTTCTTGATCCGCACCTACGCGTGGATCACCATTCTGAGCAAGGACGGACTCATCAACGGACTTCTCATGGCCTCGGGGCTTTTCGCCGAACCGGTCACGCTTCTTTACACCCCGTTCGCGATCGTTCTGGGGCTTGTTTACAATTTTCTGCCTTTCATGATTTTGCCCATCTACACCAGCGTCGAGCGGCTCGACGGGGCGATGATCGAGGCGGCGTATGATTTGGGGGCCGGACCGACGCGCGCTTTTGCACAGGTCATCATTCCGCTCACCCGGCCGGGCATCGCTGCCGGCGCGCTGTTGGTTTTTATTCCCTCGATTGCGATGTTTGCGATCACGACGCTGATGGGTGGCGGGGCGAATCCGACGATCGGCGAGGTGATTTTCAAGCAGTTCACCTCGGGCCGCAACCAACCCTTCGGTGCGGCGCTGGGAACGCTGCTGCTGCTGATCTTTATCGTGGCCCTCTGGCTGACGCGGCGGCACCGGGAGGAGAGCTGAGCGGCGGCGGAAAATTTTCCGCGACTTTGGCGAGCCTGCGGGGTTGGATGAAACGTGATGGACGATTGGAACAAAGACGACGAGGTCTGGAAGCTTCTCGGGGCTGCGCGCTCCGCGGAGGTTCCTCCGTTTTTCGCCCGCAAGGTTATGCGCCGCATCCGGCCGGCGGAACGGCCTTCGTTTTTTCCTCCGCTTCTCCTTCGCTGGTTCGGTGCCGCGGCTTTCGCGCTGCTGGTCGCGGGATTTTTCTCGCAGTTGGGGGTTGCTCCCCAGAGCAACCCGACGGTGACGGTGGACTTCGTGGAGGTCTTCGACACGGCGGCCGGTCTCGACGCGATGGTGATCGCCGAGGACGTGACGGTCAGCGATTTTGTGGCGAATCTTTAGCCGGCGCGCTGCTGGCGACGACATTGTCGGCGGTATAAATATCGCGGTTCGACGCCTGGAATTCCGCTTTCAGCTGCACGCGGAGGCGTGAGACATCGACGAGTTCCCAGCCGAGCAGTCGCAAATCCGCACCGGTCCCATCGTTATGCTGCACGCCGACGAGCAGGTGGAAGCCATCGTCGTTGACTTTGCTGGTGAGGCTTTTCGGCTCGTAGTAAAACGTTCGGAGCGAGCTGCTGCGCGAACCGGGGGCGAACAGCTTGGGATCGAGAAAAACGACGCGTCCATCCGGCAGGGTCGCGCGGAGGTCGGGATAGCCGCTGCGCTGCTCCCCGCCGGAGGGCGTGCGGGGGACGCCGCAGGTCCATCCCGGCAGGGCGGCCACCTCTTTCATGAGCCGGTCTTCGATGAAGCGGCTGGCCTCATTGATGCGGCCCGCGCCATGGATTCCCTCCTTGGGATCGTTGAGCGCAGCGATCGTGCGGTCGAGGGCGCCGGAGAGCGCCGCGAGCCATTCGTGGTCGGCCTTGGGATCGACAGGAAAAATCTTCCGTCCGGTGGTGGCCTCCAGAACTTCGGGGAACGGGAGGTCCTTCATGGCCTGGCCGTCTTTCAAGAGCCAGGCGATGAACTCCGACGTCTCCGCCGCACGAAGCGGCGGGGCGACGAGAAGCAGGACGACCGCCGCGAAGCCTGACAGAGGGACTTTCGCGGCGCAGCCTGCCATTTGCTAGAACGTCACGCCCATCTGGGCACCCAGCACGAGGGCATTCGGGATGTCGCCGGTGCCGCCGGGGTTGATGACCCACTGCACGTCAGGCTGGAAATAGGCGAATTTTGTCAGGTTGATCCGGTAGCCGGCTTCGATGACGACTTCGTATTGCGGGTAGCCACCGCCCGCCAGATCGACCGAACGCGCGTAGTTGCGGCTGAACTTTCCATAGACGAGGCCAAGCACGGTGTAATCCTCGTCGCGGGTGGGCAGGAGGCCTTTGTAGACGATGCCGGCATTCGCCTGGAACGGGAGCTTGGCAATATTCTGCTGCGGCGAGAGCACGAAGGCGGACCAGAGCGTGAGCCCCTGATCGCTGCCCGGGGCCTCCTGCCAGACCATTTGGTCGGCGTGCCAGTAGAAGCCGTAGGAATTGGTCGCCTGCTCCTCAGAACCGAACTGCGAGAACTGCCAAGGCGAAAAATACGCGCCGAACCAGTAGTGGCCCGGGAGACCCTTCATCTCAGTGCGGGGAGTAACGGCTTTCTTCCCGGAGACGACGGATTTTCCGGTCGCGACCGATTTGCCATCCGGCACGGAGTCAACCTCGACGGCGCGTTTGAAAAACTCGGGCGTCCACCCGACCTGACCGATCATGAGCACGCCATCATCCGGCCGGATGCTCCAGTCGAGGCCATGGTATTCGCGGTCGAAAACGCGGGTGGAAACCTGATAAATGCCCAGCATGGCGTTGGTCTCCGGCGTCGGTTCAACGCGGAGGCGTGCCGCCCAGACGGCCCACGGGTAGGCGGAAAACTGGGTATTCACGGGCAGGGCCTGCGGGTTCCCGTCGATGCCGTTGTTCATGTAGAGCCAGTAGATCGGCGAGGAGGCGAAGTCATCGCCGGTAGCGAAACGCCCGGCCTTGATACTTACCTTGTCGTCGAGGAGCTTCTGCTCAAGGACCAGGGCGTAAAACATGGCGGTCTGGCCGCCGTAGACCTGCTGGACCGTGAACTGGTTGCCTATGTTCTCCTGCGAGAGGCTCGAGCCTGCGCGGTTGAGGCCGCTCAGTGTAAAGGTCAGCCCGTCCCAGCCGGCCAGTTTTTCCATGTCGAGCGCGAGCCCGAAGCTGACGTTGTCGGTGTAGGTAAATCCGGCGCTCGTTCCGCCGACGGGGTTGCCGGCAATGTTGTTCGTGTAGCTGGCGGAGATCTCGACTCCGGTATCATCAAGGTAGTTCCGGATGCCCCACCAATCGCCGCTCAGCGTCTCTCCGTCCCACCACTCGCGTGAGCCAAGGTAGTTTGAAGGATGCGGATTATAATACGTCCAGAACCGGGAGTGGCCGGACTCGTTGGAAAAGTCGGTGAGGTCGGTGACGTCTTCCTGCGCAAAAGCCACGCCGGTGGCAGTGAGAGCAAGGACGAAGGCGGCGGAGAGGTGACGCTTCATGAGGGGGAAGAAGAGTCACCAAGCTCTCAGGCACTGCGGGGTTTTGCAATCCCGCAGTGCCGGATCCGTGAGCTATTTGGCGGCGTGGACGCCGGCTGCGACCTTGAGGCGAAGGCCGTTCAGGCGGATGAAGCCCGTGGCATCATCCTGGTTGTAAGCCTGAGTGGGATCCGCCTCCATCGTGGCGATGTGCGGGTTGTAGAGGCTGAACGGGCTCTTGCGTCCGGCGGCGTGGATTGCGCCCTTGTAAAGCTTCACGCGGACGGTGCCGCTGACGTGTTTCTGCGACTCGGTGACGAGGGCCTGGATGGCCTCGCGTTCGGGTGCGAACCAGAAGCCGTTATAGACGAGCGTGCTGTATTTTGGAATGAGCCCGTCGCGCAGGTGCATGACCTCGCGGTCCA
>CAZSMN010000151.1:0-8897 GCA_964607615.1 uncultured Chthoniobacterales bacterium | reverse complement strand
GATACTTCTTGGCACCGCCATCGCTGCCCTCAGCATTCTTTACTCGTGCTCGCAGGGGTTCGGCAAGAGCACCCCCATCGCGGCGTCGCTCAATCACCTCGTAGGCGGCACGCTTCACTTTCTGCTGGGCTACACGGTTTTTCATCCCCTGGATACGCGCGGTCTGCTTATCGGCCTCTTCTTCGGGCTCGTCTTCGCCGCCGGCCATCTGAATCAGGAGGTGCGGGACTACGACGGGGACCTTCTCAACGGGATCCGGACGAACGCAGTGGTCTTTGGGTGCAGGCGGGTCTTTCTGGCAAGCCTGTTTGCCTTCTCTGCGGCCTATGCGATCCTTTTCAGCCTGGCGGCCTCCGGCCTGCTGCCAAGGCTGCTGCTGGCAGGTGCGCTTCTCTGGCCTTTTCAGGTGGCATGGTCGCTGCAGGCTCTTCGGCGGGGATTGGGATTCGAGACAGCGCTCTGGATGCAGCAGCGGTATCGCCTGCTCTTCGCGGTGATCGGACTGGCCATGCTGACAAGGTGATCTTTTGAACGTCCCGATACCCGGATCACAATCGGTCATCCAGCCTGGCCGTTCCATCGTTCCTGCCGGTGAGAATAGGGCTGGAGGCATGATGGCGCGGGTGCTAATGCCTTTCGGCGGATGAAATTGTTTCTGGCCACCAACAGCCTTACCGTCCAAGGCTCCCATCGCCTGCTGTTGGAGGCATCCGTAAAGTCGGCCGTTCAGAATACGGACTTTGATATCTACGTCATTTTTGACGGCAACAAGAGCGAGCTCCGGCTGCCGGGCAGTGCGACGATTGTGGAACACCGGCATCGATGCTACGAAACGTTTTTGAAATCGGAACGAACAGCCCGTGAAGGATCCCTGCAAATCTCATCGGGCGCCTTTTTGAGAACAGAGATTCCGTTTTTGATGAATCAAATGGGATTCCCTGACGAGGTTTGTCTCTACACGGATTACGATGTGCTGTTCCGCGAGGGTGATTACTCGGCACTCAATCGCTTGAGGCCTGCATATTTTGCGGCAGCGCCGGAATCAGACATCAGCAATTGGGAATACGCTAACACGGGCGCCATGCTCATGAACGTCGATGCGCTGATTAAAGACGATTCCCAAATCGTGGAATACATTCATCGGAACTTCGACGACCTCGAGATATGGGATCAGACGCTCTACAATGACTTGTATAAGAACAAGATTGATCGGCTGCCTCTGGAATACAATTGGAAGACCTACTGGGGGATAAATCCCGCTGCCCGGATCGTCCACTTTCACGGTGCCAAGCCAAGATCCGTGGAACCGGCTTTGAGATATGCGCTGCCGGAAATTCGAAAACTGCGGGAAATGAACATCGAGGGGTATGAGTTCTATAACGCTGCCTTTGATGCGATCTCCCGGGCGGAAGTCCGATAGGTGAACCCACCCCCGAACCGGAGTGGCGTTCGAGGGAGGTGCCGACGCGTCACCTTGGTTTCTGCGCGTTAAAGAATGTCACCGTCAGCCACGGCGTTGGCGGGAGCGACGGAAAAGGAAAAGAGCAAGGGAGGCTGCGGCGATGAGGGCGAGGGGAGCGGGCTCGGGGACGAGAGCGAACTCGCTATTGTGATTAAGGACGGCCCATGCGAGCCCGTTGGTGGTATCCACGCCGTAGTTGCCCAGGACGAAGTCGGTCGCGGAGTTGTAGGATTTGTCCCCGAGGAAATTCGCGGAGCCGCCGATGTTGCCATCAACGGCGTTGACCCATTCCTGCTTGGTGGGATCGTACCAGGCAAGATAACCATTGAGATCGAGCGTTCCGTTGAAGGCAAGCTGGAGAACAAAGGTATCGGTGCGGCCGCTGGTAACATTGAGAACCGGGACGCCGCTGAGTTGGAAAACGTCGCTCACGCGGAGCTGGTCATTCAGGGCGGCGTGATTGCTCACAAAGCCGGTCTCGAGAACAGCGGCAGCGGAGGCGGTGCCGTCGAGAAGTTGCGCGGTCGTCTGGCGGGCGCCAGGTTGGCTTCTCACGGGCGGGAGCGCATCGACAAGAGACTGTCCCTGGCCGAGCACCTGCTGCAGTTCGCCTCCTTGGAGGATGATGGAATTCTGGATCAGGATTCCCTGCTGAATAAGGAGTGTTCCCGCGACGATGGTGACGTCACCTGAGCCGAGGGCCCCGTTATTGGTGACGGCGAGGGTGCCGCCCTCGATGCGGGTGCCGCGGGCATAACTGCTCTGGCCACTGAGGGTCAGGGTGCCCTGACCGGTCTTGATGAGCGTGGGCGGAATGCCGGATCCCATTTCCCCGTCGTTGTGGATGACGCCTGCGAAGGTCCCGAGATCGACGGTGAGCGTGTTGTTGCCGGCGTAGACATGGCCGTCGCCGTAAAGTCCTCGAAGGGCGATGCCGCCGGCCGCGTGCTCATCGATGTAAAGCGCACCATTTCCGTTCACCTCGACCGTTGCGTTCCCACCGCGCGAATTTTCGCGGAAAATGATTTGTGCGTTGCTGGTAAAGAGCCCTCCGGCTTCTGCGATGAGCGTGCTGGTGCCGGCGCTGGATGTGTCGTTTAAGATCGTCCGGCTGCCGACGCCGCCGAGCAGACCGCCGGCGTAACCTGTGATGGTCGCATTGCCGGCGGTGGAGGAATTGTTGAACTCGATGCGGCCCCCGGCGCTGCCAAAGGCGACGCCCCCACGATTGGTGAAATTTCCCGAGCCGGCGGTCGAGGTTTGATAGAACTCGATAACGCCCTCACCGGCATCCACGTCCCCGGCTCCGCGGTTGTCAAAGGTCGCCGAGCCGGCGGTCGCATTCTGGGAAAAGCTGATCACACCGCCCGAGGCACCGGCGACGCCGCCGCCGTGGTTGAGAAAATCCGCCCCCGAAGCGGTGGCGTTGCCTGTGAAATCGATGCGGGCCCCGACCCCGGCAAAGAGGGAGTTTTCATTGTTGAGGAACGAGGCGGAGCCTGCGCTGGAGCGGCCTTCGAAGCGGATCTCACCGCCGGCACCGTTGAGCCCGTCGCCGGCCCGGTTGGAGATGTCCGCGCTTCCCGCGGTGGAGTTGTCCGAAAAGACGACATCTCCGCCCAGCGCATCAAATGTGGTGCCGCCCTTGTTGATGATCTGAGAGGTCGATGCGGTCGAGTTTCCGATGAAGCGCACCTCGCCTCCGGCAACTCCGAAGTCCCGCCCTCCGTTATTCAGTATCTGGGCATTGCCTGCCGAGGCGGTTTTCTCAAAGCGGAGCGCGCCACTGCCACGGGACGACGAGAAGCCTGAAAGAAGTTCGATCGCTGCCGAGGCGGCGGTGGAGTTGTCGCTGAAGACCGTCTGGCCCCCGGTAAAAAAGCCGGTTCCGAGGTCGAGTGTCGCGGTTCCTGCCGAGCTGTTTCCGGAGAACCACGCGGTGCCCCCGTTGCCATCGACGAAGATCGCGGCCTGGTCAGCGGATGCGTTTTGACTGAACGTCAGGACGCCGCTGCCGCCGCCCATGTTGCCGAGCACGTTGATCTCGCCGTTGGCCTTCGAGTTTTCGGTGAAGTTGAGGGAACCGCCGGTTCCGCCATCGACCGACGCCTGCACCTGAAAAACGGCTCCGGATCGGGCAGTGGAGTTGCCGCCGAATTCCACGACGCCGCCTGTCGCTCCGGTCGCTGTGCCTCCCATGATCTCGAAGGTGGCATTTGCCGTGGACGAATCCAGAAAACGGACTCTTCCCGAGTAGCCAGCTCCGGCGATTGTGTTCCCGAAGGTGTGAAACACCGAGCCGTAGGTGGCGGCCGAGGAATCCCTGAACCAGACCTCGCCCCTGCCGGCCTCGTCGAGACCGGACGTCTGACCATAGGTATTGAAAGTCGCCGACCCGGCGGTCGAGTTTTCGAGGAACTGCGTGAAGCCGCCTTGGCGCAGGGCGGCTGTCGCGCCTTCGGAGTTGATCACCGCATTGCCGGCGCTAGCATTGCCCGAGAACGTGATCTGCCCGCCAGCTCCGGAGCCGGCAAAACCGGTGCCCTTGTTCGTGATCGTCGCATTCCCAGCGCTCGACCCGGATTTGAATTCGATGCGGCCACCTTCGCCATTGGCAGCGCCGGCTCCGCTGTTGACGATGGTTGCGTTGCCCGCGGTCGCCTGATCCAGAAAAGCGATCCGTCCGCCCTCCGCTCCGTTTGCCATGCCGCCGGCGTTGGTGATCGTCGATTGGCCGGCGGTCGCATTGCCGGAGAAGGACGTGCGACCTCCGAGCGCATTCGCGGCGACTCCTCCCGCGTTGGTGATGGTGGCGTTCTGGCCGGATGCGAAGGAGGAGAAGTAGGTCTCGCCGCCCTCCGCGAGCGAGCCCGCGCCGCCCGCGTTAAAGATCCTTGCCGTTCCCGCCAAAGCCAGATCACTGAAGAAGATCTGGCCGCCGCCGGCATCCGCAACGGATCCGCCCTGATTGGCAAAACTGCCACTGCCGGCAGTGGCGGCTGCGCCGAAGGTGATCCGGCCGCCGGATTGGAGACCGACGCCCGACCCTTCGATCGTATAGGTCATGTTCGCGCCGGCCGTGGCAACCAGGCTGTCAAAAGAGAGTTCGCCGAACCTCGCAAGCGTCGCATTGTAACCCTTCACCACAATGGTCTGGGTGTGCGTCGAGTTGTTCGCTATGCCACGCCCGGAGAGGACGCCGGAGAAGTTCAGCCATGTCGCAATCGAGAGGGTATATGCGGCAGCGTCGGGCGAGTAGATGAGACGCTCGAGCTGTGTATTTTCGTCCACCGTCAGCGAGGTCGTCGTGGAGTTGCCAAACGTGGCGACGTCTGAGGTGCCGTCGGGCGGGCCGCCCGGCGACCAATTTGCCGCAGCCGACCAATTCCCGCTGGAAGCAGTGGCCGACCATGTGGCATTGCCGGCAAACCCGCTTTGCAGTCCCGCGAAAACGAGCAGGCTGCAGGCAGTGCGTGTGACGCTTTTCATAATCGTTTCTCCTGAAGTTTGGGAAGGCACGCCTCCGATGGACGTGTTTACGACAATGAAAGAAATTCTCCTTCCGGCGCCGTTTTCCGGATCGCCGGCTGGTTCGTCAAGAAGTTTTGAGCAACCGGCTGCATAGTGAACAGCCTCCACGAGCCGGGGCATCCGGAAATTGAAGCTTGTGAGCCATCGCCGGGCGGGTTCCTCTCTCGTTTCATCATCCTATGCCAAAAACATTTCCCCATGTTCGGTGGTTGCTGGCGGCCTGTTCGGTATCGACCCTCGTTGCCGGCGAGTTACCCGACGGGGCGGAGTGGCACTCGGTCGTATCGCGGCTGGTGGCGAAGAATGACGGCCACGGGAGCGGCATTGCACGGCTGGCTCCGGCATCCGGCCCCGCGCTGATCGCCGTCTCAGGCCGCCTGGCCGGTGAGGGCAGCGCGGCGATGGAAGACGGAACGCCGTTCGAGGTCGCGAGTGTCACGAAGGCCGTCACGGCCGCAACTGTCCTCCGGCTTTGTGAGCGCGGTGTGCTGGGGCTCGACTGGACGCTCGAACGCGTGCTCCCGGCCCGGGCGATCCAGAGCTGGGATCCTCAGATCACGATCCGCCAGCTTCTCTCCCATACGAGCGGGTTGCCGGATTATTGGACGGATGGAAAGTTGGACCGGCAGGGAAGGAATGCCTTTCTGCGCGAATTTCTGGCGGATCCGTCCCGCGAGTGGGCGCCGATCGAGATGCTCGACCATGCAAGGGCGATGCCGGCCCGGCGGAAGGGTGGGAGGTTTCATTATTCCGATACGAACTACGTCTTGCTCGGGCTCATCATCGAACGGGCTTGCGGGCGCGCGTTGCATGACGTCTTCCGCCGGGAAATCTTCGATCCGCTCGGAATGAAAACAACCTGGATGAGCTTCAAGGAACGCGCCAAGCGGACTCCGGTGTCCCACCGTTACGAGGGAGCGGAGGATCTCACAGTAGCCGTGCGTCAGACGGCCGACTGGGCCGGAGGCGGACTGATCAGCACGGCGGGGGATCTTGAGATGTTTCTGCGCGGGCTGTTTTCCGGAGCGCTTGTTTCGCCTGCCTCGCTGGCGGAGATGTGCCGATGGGTTCCGGTCGGCGAGGACGGGATCTCCTACGGCCTCGGGCTCTACCGGGTCGAGCTTGATGAGGGTCAGGGAGAACTGATCGGCCACGACGGACACGGAAACGCGTTTGCATATTTTTGGCCGCAGCGCGGCATCGCGCTCACGGGCACGCTCAACCAATATGACAACGACTGGTGGCCGCTCGCAGAGTCCATGACCGGCGGGGAGCCTGCGTTCGATTCCGGTATGGAAACACCCGTGGGCACTCTCGAAGGTGCTCTTTCGGCCGGTTGGGACAGCCTTTATCTTTACCGTGGTGTCAATGTCCTCGGAGGATCCGGCTACGGCTCGGGCATCCAGACGACGACACTCGCGCTTGCCCTGCCGGAAGCCGGTCCCATCTCGCCCTCGTTGGAGGTGTCCCAGGCGTTCTCGACTGGATCGATCGATTACAGCGAAACGTCGATCACGCTGGAGGGGGATTTTTCTCTTGGGGATTTCGACGGCTCGCTCGGATACAATGTTTCGCTCGGATCGTCGGATGGCTTCTTCCAATCGCACGAACTGGTCGGCCGTTTCGCACGGGGGTTTGAGTTGGGGCCCGTGAGTGTAACGCCCTCCTTCGAAGGCGTGCTCGGGCTCGGTCCGGAAACGGTCGATGGAGGCGGGGGTGGCCGGGCCGGCTGCGGATATCTCGCCGCTCGCATCGATGCGGCCTGGTTGGCGCCGGGCGGGTTGCTGGAGCTTGGCGCGTGGACCGAGGCGGCGGTGAACCTCGGCTACAACTCGCGGGAAACCGCCGATGGGGAATTGCAGGCTTTTGATGGCTGGAACAACGTCGTCAGCGGTGTGGCTGTCACACTCTGGCCGGCCGGGAAGGTATCGCTTTCCGCCTACGGCGCTTGGTCGCACGCGCTGGCAGACTTCTCCGAAACGCAAACCGATACGTTCTTCGGCGGTGGCCAGGTGACGGTCGGGTTTTAGTTCTTCGGCTTCTTGGCGGCCGGTGCAGGAGCGCCGAAGGAGATGACGACTCCGGGCTCTCCGGCGGCTTCGGGAGCTCCGATGGTGATGCGTTTCGCGTTCACTCCCTTGGTGACCATCAGCGCGCGGGCGGTCTCCGCGCGCTTTGTTGCGAGGGCGTCGAGACGGTCCTGCGGGATCTCCACCGCTTCCAGATAGCGGGTGAAAAGCGCCTGGTCTTTGCCGGCCAGGGGAGCGCCTGCGCCCTTGGCACGCCGGGCAAGGAGCTGTCGCATGCGGAAGGAGGCCAGTGGTCCGACACCGGCGATCTCCGGAAGTCCTTCCCGCGCTTGGAGACGTTCGTTGAGGATCTGCTCGGCGAGAAACGGATGGTCGGCCGGGCCGGAGCGTCCGCGGAAAACGGGGGCCATTGCGGGGCGTTCCGCAAGGAGCTTTACGAGGCTCGCCATGCGCTTCGGCGCATCGGGGGCAAGCTCCGGAGCGCCGGGAAGGCTTTTGATGGGTGCAATCGAGAGGGCTGAACCGGGCATGCCGGGAATCGCGGCGAAGCCAGCGCCCAGCAGCTTGAGGGGCGAGCTGACGGCTCCCAGAACCGCGGCTTTCACGGCGGAGCCAATCACCGGCCCGGCTGAAAACGATGCTCCTTTTTCATCCAGCCGGATCGGAACACTCAGGCGTATGTCGCCCGCCGGATCGCTGAGCAGCGCGATCACAAGATCAATGGGCATGCCGAACTCGCGCGAAAAGGATTCCGGGTTGCGGAGCGAGACTCCGATTTTGCGAAGCACGAGATCATTGTCGGCCTTGATCTCAAAGCCCTGCGTCTCCAGCTTCGTCTTTACCGAGACACGGCCGGCATCCAGGGAAGCCCCGGCGGCCAAAGTCGCGTAAGGGCTGAAACTCGGTAGGTCGAGCTCCTCGAGCGAAACGATGAAGGATCCCCGGAGTCCGGGCTGGAGCCCGCCTTCCACCGTGAGCAGCGAGGCCGTCGGCAGCGTCGCGCGGAGGGAGATCGCAGAAGCGGACGGATCGGGGAATTTGAGGTCCTTCACCGAAAGCGAAAGGTCGCGCACCGGAGAGGTCGCGGCCGGCTTGACCGTGGTATCGTGGAGTTCGATGTCCGCTCCGTTCACCTCCAAGGTGCCAATCGCCAGAAGGAGAAACGGTGCATCCGGGGCCGGATCGGATTTTCCGGAACCGGAGGGAGCGGGCGGTCCGAGCAGGGAGTCAAATGCTGAGGTGGGATGCGTGTAGCGGATCTTCGGACCTTTCACGCGGACAAGCGGGAAGTCCGCCGTTATCGTTCCCATCGGCTTGGATTCTTCAGGCAGCGGAATGAAAAGGTTGTCGACGTTGACCTCGACCTGCTCCCATTCCAGCGAGACTTCGTTTTTCGAAGGATCGGACACCGCGAAATCATCAAGAGTTCCGCGGCCTGAAACGCGGAGTCCGGGGGCCTGGCCCCCCATCGTGGCGTCGAGCCGTACCTCGCCGCTGGAATCGGCCGACCGCAGCCAGGAGGCAAGCTCCGGCCGCGCGGCAAGCAGCAGCGGGGGAAACGTCAGGTGCTGCCACGTTGCATTGCCTTTGAACGATGGAGGAAGGATACCGGCATCGCCCTGCAGGTGGATGGTGGAGCGCCCGATGGAGAGCGCCAGATCGATCGGGAACGGCGTGTCCGGTGCCGTGGTGATGTCCGAGGCATGGAAGGTGAAGGCGGCCTCGAGCGGGCCTTCCTTGCTCAGCCAGGTGAACCGGGCCTTTTCAATCGCGACGTTCTCAATGCGATAGCCACCCGGAACCGGAGAGGCCGGGGAAGCGGCCGGCGTGGCGGGCGGGTTGTCGGCAAGTTGCTCGCCTTCCACTTCCGCTTC
>CAZSMN010000150.1:0-8923 GCA_964607615.1 uncultured Chthoniobacterales bacterium | reverse complement strand
TCCATCTCGGATCTCGGCCAAGGTGACCTCATCTGTCTTTGCCTATGCACATTCTCGGAACAAGAGTTGTGTTTATATAAGTGCGGGTTCTCTTGTTATTTTAACGGAAAAATAAGTATTATATCGCCGCTATCATATTGACTTAGCTATTATAATTAGCTACTATATTAAAACTAAGTTATATGAATATCATTTCCAAATCACCAAGCATTCCATTTGTCTTGAAGCCTATCAACAGTAAATGGGCTGTCCCTGCGGGAGAGTATCGAGCAAGAGTCAGAACAGTCACCGAATCCGAATGTGATACCGACGGCGCGAAAAAAATCAGGTTCGTCTTCGACGTCATAGAAGATGTAAACGGCCCTGTTGAGAAGTTGGCCAAAACGGACTACACCACAGGCACACCTAGTTACGATCAGCTTCAGAAGGACCTCGCCGCATTCTTTGATCCGTCCGAGATCCAAACCATGCGTGCGACAAGGACCGAGGTTGACCTTCATTCTCTGGTGGGGAGGGAGGTAGATCTTCTGATCAGCAACTTCACTGCCAAGGGTCATGACGAGCCCTATTCGAAGATCGATCGCATAGAGCGCCCAGGGAAATACGTGCCAAATAGTAGCGATCAGTTTGACTGCGACGATTTGATGCCGGCCATCTGAAAGCATGTGATGAAAATGACAACTGCCCGAGAGCCCTTCCCGTTCCTGTTCACTCCTCCCCACAGTCCGTTTGCCGTTCCATCGGGCAGCTACCGAGCTGTTCTGAAATCGGTTTCCACGGTGGAGAGCGAAATTGAAGAGGGGCAGCTCCTGCTCCAATTGGTCTTCGACGTAGTAGCGGGTGAGAACGGCCCGGTGAACTACGCCGCCTGCCTTGAATATCCCGAGGGGAAGGAAGGCCACAGAAAGCTGAACTCTGATTTGGTTGCCTTTTTAGAGCCCTGGGAAATCGATCAAATGCTGGGTATGCCTCACGAACTGGATCTTCTGAGCTTTATCGGAGATGAAGTGGATATGACCGTTGTCACCTCTTCCGGCAGCGATGATGAACCTCCCTACTCCAAGATCACCGGGGTCTATCGCGCCGGAAGTCTTGTAAGGGGCAGTGACCGCCTTGGGTAGCGCCCATGCTACGGCACCTCTTGTCGTAGGCGGAATCCGTCCTTGAGCCTGCTCTAGCCAGCCCCTGCCCCTCGCTTTGTGCCGGTGTCCGGCTCTGTGCCTCACGTTGTTTCTGCAATCCAAAATGAGAGCGGAGGCATCTTTAGGATTGGTAATTGAGGCGTGTGTGTGCACAGCTGGGCTTTGCCGGCAAGGACTTGGGCTGTTGCACACTCCGTGGGAAGGCTTACAGAGGTTCTCTTTCCCAACGGGTTCAGCGCGACCCAGACTTTGCTCAATTTGTGCTTGCGGACATAGACGAACGGGCAGCGCTTTGTTTCGGCAAAAACCGGTTCGAACTCCGCGTCAGCAGCCAACGCCGGATGCTTTGCACGCAGTGCTGACAAGGCTCGCACAGTGTGCAAGAGCGATCCCTGAGTCTGTTCGAGAGCTGCTACCTGCGGGGCTCCTTTCGCGGTATCCACAGGGAGATAGAATTTCGACGGGTTCGCCTTCGAGAATCCTCGTCCTGCTGACCCGTCCCATTGCATCGGGGTGCGCGCCCCGGTTCGCGTATAGCCTCCCTCCTTTGACGGAAGGTCCTCGATGTGCTGCATCCCGATTTCGTCGCCGTAGTAAATAAACGGAATGGCGGGCATCGTGAAAATGAAGGCGAATATCACCGCCAGCTCCTCTGGTGTGCGTCCCTGGCTCAGGCGCGGCATGTCGTGGTTGCCTGTCGGAAGGGCCATGTATCCACGGCCTTCGATCCGGGTCAGGTGGTCAAGGAATGTTCCGAGAAACTCGCAGATGTCGCCGCGACCAGCGCGGTCGAAGAAGCTGCGGGTTGTCCGGGCCCTCGGTTCTTCGTTCGGGTAGAAGACCTCCGGGCTGACATGGCGGAAAATGTCCCGCTCGGGTTCGGCTCGAAAAAGTGTGGTGTAGGCGCGTGTTCCGAAGAAAAGCAGGAAATCCGCGTGGAAGCCCGCATCGACCGCCTCGGGAGCGTATCCCCATTCAGAGACAAGAATCGCCTCGGGGTTCTCTCGCTCGAGCCATGTGCGCAGCTCCCGCCAAAGCCTGATCGTCTCCTTTTTCCCCGGATCGTTCTTTACCAGCGAGGCCGCCATATCGACACGGAAGCCGCTTGCCCCCATCCCTAGCCAGAACTTCATAATCTTACGCAGCTCCGCCCGCGTTTCTTCGGCTTCTGGGTGTGTCACCGGCAGCTGCCAGGGTTTGTCCTTGTCCGGACAAGCGTATCCGTAGTTCAGAGCCGGTTGGCAGGCGAAGAAGTTGACGAGATAGTTCCCGTTCCGTTCTGCACCACCCTGCACCAATGAAAGACCTAAGCCGACACCGTCCAGCCAGTCGCGCGTCCAGATGTAGCGGTTGCGGTAACGCCTGGGCGCCGCCTTGGAAGACTCAATGAACCAAGGGTGTTCGTCGGAGGTGTGACCGGCCACGAGGTCGAGCAGCACGCGGATGCCTTTGCGCCGGGATTCCCGGAAAAGCCGCCGCAGGTCCGCATTGGTGCCGTAGCGGGGGTCGACGCGGTAGAAGTCCGACACGTCATAGCCGGCATCCTTGAAGGGAGAGACAAAGCACGGGTTGAGCCAGATGGCATTGCATCCCAGGCCCGCGATGTAATCCAGTTTCGCGATCAGGCCGGGAAGATCGCCGATGCCGTCACCGTTCGAATCGTGGAAGCTCTGGGGATAGACTTGATAGAATACGGCGGATTTCAGCCACGGGGGGGGATTTTTCATGGACAAGGGCAGGCTTGAAGACGCACTGAGATGAGAATGGTGTTCGAGCAGGTTCCGGGCGGGGATCAAATGGCTCCACGCCGCGCCTCGAGTTCGGTGCGGATCTGCTCCATGCGGCAGCGGTCCAAAGGATAGATCGATATGAATGCCATGCCGCAGGCCCAGATGAGGAGCGGAAGCGCGACATATAGTCCGAGCATTGCACTGAGAACCTCGGGCGGTTGCTCTCCCGTGCGCTTTGCATCGAAGCCTGAAATGCTGAGGACCAATCCCCCAAGGCCCATCGAGCACGCGAGAGCCGCCTTGATGAACCATGAATAGAACGCGTTTAACGATCCCTCGCGCCTGCGTGTGGTATGGAGTTCGTCATGATCGGCGACATCGGCTTTCATCGATGGAACGAACAGCCAGACCGCAGCGATAGCGCATGATTCGAAAATCCCGGGAATCACCTGAAGATACGGCATTTTAGGCGTCATCAGGAAGTAGTTCAGCGAGTGGCCGAGCATGCTGGCTCCCAGCATCCATTTCACCACCGCGCGCTTGTCGTAGCGCTCACCCAGCCATGTGTAGAGGGGAATGCATAGGATTCCCGTGACCACCAGCACGCTGCCCTTCCACCCTGTAATCACCGATGCTGTGGCCAGATCGCCATGGCAAACGTAGTAGATGTTGACATATTGCCCGAGGCTGTTGACCGAGAAGGTCCCGACCACCAGAAAGAACGAGAGTCCGATCAGAAGCCACAAAGGACGGCATCGGGCGGACTCCCGGATGCTTTGCCAGAAGGGATCCCGCGCCTGATGTTTTGTCTCAGATTCGTAATAGCGTTCCTTCACGAACAAAGCCGGCAGCAGCCCCAGGAGGAGAATCAAGCCAGCAATGAACCAGCTACAGGTGCGCATTCCGGCCACAATGTCCGGCTTCCCGGTGAGCGGATTTGTAAACCACGGGCCGGCGACTACGGCCATCGCCCACCCTCCCACCAACCCGCTGATCTTGCTGAAAAAGGTCATCCACGCGGTCAGGCGGGTGCGCTCGTCATAACTGGGCGTCATCTCAAGTTGCAGTCCGTAGTAGGGCATGGCCCAGCATGAGAAGCAGCTGAAGAAGATCAGGCCGACGACGAGGAGATAGGCAAGCATTGCCGTCTCACCCCAATGCACAGGGGGGCGCCAGATCCACGGCGACACCATGGCGGTGAGGATGGCTCCCAGAAAAATGAGCGGTCGCCGACGACCCCAACGGGTGCGCAGGTTGTCGGATATGTTGCCCATGACCGGATCCATCACCGCATTCCACACTTGGAAAACCATCAGGATCAGGCCGAGCTTTGTGGGGTCCAATCCAAGGCCGATGTTAAAATACGGCATCCACAGCACGCCGATGACCAGCCCTGTGGCGAAGTAATCCGTGCAGCCTCCCGCGCCGAAGGACACCTTCTGGAGCAGCGGAATGCGGTCGCCTTTTGTAGCTTGGTTGGCACTACTCATCGGGAGATTCTCCAGCAGGGGCTGAGGCAGCAGTCTCGGGCTCAACCTCAATCTCATAGAATGGCGTTGGACCTGCCGATGTCGGGTTGGATGTGTCTATGGTGAGTTCCCAACGGTTGTTAGCCACGCGGACGGGAATTTCGCCTGCACGGTCGCCGTTGAGTTTGAGCGCGTAGGCTTTGGCTTTCCGCCCCGCCTCAGCCCTCGAGATCGTCAGCGCGAGGCTTCCTGTCCGGATCACCACGGGAAGCTTGCCCCAGTCCGAGACCTCGCTCTCGCGGGCGTCCGAGAACTTCATGCCCGTGTTCCGTGCGTCCGTGGAAAAGACCAAAAGGAGCCTGCTGGCGGAGCGGATATCTTTGTCCCCGTCGATCGAGACAAGGGTGATGCTGGCCGGCACTGAGCAACGCCGGATCTTGACCGCGTCGATGTCGAGGGAAGAGCGGCCCTTAAGTACGGCCCCCTCCAATCGACGGGTTCTGACCGTCATTTCGCCTCCGGCACCGGTATCCAGCGTGATCTGGCCTGTGTCGCTCTGGAGTATTCCTTTGCGGGGGTCGGTAGAATTCTCGGGGCCGAGGACGTTCAAGCGACGCAACTCCGCGACAAGCTTTTCCATGCGACTCACGGAGTCGGAGCTCTCAACCGTAGAGAACATGAGGCTCCCTCCGATGGTGGAGGTCTTGTCCGGCGCGATGGAGAGAACTTTGCCAAAGTCCGCCTTGGGTTCACCATAGGTGACTCCGATGCGGCACAGCGGCCAGAGCCGGGAGAGTTCGTCGTCGATTCCGACCATGGCGTTCCCTGCAGCAATAAACCCGTCGGTCAGGGGAATCTCAATGGCATGACGGGAGGTTGCGACGTCGCCACGACGGAAAGCGAATGCCTCGACCAACTCGGCAGCCCGGATCACGGGATCGCTTCCCGTGGCAAAGCACTTGAGGGGGTCTCCGGATTCGACGATCTGGTTGCAGAAGCCTGTCAGCCCGCTCCAGCCTTGCAGAGCTGCGCCGGCGCCGAAGAGCAGCCCCTGCTCGTGACGAAAAGGATTCCAGTAGACGATTCCCAATTCTGTATTTAGGAACGGGCGGTCCAAGAGGCGTGAGGTTGCGATGTGCTTAAAGCTGGTTCCCCCACCGCTAAGCGCGCTCGAAGGATCAACGATGGTACGTGCCCCGTAGAGCGGGTGGGCGTGGTAGGTATTCATCGTCACCACCGGAAACAAAGCACGTGCCCGCGAGGTTCCGATATGTACCCGCATGTTCCAATTCGAGACGAGACCGGGAAAACCAAGTTCCCGGAGCGTCTCGAGAAAGAACCGCGACATCTCGACCTCCAACTCACCGCAGCACCACGCCATGTCACGGCCGGCGGGGGTATTCGTAAGCGCCACTTTGCTGATCGGCGGCAGATCGCTGATCTCTCCGGTCTCCGGCAGCTTAATGTCTCCGCAAACCCCTCCCCAAGCGGTACTGACAGCTTCGAATGTGCCGTATTTTTGGCGCAGGAATGCGTGCCATGCCGGGTTAAGCTCGGTGCCGTAGTCACGTTCGCGCAGGAGAATATCCTGCTCGTTCAGGCATGAAACGATTGCAAGGGCGGGGTCGTCTTTGAGAAGCAGCCCGGTATGGGGGTTGCGCGTGCCAAGCAACTTGATCACGCCCGCGCGCCAGTTGGCGCGGAAATTGGGATTCACAAACATCTGGACCTTGGTGTTGTAACCGCCCATGTGCTGCGTGTAGTGACGCTCGGTATTGGAGAAGCCTATGTAGGACGTCATCAGGTCCATATTCCAATAGACGCCACGTGCTTTGAGGGCGGCAAGCAGCCGCAGCAGGCGGTCAAGTGCGCGGACTTCGAAGCGCACATCATCCGGTGCCTCCGGCAGCGTATATCGCTCAGGCGCGCGTTTCGTCAGCTGCGGCCCCATCTCACTGCCGCCGAGAAACTCGTCAAAGATGTGGAAGCGGACCATGTTATAGCCTTGGCGGACGACTGCGTCGGCGTAGTCATCGATGTCTTCGTCTGACCAGTGGCGTAATGCGTAGGGCGGGACATGGGCGACAGAAAGGAAACGGACCGGTGTGGAGGGGTGCGAGGCAAAGGCCAGCTCCCCGCGTTCGTTGACAATCACGCGACCGTGGTCGCCTGCCGGCGAGAGATCGGCAAACGGAGTGAAATCGAGAGCCGACCCCGGCTGCACATAGAGCGATCCGGTGTCGATGGGCGCCCATTTGCGCGTGTCGGTCTGCGCTGGGGCCGTAGCGATCGACCATGCGGAAGCCAGAACAAGAGCGGTGGTGAGTCGAATCATGGAGGCTGTATTTATTGGACGTTCACTTCGATAGGCCCGACATGAACGGTCTGACCTGCTTCGACTTTGCGCAGTGTGATTCGAGGAAGTGCAACCCACCGCAGCCCGGTCTGGTGTCCGAGTGGTGCGGTGAACTCCACCTTGTGCCAGACGCCGTCCTGCGGAAACGACTGCCTTTCGCAAAGAACGAAGTGCCGTTCTGTAACGGCTCCGACATCGACGGTGACCCCCTTGTCACCCCGCAGCCAGAACGAGGCGGTTATGCGCGCTCCAGGCTTCACGTCGCGGATGTTTGTCCAGCAGTTGATGAAAGCGGGCCACTCCAGATTCTCGCTGCTCGCCTGCGCCGTGAGTCGGAGCGTCGGGCCTCCATCCGGTGTGTTGACCGCCGGATCGGTTCTGACGGTCACGCCGTTCCACGCCTCCGGTGTCCGTGAAATCATCTGGAAATCCCATGTTCTCTGCAGTTGAGCCGGTGTCGTTGCCGGAGGCGCCGCCAGCCCGTTAAGGTATCCAAGGGGCACCACACCAAGCAGGCAAACACATCGTGTGAATAGGAGATTGGCGCGCATTACGGTGGGGTGGGGGCTGCCGACAGGTTGCATGGGAAATGGCAGGCAGGTATTTTCTCGCAGAGGTGCAGCGTAGCAACTGCCGGCGGAGCGACAATGCAGCGGCTTTCCAGAAGCAGGATAGTCTTGATCATTGCTCAACGTGTCGGCTCTCGCATCAGCTCATCTCCGCCACCCTGACGATGAACTGCGAGCCGTATGGCTGGGCGGTGAAGTTGACGGCCAAGATGTTTGCCTGCCGGTTTTGTGAGAACACCAGCGTCTCCTTGTTGTCCAGCCAGCGGATGGAGCTGATCCGGTTTCGGAATCCGCTGATGCCGCGGATTCCTGCCTTTCCAGATGATACGGTGACGTGCTCGTTACCGCGGATCGGCAGGTCGAATGCGAAATAGTAATGCTTGCCCCGGGCGCTAAGGATGAAGTCCCGCCCATGGCAGCTCACACCCTCAACCGGGGTTCCCTCCGAAAGGATTCGAGCAAGGGGGCGAACCCAGTCACCGACGCGGCGCAAGGCAGCTCCCTCGTATTCGGGAACGCCACCCTGTGCGGTAGGGCCGACGTTGAGCAGATAGTTTGCTCCTGCTTTGCGGGACAAGGCGAGATTCTCGATCATGGTGGGCACAGAAAGGTAGCTGTAGTCGTGCTGCCCGATTCCCCAATGGGCATTCATCGTCTGACACATTTCGCAGGCGAGGTATTTCGGTTGCCCGCTGCGGTCGGGTGGCGTCGGGAGGCCCTGCTCGAAGGTCGTGCTATCGAGCTCCGGGTGTCCAACCCGCCCGCGGGCATCCAGTCCTGTATTGTTGATGATCAGGGCTTCGGGTTGGTGCCTGCGGATCATCGCGTAGAGACGATCTTCCTTCC
This sequence comes from uncultured Chthoniobacterales bacterium, assembly GCA_964607615.1. Taxonomy (GTDB): domain Bacteria; phylum Verrucomicrobiota; class Verrucomicrobiia; order Chthoniobacterales; family Terrimicrobiaceae; genus CAZSMN01. The sequence goes on along the minus strand of CAZSMN010000150.1, from coordinate 811 downwards.
AGTCGGCTTGAGGGTGTGCCCAGTTTCCGTCAAACCAAAGACCTCCAATTGGTCCATAGCGTGTGCAGAGGATCTCGACGGACGCATGGAAGTAATCAAGGTACTCCCCAAAACGCGCCCCGCCGTCAGGCAGGGGAGGGCGGCTTGGCTCAGGCCACCACTGCCAGTCGATTGTGGTGTGATAGAAAAACGGAACGATGCCTTCCTTGCGGCACGCATCCACAAATTCCGAAACCAGATCGCGGGCTGCCGGCGTGTTCGGCGCGTCGAACTTCGACAAACCCCTGGTGTCATAAAGGGAGAAACCTTCGTGGTGGCGCGTCGTCAATACGATGTAGCGCATGCCCGCTGCCCGGGCGAGCCGGGCCCACGCAGCTGCGTCGAAGTCCTTTGCAGTAAATGTGCGGGCCAGCCGGTTGTAGCGTCCACGTGGAATGGGACGGTTGAATTTGACCCACTCACCACAACCGAGCTGGGAATAGAGACCCCAGTGGAGAAACATCCCGTAAGCCAGACGCTCGAAGCGGACGATGCGAGGCAAAGGTTTGGGAATGGTAGTGTTCTGCTTCATCTTTCGGTCTTCTTTCGGATTGCTGCACGCGAGTGCGTCCGTCGGCGCTGTCCGGTTTGGGGACTGTCGACTAGGAAGGTTGTATCCACTTCAGAGATTACGCTCTTGCCTTCGAACGACGTCAGAACGATATGGTTAAGTTTGCGTATTATCGAGCGCACGCGCCCGAAGCCTTTCGGGACCGCGGCCACGCCCATGATGTAGTTGACGGTGAGTCCCGTGCGGGGATCGAGTCTGTGT
>CAZSMN010000149.1:0-8926 GCA_964607615.1 uncultured Chthoniobacterales bacterium | reverse complement strand
CCGAAATGCAACCTCTTCCTGAAATCCTGCCGCATGAGGGCCGCCATGTGGTGCACCTGTTTTTCCGCGTCGAGCATTCGCTCTGGGATGTACTCGACCTACCGGCCCGGATCGAGGCCAAGACCGCCCTCGCCGAGCTGGTACAGGAAATCCGCGCCACGCCGGGCACCCAGCTCCTCCTCTTCAGCATGGTGACGCCGAAGGCCGACCTTGGCTTCATGCTCGTCACGCCCGACCTCCAGCAGGCCGATGCCTTTTCGAAGCGGCTCGCTCAATCCCTCGGGCCGGATGTTCTGGCTCCGGCCTTCAGCTGGCTCTCGATGACCGAGCGCAGCGAATACACGACCAGCGACGAGGAATACGCGCGCACGCTCGAGGCCGAGGAAAATCTCGCCCCCGGCACGCCCGCGCACGAGGAGAAAATGGAGGCCTTCCGCGCCCGCATGACGAAGTATCTGAAGGACCGGCTCGAACCGAACCTGCCCGATTGGCCGGTCGTTTGCTTCTACCCGATGTCCAAGCGCCGCGTGCCCGGGCAGAACTGGTATGCGCTCGATTTCGATGCCCGGAAAAAGCTCATGGCCGGGCACGCGCGCGTCGGCCGCACCTACGCCGGCCGCGTGCTCCAGCTCATCACCGGCTCGACCGGCCTCGACGACGGCGAGTGGGGCGTCACGTTGTTCTCCCGGACGACGTCGGAGATCAAATCGATCATCTATGAAATGCGCTTCGACGAAGTGAGCGCGCAGTATGCGGAATTCGGCGAGTTTTTCATCGGCATTCAGATGCCCCTCGACTCGCTGTATGCGAGACTGGGAATGTGACCACGGAGGAAAAAGTCCGCTCGCTGGAGGATTCGCTGCGCGCCCATGCGCCGTTGCTGGTCGCCTACTCGGGCGGCGTGGACAGCACGTGCCTCCTCGCGCTGGCCCACCGCACGCTCGGCGACCGCGCGCTCGGGGTCATCGCCGACAGCCCGAGCCTTCCGAGAAAAGCCCTTGCCGAAGCGCTCGAAAATGCGCGCCGCATCGGCGCGGCCGTCGAGGTGCTGGCCACGCAGGAATTCGAAAACGAGGCGTATCTCTCGAATCCGCCGAACCGCTGCTACTTCTGCAAGGCCGAGCTCTTCTCCCAGCTCGATCGCCTCGCGGCCGAGCGCCACTTTGCCGCGATCGCCTACGGCGAGAATGCCGACGATCCCGCCGACCTCCGGCCCGGCTCGCGCGCTGCGGCGGAGTTTTCTGTGCTGGCGCCCCTGAAGGCCGCCGGCCTTACCAAGGCCGAAGTGCGCGCCCTTTCGCGCGAGCTCGGACTCCCGACCCACGACGCCCCGGCCCAGCCGTGCCTTTCCTCGCGCATTCCGCACGGAACCCGTGTGACGACCGACGCGCTCGCACTCGTGGAACGCGGAGAAGAATGCCTGCGGGCTCTGGGATTCCGGGTTTTCCGCGTTCGCTACCTGGCCGGACCGCCCGTCTCCGCAAAGGTGCAGATCGCCCCGGACGAAATGCCGGCCCTCACGGATTGCGAACCGGCGTTGCGGGAACAACTCGCGGCCGCCGGCTTTGCGGCCGTGGAAATCGATCCCGCCGGTTACCGATGAACGTGCCGGCGGAATTCCGGGACAGGATTTCCCGCCATAACCGGCACGCCCTCACGGCCTCGGTCCTCTGCGCGCTCGGAGCCCTTGGTGCATGGATGCTCGCCTACGGCCTCGGGATGGGTTTGACCCTGGCCTTTCTGACGATTGTGAAAGGCCAATCCGTCATTCGCGGTGAGGAGCTGGTGACGCTCCCGCACGGACTTCCGATCGGGGCCGGCATCGTCGCTATGGGTTTGCTTGCGTGGGCGTGGATCGATGCGCGCCGCCGCCGGTTCCGCCCGGTCGACGACCGTCCGGTCATCGGATGGCACCTTGCTGCCGATGCTCTGCTCGCCCCGGCCCGGCTGACCTTCGGGATCGCAGAGAATCTCCGTGCCCTGATTTTCCTCGACCGGCAAACTCTCGAGGAAGCCTTCGCCATCCTTGGCAGGGTGCTAGAAGACGGGAAGGTCCCCGCCATGGCTTTCGGTTCCGAGTTTCCGGATCCCCGGCGCCTCCGCAAAGCCCTCGCCGCCCTCCTGCTCACCGGCTGCCTCGACCTCCATCACGGGGAGCGGGAAAGCTTCTATGTCGTCCCGAGCGACGAGAAAGACCGTCTGCGCGAGCTTTTCGCCGATACGGACGAACCGTCCTAGCAGGAAAACGCCGCCTCAGACGTCGCGGACGCCCACCGATCGCCGCCGGAGCAGGACGGCTCCGATACCGACCACGCCCGCAAGGATGGCCCCCAACGTGGACGGCTCAGGCACCGCATTGAGCGAAATCTCGTCAAATTCCGGGTCGATTCCCGAGTCCAAGGCCGAATCGCGGATGAGTCGGATTTGGTCGAACTGGAACCCCGACCCAAGCGACAGGTTGCTCCACGTCTGGAGCAAAGTCCCACCACCACTGTTGTCGCTGACCTTTACCGTGACCGTGCTGTTGCCAAAGGTATTCAGCACGAAATCCGCCTCGAAAAGAAAGACCGTCGACGAGGAGAACGACGCATCCACACCGAGGATCTCCTCTCCGCCCGAATACTTGTGAATCCCGATCTCGGTCGTGTTCCCGGGCTTGCCGAAGTAGATCAACTCCGAGGCTCCGCTGAAAAGTGACAACCCCGCGAAACGAATCCCGGTGTCCACATCGTTCCCGGTCAGGTTGAAAAGAAACGATAGCGACGCGCTCGAAGCCGTCAGGCCGCTCACATTCGTGCCGAGCGTGCGGAACAGCGAGTAAGTCGAGAAGTTGGTCCCCATCACCGCCTTGTTCCCCGTCTCGACGCGCCCCGGAAAATCGAGGCCCGGACTCTGCACTGTTGCCGTCGTGCTGCCGCTCCACGCACCACCCCAGCCCGAACCCCCGTTTTGACCGGCCAACTGGCTGCCCGCCGTGTAGTCGAAGTTCTCCGTGGTGACGAGCGCCTGGGAGGTGTGAGTCATCACCGAAATGCAAACGGTTGCGACAATGAGAGGGAACGGCTTTGCCATGAAAAGACCGGCTAACAGCCACGCCGCCGGTTGGCAAGAGAATGCTCTCGCACGGGGGGTGTCCCCGCAGGCTACGGGAGAATATCCACAGGAGGCCGACAGAGACCCGGCGGAGCAACGTCAGCCGGAAATTCCGCCTCCTCTACACCCGGGCCTGAGCGTTTGGCGAAGAGGAACCAGGTCGCGCGAAAAATGCCGTCCTGCGCTAGAATCCGCCGGTACTCACTCAGATAGCGCCGCAGATTGCGCTCGATAATGCGCTTTAACAGAGTGCGCTATACCCGGCCGGAACGCTGCATCTCCTGCATCCAATGGCGCAAACTCGCGGCTCGAGGAGGGGTTGAACTACGCATTGAACACATCGTGGTGGCTGAACCGGAAAGCGAGGTTGGCCGGTGTCAAATTCTGCCGGGCCCACGTGACGGACTCTTCGAACAGGTCGACGCCGAGATAGGATCCGACGGGTGTCTCCGTTTGCAGCAGGAGCTGCCGCGCCACGCGCCCGCATCCGCAGCCGAAATCAAAGACGCTTCAGTAATTCTCCGGAGGCACTTCCCCTCTCGAAGACCAGACCGCCACCCGGATTGTCGTAGAAGCAATCCTCAATCGGCCCGACCGGTTTCCGGAGGTGCAGGGGAGGGAACGGAATGTCTGCTTTTATCATTGGCCTGCGATGCTAAGCGGCGCGCTTCAACCGGAAGTCTGTCAATCCACAGTCGAACAGAAATGCTGTTCCCTGCTCCTTGGCAAGGGCCGTTTTATAAAGAGTCACTTCATGGCGCTGTAACGCCGACATTGAAACCAGCTCTAAGACTCCCACCGAAGGGGTCATCACCGATGCGGAATGCCGTGTGCTATCGCGCTTGTTTAGTCAAACGCAGCGTCTCCCCGAGCGTCTTCAAAATTCTCACATTGTGTTCTTCCGCAGTTCGCCCGTGGTTATCGTCGTTTTCTCCCGCGCCCCTGTGCCAGACGCACCATCGCGCGCCTCATCGCACGCAATCCGGTATCGCATTTCGCCGTCAGATTGTGGTGTTTTTCGTGACACATTTGTCGGGAAAGATACTTTACCCAGGTGAAATTTCTTCACGCGACTCTCTTGATGTTGGCATCGCTATCCGACGCCAGCGCGCAGGTCGTTTATGATAGGTTCGAGACCCCGGGAAGGCTGGCCGGGCAAACCCCGATGCTTGGTGGCGTATGGACGTCGGTGGCCGGCGAAACGTATCTGCTAACACAGGATGTCGGACCTTATTCTGGTGTGGCCACCGGACCGGGGGTGGACGAGATTGTTGATTCCAGTTTCTCTCCGATCGTTGGGAAAGTCGTGTATGTCGGATTCCATCTCCAGTTGGATTCCATTCCGACTTCAGGAGTGTCGGCCCCCGTCGCACTTACTGGGCTGAACGTCTCAGAGCGCATGGTTGTCGCAAGGGTCGTTATAGCTCCGGGTTCGGAACCCGGCCGCGCCCGGGTCGGGATTGACAACGGGAGTGGAATTTCGACGTTCTGGACTCAGGAGATAGCGCCTGGCGAGGCGGTGCGCGTTGTGGTGGGTTTCAGCGAGAACGGGACATCGGATGTGTCGAAGCTTTGGATTAATCCGGTAGGTATTTCATCCGACTCCATCGAGACGTCGGCCGCCGCACTGGTTGGCGAGATCAGCGGAGTAAGGATTAATGCCGGCAACTCCTCCAACGGGTGGCTGCGGGTTGACAATCTTGTTGTCACTGAAGTGTTCGATATGGCCGCCAACGCAGATTACTTCGCTTACTCGTTTGCCGAAAACAGCATCTCTCTGCCCGAAGGTGGCAGTGTTTCGGCAGCGGTTCTTGCCCTCAAAACCCTGGAAAACTCTGTCTCGCTGAATGCCACCATGGAAGCTGACCCCTCGCTTCTTCCATTCCTTTACGTTTCCTCGGGGGTCACATTTTTTCCCGGTTTCTCAAGTACCGGACTCTACATGTCTCTTTCAGAAAACGACGTGATCGATGGTCCGCGCAGCTTTCAGGTGCGATTGACCGCGCCTGCCGGAAGTCCTGAAGTGCTGATCGGGCCTATTGATGTCCTAACGGTCAATGTGGTGGACAACGAACTGCCCGGGGAGGTCTTCTTTGCAAAACATAAGATGGATCTTCATGAGGCAGACGGGAGTGTGCTTGTGAATCTCAAGCGGCATCCCAACGACACCGGTGAAGTCTCACTGCGCGTACGCACTGTGGATGGAACGGCTCTGGCTGGTATCGACTATCAGGCTTTTGACTCTATCGTGACGCTGCCCGACGGCGTTATCGAGAAAACCGTGCGCATTTTTGGCATTGAGTCCTCCCCTGATATCAAACCACCTCGCTCATTCAGCGTGGAGTTGAGTGAGCCGGCACCCGGCACCCGGATCAAGGATCCCTCCTCCTGCACCATAACAACAAATGACAAGGACGACGCGGGGTCAGCTGTTTTAAACTATACAGTCCCCGACCCGGAAGCGTTGTTCCGATTCGTGGATCTGGCCCTCGATGCAGAAGGAACCCTTTACGGGCTGGCACACTACAGCCTCGGCCAGCCAAGCAAATTGGAGTCCCGTGTCATCAAATTTGACGTCAACGGTGTTGGTCAGACTTTTTGTATTGTGCCGACAGGTTCTCCCTATGTCTGGGCCAGCGACATCGAATTCGGCCCGGATGGCTCTCTCTACGTTGCCGGTGGCCGGGTGCATCGATACTTCAAATCCGGGTTAAGGGATGCTTCTTACAACAGCCCTCCTGCAGAACTCTCAAGAAGAATCTCTGTCGTGCTACCTCTGGGAGACGGAAAAGTCATAGCTGGCGGAAATATTCCCAACCCGGCGAGTACATCAGATGGAAACCGCATCGTGCGACTTAATCCTGATGGCACAATCGACCCCACATTCACCTCGCCAGACCTTCTGCCCGGAGGAACAACAAACTGGATTTACGATCTTGCACTTGATTCGCAGGGACGGCTGCTCATCTGCGGGAGCTTCACATCGGTCCAAGGACAGGCAAAGCGCTTGATCGCACGTCTCCAACAGGATGGCGGTCTTGATGCTTCCTTCACCTCTGGTCCCATTCAAGGAACCTCGATATCAAGCTTGGAAACAAACCCGAACGGGACCTTCTTTGCCGCTGGTGCTGGCGGAATACGCAAGTTACTCGCCGATGGTGCGATCGATTCATCTTTCGCGTTTGGAGTCAATCGATACGAGCCTGTCACGCAGCCGGATGGGAAAGTGCTCTGCACGGAGTATTCCTTTCCCTCGATAACCCGAGTTACTGCCAATGGCACCGTTGACCCGGAATTCCGGGGCTCGACCTCGATCAGCCCCTCGATTCTTCTGGGGCCTGATGGACGCATCCACGTAGCCGGTCAGTTTACCCTGGCTGACAATCGTCCGGCTCCAATGATCTCAACACTCAGCGGCGGCCTTGGATCCGCTGGAGGCACTCTGCAATGGAGCACAAGCACCACGGCCGTTGGCGAAAGCATCGGCACGACCGGCGCTTGGATTCAGCGCTCAGGCTCCTCGTATGGCACCGTGGGCGTGCACTACGATCTGGTTCTGGAATCCGCAGGCGCTGGAGATGTCACAACATTCAAGGGCTACGCGGTCTTCGGACCTGGCGAAACGGCTCGTTACATTTCCTTCGATGTTCAGGATGACAACATTGCGGAGGGATCGGAACATTTTCACCTGGTTCTTCATAACCCCGATGGCGGAGCGCTTGTCGGGATCCGAACCAGCCTTTCTGTGCAAATCGTGGACGACGATGGCAGCGAATTCGCTCCTTGGTTGGCGCGGCACTTTCCCGAGTCACCATCCGATCAGACGTTGCTCGCTGAGGACTCCGATGGCGACGGCGTTTCGAACCTCGCCGAGTATATGACTGGCTCCCTGCCTGGCTCCCCGGGAGATGCCAAGCTGAGCTCCGCGCAAGTCATTTCCCTTGGGGCGGATCGACATGGCGGCATCCGGTTCTATATCGACTCGAACAAAACGGAGTTTCGAGTCCAAGCGGAACGCGCCTCATCGTTAAACCCGGCGGATTGGGTTGTCATCTGGGACAGTTCGGTAGATCCCGACTTAACATCGCCGCTTATTCAGAATCCTCCAGAGAACGGAACCGGGTGGGTGACGATTCGATCGCCTCATGCCTTGGGCAAAGCGGAATTCTTGCGCCTGCGCTATTCGCCCCGCTGACCCGCCATAGAGCCGAACCGGCAAACACTTGGCGGAGTATGGGAGCAACTCTCAGAATTTGCCTCGGGAAGGCGCGTTAACAAGCGATGCCTTTAAGAGCATCCATGAAAGCGTTGAGAGCGACGGTTTCAGCACGCTCCCCGAATAACGCCCGATCCAGCAATCCAAAGGACGTCTCGGCCCTCGGAACCTGCTTGGTCGCACCGGTGACCGCTCACGTTTACCCACACGTTCGGCGCAACCCGAACGTCGAAACCACGTCGCCCATGCCGCCGCCACTCAGCCGGCTCTCCCCGGTTCCTCCGCCGTCGAGTGCCGCTGATGGCCCCATGACCAAGGCCATCCCCCCCTCGGATTCCTCCCGCGCTGCGGCCAGGATCGGAAAGAAAGCGTGAGAGGGATTTTCCGCGTCAGACGCCTGCCGCGGTCAGAGCATTTTGATCGTGAGAGGATACTTGTAATCCTCGCCATTGCTGGCTTTGACGGATCCGAGGATGACGAAGACGAGCCAGGCAATCCAGAGGCCGATGGGCAGGAAGATCGGAACGATCAGGCAGGATCCGACCGCCGCGATGACGATGGAGACAATCATCCAGATGGTCCAGGAGATCTGGAAATTCAGCACGGCGCGGCCGATGGGGTCGAGGGTGGGGAATTCGGGCTTTTTCAGGAGCCAGATGACGAGCGGGGCAATGATATTGCCGACCGGAATGATGAACCCGATGAGCGCACTGGCGTGCAGGGCGACAATCCACTGACGCTCTTCTTTTCCTCCGGGGGCGGGGGCGGGAACGGGAGGCTGGTCGTTGATGATGGGTGGCGGTGTATCCATACGATGCGGGAGGTAGCAGGATCGGGGCCAGACGGCAAACGTGCCGTTGCGAAATTTTCGTTCCTGAGGTAAGCCTGCCATCATGCGACGCGCGCTTCTGCTTTTTCTTGCCATGGTCGGAACTCTCTCCGCGGCGCTTCCCGAGAGCGTCGTTTTTGTTGGGAAGGACCGCTTCAACCGCCTCGTCGATCGCGGCGTTGCAGAGAACTGGGCGGCACTCCCGATCGGCGAGCGCACGGCCCGCGTCGGTAAAGCGCTGCTGGGCACACCCTATGTGAATTACACGCTCGAGCTGGACACGCGCATCGAGACGCCCTGCGTGAATATGAAGGGGATGGATTGCTGGACGTTTTTCGAGATTGCGCTCGGGACGGCGCGGGCGCTGAAGGTTTACGGACGCCCGACCTCCCAGCAGATGCTGAAAATGATCGAGCTGGACCGCTACCGCGGCGGCAAGTGTGACGGGACGTTTGTCTCGCGCCTGCACCACCTCGAGGACTGGCTGCAGGACAACCAGCGTCGGGGGCTCGTGAAAGACATCACGCCGACGCTGCCCGGCGCGCGGAAAATCCGGCGGGAGATGAGCTATATGGGCGGGAGCGGGTCCCGGTTTTTCCGGCAGCTCCGCGCGGATCCGTCCATGATCCCGACCATGCGCCGCATCGAGGACCAGCTGTCCGCGCAGGGGATCTGGTATGTGCCGAAGGCGTCGGTACCGGCGGCGGAGAAATACCTCAAGGACGGCGACATCATCTGCATCGTCACGACATGGCACGGCAGTTACACCTCGCATGTCGGCCTCGCGG
>CAZSMN010000148.1:0-8938 GCA_964607615.1 uncultured Chthoniobacterales bacterium | reverse complement strand
TGCCTCCACGATGGCAAAGCAGGCACTTGGAAAAGGACTCAGCGCGTTGATCAATACGCGCGTGGCGAATCCCGCCCCCGTGGCGGAAATGGGCGAGAGGGTCCAGAAGATCCCGCTTTCGTCGATCGTTCCCAGCCCGCTCCAGCCGCGTGCGGAATTCCGTCCCGACCATCTTCAAGAGCTCGTGGAGAGCATCCGAGAGAAGGGAGTCATCCAGCCGCTGATCGTCCGCAAGGTCGGGGACAAATACGAACTCATCGCCGGCGAGCGCCGCTGGCGTGCCTCGACCGAGCTGGGCCTTCCGGAGGCTCCGGTGATCATCCGCGAGGCCAGCGACCGCGAGGTTCTCGAACTGGCCCTGATTGAAAATCTTCAGCGCGAAGACCTGAACCCCATCGAAGAAGCGGCGGCCTACGAGCGCCTCTCCCACGATTTCGGGCTCACGCAGGAGGATATTTCCAAGAAAGTGGGCAAGAGCCGTGCGTCGGTTGCGAATGCCATGCGGCTCCTCGATCTGGCTCCTGACGTCCAAAGCCTGCTCAAGCACGGGCGCATCTCGGTGGGGCATGCCAAGGTCCTTCTCTCCCTGAAATCCCACGAGGAGCAGATCTGGCTGGCGGAGCAGATCATCCGCCAAGGGGCCTCGGTCCGCGTCGCGGAGAAGCTCGCCGCCGAACATCTCGCAAAGAGCGGCAAGACGGCCGGAAAACGCCGGGCCGGATCACCGGAAGCGGTCGACCTCTCCCCCGCGATCCAGCGGGTGCAGAATTTATTGACGCACCGTCTGTCGACTCGCGTCGTAATTCATCACGGTGAAAAGAAAGGCAGCATCCACATCGAGTATTACGGCGATGAAGACCTCAACAGGATTCTTGCCAGTCTGGGATTCCAAGACGAATAGAGCAAAGTGAAGATCCCATCCGTTATTACTCCGGTCATCCAAGCGATCGATTCCGACTATTTCCCCGAGGGAGCGGAAAAGGTGCGTGAAATGCCCGAGCGGTTTGAATTTTCCCGGAGTGTCCCGTTCATCATCCTGCACCTCGGCTGCCTGGGCGTTATCTGGACGGGGTGGAGCTGGGCGGCGGTCATCACCGCGGTGGTGCTTTATTTTGTCCGCATGTTTGCCATCACGGGGCTCTACCACCGGTATTTCTGCCACCGTGCCTACCACACCTCGCGCGTCACGCAGTTTCTTTTTGCCCTGCTGGGCTTGACGGCCGTCCAGCGCGGTCCGCTCTGGTGGGCCTCGGTTCACCGGCACCACCACGCGCACTCCGATGAAGAGGTCGATGCGCATTCCCCGGTCTGGAAGGGATTTCTTTGGTCCCACGTCGGCTGGTTGACGAGCAGCCGGAATTTCCCGACCGACTACCGGCTCGTCAAAGACCTGGCCAAGTTTCCCGAGCTCGTCTTCCTCAACCGCTTCGACCTCATCGGGCCGCTCCTGCTGGTTGTTGCAACCTATGGCTTCGGCGCGCTGCTGCAGACGCTGGGCGTCGCGACGAGCGGGTGGCAGATGGTCGTGTGGGGCTTCTTCATCAGCACGACCGTGCTATTCCACGCGACGTGCGCGGTGAACTCCTTCGCGCACACGCTCGGTTCGAAGCGTTTCAAAACCGATGACGAGAGCCGGAACAGTCTCATTCTGGCACTCTTCACGCTCGGCGAAGGCTGGCACAACAATCACCATCACTATCAGGCCTCTGCACGCCAGGGGTTCTACTGGTGGGAAATCGACATCTCCTACTACGTCATCCGGTTTCTCGGTGCGCTGGGCATTGTCTGGGATATTAAGGGTGTTCCCGCAAAAGTTTACGAACAGACCCTGACCCGCGCGAAGTGAGAGAGAAGATCGCGATCATCGGCACCGGGGTCGCCGGCCTCGGATGCGCATGGCACCTTCACAAGCAGGCCGACCTCACGCTGATCGAAAAGCTGGCGCGGCCGGGCGGCCACTCGAATACCGTGACGATCGATGAGGAGGGCACACCGGTGCGGATCGACACCGGCTTTATCGTCTTCAATCACGTCACCTACCCTCACCTGACGCGGCTCTTCGAGGAGCTGGGAGTCGCGACCAAACCCGCGGAGATGTCGTTCAGCGTCAGTCACCGGCGGTCTGGCATCGAATACAATGGGATGGGCTTCTCAAAAGTCTTCGCCTGGAAGCGCAACCTCATCCGGCCCAGATTTCTCGGCCTGCTCACGCAGATCCTGCGGTTCTTCCGCGTCTCGAAAGCCGCTCTGGCTGATCCGGCGACCGCCACCATGACGTTGCGCGAGTTCACGGAAAGGCACCGGCTCGGGCAGGATTTTCTGGATTTCTACCTCGTCCCGATGAGCTCAGCCGTCTGGTCGACCGAGCCCGGCCGCGTGCTCGATTTTCCGGCCTTGAGCCTGCTGAGGTTTTTTGAGAATCACGGCTTCCTGGGCGTTACGACCCACCATCCGTGGTTCACCGTCGACGGGGGGTCGAAGACGTATGTCGATCGGATCCTCTCGGCGATGGATCCCGTGCGGCTACCGGCCGAGGTCGTGCGGGTGGAGGAAACCTCCGGCGGGGTGGAGGTGACGATTGTCAACGGAGAGAAGCTCCTTTTCGACAGGGTCATCCTCGCGTCGCACGCGGACGAGTCCCTGCGCATGCTGGCCAGCCCCACTGCCGACCAGCGCCGCCTTCTCGGTGCGTTCGGCTACCAGAAAAACACGGCGGTTCTCCACACCGACCGGAGCGTCATGCCCGAGCGCCGGGCCGCCTGGGCTTCGTGGAACTACCGGGTGGACGGAGCGGAGGGCGGGCGGGCGACCACGCACTACTGGATGAACGCCCTGCAGGGCGTTTCGAAACGCAAAGACTACTTCGTCTCGATCAACGCGACCGTCCCCTCCGCCCACGTGCTTTACGAGACCGTTTACGACCATCCGGTCTTCACCCTCGAAGCCATGCAGGCGCAAGCGGAGCTTCCAACTCTGAATACGGTCTCGCCGGATCAGAAGATCTTTTTTTGCGGCAGCTATTTTCGCCACGGCTTTCATGAGGATGCCTACGGCTCCGCGGTGGACCTCTCGCGGATCGTCACTCCCCTCCTGCGGAAATGAACGCCCGGAACTCGTGCCTCTACGAGTGCACGGTGATGCATCGCCGGATCCACCCGCGCGAGCACCAGTTTCTCTACCGCATTTTTCTGTTCCTCCTCGACCTCGACGAACTGCCGGCGCTCGAGGCGGAGATCCCGCTCTTCTCTGTCGATAACCCCAATCTCTACTCGCTGAGGAAGGAAGATTACTTCCAGTTCTCCAGCGGCGGGCTGCGCGAGAACATCGGGATCTTTCTGGAAAGTGAGGGATTCCACGAAAAGCCCCACCGGATCCGCCTGCTCACCCTGCCCCGGCTTCTCGGCTATACCTTCAATCCCGTCTCGATCTTCTTCTGCGACGATGAGGCCGGGAAGGCTCTGGTATCCGTTATTCAGGTCGGGAATACCTTCGGAGAGCTCAAGCCGTATCTTGTTCCACTGGAGAACGGCCGCTTCCATGCGAGGAAGCTGAAGAATTTCTACGTCTCGCCGTTCTCTGGACTCGATCTCGCCTTCGACTTCCGCTTCGACCTCCCCGGCAACCGTCTCGGCGTGTGGATCGACGATTACGCGGGCGAGCAGAAAACTCTGATCAGCACGCTCACGGGATCACGCGAGGAGCTCACGACCGGCAATCTCGCACGGCTGAGCGTGAAGTATCCTCTCGTGACGCTGAAGGTTATATTCCTGATCCACTGGGAAGCCCTGCGCCTCTGGCGCAAGCGAGTGCCACACCACCGCAAGGAAGAGGCTCCTCACCTGCAGCAGGGAGCTTTCCGGGCTCGGCCTTCGGACGCTGACTGACAAAATTCTCCGACAGTTCGTAAAAGGTCGGAGGCTCGATGGCGATGCCCGCGGCCAGAGCCTTGGCCTCGGCTTTCATACGGCGGAACAGGTAGGGACCACCGATCCAGGAGGCGATGCGCGAGCGAATGCCGAACTCCGCGTGAAGCTCCTTGAGGAGCGCCTTCATCTGATCGCGGATCTCAGGCTTGTCGTGGAACCACCGGATGGCGGCCGCAAGCGACGCCGCATGGGTCACCGGAAGCGTCCGGCCCTCGCGGCGAAAGCGCGCGCGCACCCGCGGGTTCGGATCGTTTGCAAACCGCTTCCAACCGCGAAGCGTGGTGCGCGCCATGCGCGTGATGCTCGGACCGTTGACATCAAAGTCGGCCTGGAATGCTCTCAAGAGAAACTCGCTCTCAGCTCCGGCCGGGATGTTCGGATGTTTGTGGACGAACTTGAGCTGTCCGTGAGCATCGGCCGTATCCAGGCACTCGGGATCCACCAGCGTGCCGGACTCTTTGTGCTCCTGGAAAAGCGGGGTTCCGGGAACCGGCGTGTAGAGCATGAACTGGTGGAACTCCGTCGCGTGTTCGACCGCATAGCGGATGACATTGTCGATATTCTCCGGAGTGTGTTCCTCGAGGCCGATGATCGTTGAGCCGAGGATGCTGATGCCGTTTTCCTGAAGCGTCCGGACGAGCGTCTTGGTATCGGCGCCGGCGAGCTTCTGGTAGCGGCTGTCCTCACCCTCAAGGCCCATCCAGACCCAGGAAATGCCAAGCCGTACGAGCTGGTCGGTCGTGTAGGACCGGAGCACGTTCGCGGAGCTGAAGACGTAGAGCGACCAGCTCTTACCGTGCTCCTCCATGAGCTCCAGCAAGCGCAGCGCGCGCTTCTTGTGCAGGAGAAAGTTCTCGTCCATCACGAAGAAGGATGAAGCTTTCATCTCGCGCTCGATCTTGCGCATCACTTCAAAAAGCTCATCGCCGGTCTCGTAGAAGTTGATAAACCGGCCCTTGCCGCCGAACATCGCCGACGTGGAGCAGAAGTTGCATCCCATCGGGCAGCCGACCGACGGGATGAGCGTCGCCGCGACTTCGCCCGGATCGTCTTTCAGCCGCATGCCGAGCGTGCGCGTCCCGATTCCCGAGAGGATGTTCGGATGCTTGATCGGGGCATTCACGTCCTGACCCAGAAACTCGCGAAACCACCGCACACCTTCGCCGCGGACGACATGGTCAGCCCCAAGCCGCTCCTTGATGTCGGGCAGCCCCGAGATGTGCCCGCCTACTATGATCGTCGCCCACGGCTGATACTTGCGAATCATCCGGCACATCTCGCGGGCCTTGAGATAGTTCGGCGGGATAGCGCTGATCGCCACCACGTCGTAATGCTCGCGACAAAGCTCCGCCTCGAAGCGGTCCTTCGTCGGGAAATCCAGCAACGCACTCGGAGCGTCTATGTTCTCGCGCATGAGCATGAGGCCCCACGAACGATGGAACATACGCAACGAAAACGGCCCCTGCACTCGCGTCACCTGATTGTGATAGAGCTCCATCGGGTTGATGGCACGGCTGCCGTCCTCGTCATCCCGCGCATACGGTCCATACACGCTGGTAAAGAGAATCCGGGGGGGGGCCTTGCGGGTGCCGGCTGCCCGTTGATCGGCGGAGAGAGATATCATACGAAGCCAAAAGGCTAGGTCGGACAACAACTTGCAACAACCGGATTGGCCTGTGCGAGGGCCAAAACCTCACCGTTTCTTGCGATGGATCAAACAATCACCCGCAGCGAAGCCGAATCACTCCAGCTCGAAATTGATGTTCACCGTGTAGGCACCTCCGGTGGCCAGCGCTTCCGGCGGAGGATCGATCCGCGTCACGCGTTTGAGAGCGGACAGAACCGATTCGTCCATAAGCGGATTCCCGGAGGATTTCACGATCTCGGCTGCGGAGATCCGGCCGTCCTTTTCGATACGAACTTTCACCGTTGCGATGAACGTCTTCGACTGGTCAAAGATCGATGTCGGCTGCTCCCACTGGCTGAAGAACCGGTCATGGATGAGCTGATGATACCAGGCAAACTGCGAGGGGTCTCCTCCCGCGCCCGAGCGAGCCGCCGTGCCACTCCCCTGGCTCGCGCTGCCGGAGCCCTCCGATTTCGTCGCATTCGAAGAGGTCGAGGTCGAGGTCTTGGGCGAAGTCGAGGTCGAGTTGCCCGTGGCGGCTTTCGGCGACGCGGACGGAGCGGGTTTCCCTTCGGTTTTGGGCGAGGCTTTCGGAGAGGCCTTCGGGCTGGCCTTGGGAGAAGCTTTCGGACTGGGTTTCGGCGAGGCTTTGGGCGACGGCTTCGGGCTGGGTTTCGGCGAAACCGAAGGCTTGGGAGTCGGCGTTGCCGTGGGTTTGGGCTTCGGCGTTGGGGTAGGTGTCGGCTTGGGCGTTGGTTTCGGGGTTGGTGTGGGAGTGGGTGTTGGAGTCGGCGTTGGCGTGGGGGTGGGAGTATTCAGAGGAATCTCCGATTCCTTTGGCGGAGCGGTTGGTTCAGGAGTGGGCGGCGGAGGCTCGGGAGTCGGCTCCGGCGTTGCTTCAGGGGTCGGTTCCGGAGTGGGCTCGGGGGTTGACTCCAGCGTGGGGTCGGGAGCGGATTCTTCCTCCTCTTCCGGCGGCTCCACCATCTCGGCCGCGGCTTGAGCAAAGGCTCCCGGAGCCATCCAGACGACCTCGCCCGCCGGCTTCTCCACCTTCGTTCGGGCCGTTAGGAAAAAGGCCGCCAGAATCAAGAGATGAATGGCGGCGACGAGGATCAGATTCCGCCGGAATCGCGGATCGGCCATATCAGGGAGCCGGCGGGGCCGTCTCGTCTTCGCGATGTGTCATCACCCCGACTTTGGTGATTCCCACCTTCTGGAGAATATCCATTACCGAAACAAACCTCTGAACGGCCAGATCCCGGTGCGGTCGAACAACGACGGCCGTGGCCGGATTCTCCGCACGGAGCGCAGCAAGGCGGGCCTCCAGATCTGCCGCGGTCACCACATCCTCATTGATCTTCAGCACATCGTTCCGGTCGATGGAGATGGTAATGACTTCCGCCGGATTCA
This sequence comes from uncultured Chthoniobacterales bacterium, assembly GCA_964607615.1. Lineage (GTDB taxonomy): Bacteria > Verrucomicrobiota > Verrucomicrobiia > Chthoniobacterales > Terrimicrobiaceae > CAZSMN01. The sequence goes on along the minus strand of CAZSMN010000148.1, from coordinate 1,972 downwards.
CCGACGTCTTGGCGGTCGAGCTCGTGGGCACGACCAGATCGAGGCTGTTCTCGATGAGCGGTGTCGTGATCATGAAAATGATCAGGAGCACAAACGCAAGATCCAGAAGCGGCGTGACGTTGAGCTCGGTCAGCGTCTGGAGATTGTGGCGTGAGGAGTAGCGGCGCATGGCAGGTCAGTGGACGGAGCGACGGCTCTCCCGCATTCCATGTTCGACATAACGGTGCTCGATCTCCGAAGACAGCTCGGCGGCAAAGTTGTCCGCCTGGACGAGCATCGAACGCACGCTGGTCACCAGAAAGTTGTAGCCGAACATCGCCGGAATCGCCACGAGCAGCCCGACGACCGTCGTGATGAGGGAGCCGGAGACGCCCGGCGCCATCGCGGCCAGATTCGCCGTGCCGGCCAGCGCGATGCCGGCAAACGCATCCATCACGCCCCAGACCGTTCCAAGGAGACCAAGGAACGGGCCTCCGCTCACCGCCGTTGAAAGAATGATCATCTGCGACTCGAGCTTGAGCGCCGACTCGCCCACCGCCCGCTCCATCGCGGCCTGCACCGCCCTCATCTGTGCCGGGCTGATTTTTTCCGCCGCCTCCAATCTCGCTCGGAAGGTTTCGTCGACCTCGGTCGAGCCGAGCATCTGAAAACAGAGCTCGGTCGTGCCCGCCTTGTAGATCTCATACAACGGCGACCCCTCGAACCGGACGCCCTGCTCGTAGATGCGGAGGGGCAGCCGGTCCCGGTGAAAGAGCGCCGAGAATCTCGCGCTCTGCTTGCGCGCAAAGTGCAGGTAGCGCAACTTCGTCACCATCACCGACCAACTGAAAATCGACGCGAGGAACAGCGTGATGAGGATCAGTTTGCCTTCGAGAGTGCTCTCCAGAAAGGCGTAGACGAGGCCGGCTGCAATCATGCGCGGAGCAGGTCAGAGGGCGTCCGCCCGGTCCGCGAAAGCCGGAAACATGAGGCATTCGGTTCCATTCGGAACACCATTAATCACAATGTCGCGTGACAAAAAAGGAAAACGATAACTTTTGCCAGCAGGGGACATCGGGACTATGAGGGCACCCATGCAGCGAGCACTCCTCTTTCTTCTTCTGGCAGCCGCGACTCCGGTTTCAGCGCAACAGCCGCCCCCGCGCGACAATCCCTACGACGTGATCGGGAAGATTTTCCAGCCCTTCTGGAGCGTCCTGCTCGCTGATACGAAGAGCCCGAACCGGGCCGCCACGCTGAGCCTTGAAATGACGGAGGTCTCAGGCCGCCTGCCGGCCGACATGAAGGGGGCCACGCTCAAAGCCGCCGTCCAGTTCCCCGACAAGGTCCGACTCGAAGCGCCCGTTCTCGGTGAGCAGTTCGTGGTCTGCCGCAACGGCAACGAAGTCTGGGCAACACCCGGCAAGAAGGTGGAGTTCCTCATTTCGCAGTTTCAGGTCAAACCAAAGAAAAACCTGAAGCTCTCGACGCCTATCTTCCTGCCGGTGACCGCCCAGCAGGCGATCTTCCTGCCCGCGCTTTTCGCCATCGTCCGGCCCGATGTTGCCGAAGTTGAGAGCCTCAACGGCGAGGATTGCCGCGTGCTCACCGCCGGCCTCATGCCCGAGCTCGCCAAGGCCACCAAGGCCGAGGACTTCACCGGCCGGATCTGGGTGGCTGCAGGCTACCTCCCCCGCCGCATCGAGGTGCAGCGCAGCGATTTCACCGCGGTGGTCGACATCCGCGATCTCCGCTTCGCCCCGTCCCTCCCCGCCTCCACCTGGCTGCCGCCCGAAGGGACGACCGATGTCTACCGCACCACGCCTGAAATGCTTGAGGGGCTCCTCTACATCGTCATGAACTCGTTGAAAACCAACGAGCAGGACGCCCCCTGGCTGAAGGCCAAGTAAAAGCCGCGAGCCCCCGCACTCCTGAACCCCAGTGAGTTCTTGCCAAGGGCAGGACGCTCATTATCTTGGCAGGCTCGCTATGA
>CAZSMN010000147.1:0-8999 GCA_964607615.1 uncultured Chthoniobacterales bacterium | reverse complement strand
CCCATGCGGGCCTGCGCCAGGAGCACATTGGGAATACCTGCGAGTCCGCCAGTCACTACGCCCTTTCCATCAGAGCCGGCAGCCGTCTCCGTTGGTCGCAATCCACCGCGCAGCCTCGGCGATGACCACATCGGCGGAGTTCACGCCGAGCTTGCGCTTGATGTTCTCGCGATGGGCTTCGACCGTCTTGTGACTGATGCCAAGTTCGCTGGCAATCGCCTTGGACGAGCTTCCCGTGCCCAGACGGATGAAAATCGCGAGCTCACGGTCACTCAGTCCCTCGACTCCCGCCGGGGCACCCAGCGTGGTCGATACCTGGCTTATGGCGCTGACCGAGGAGCTGAGGAACGTCCCGCCCGCCGCGACACGGCGGATCGCCACCATCAACTCGCTGGAGACGTTGTCCTTCATCACATATCCATGCGCACCGGCTCGCAGAACCCGGCGCGCATAGACGGTTTCGTCATACATCGAAAACACAAGAATTCTCGCGTCTGGGACGAAGGCCTTCACCTCCTTGATCAACTCGATCCCATCGGCACCACCGAGCGCCAGGTCCGTCACGACCAGCACCGGATCCCGGTGCGACCCGAACCAATAGATGGCCTCCTGAAACGAGGAGTGCACCGCCACCACACGAAACTCGCCCGATCCCTCAACGAGCTCTTTCAGACCAGATAAGACGATCGGGTGATCATCAATGAGTACAATATCGCGATATGAATCCCTGTTTTCCTGTGACATTTACGTCGAGTCCTTTGTTCCTTTGGCACGGAAAGAAAAGCAAATCGACGATCGTTCGTCACGAAAAAGAAGAAAAGCGAAGGTCAGCCACGGCCGGAGCCCTGTTCGATCGCGGCCCACGCCTCCAAGGGCTGCAACGTCCCGAAGTCCGCATAGAGCTGAAGGAGACCCTGCTGGTCAAGGGCCGAACGGAGCGGCAGCGAGGCGTCCCGGCCGATCAGCCACTCGATGGCGCGGAGCACCTTGCCGCTCGGGGTTGGTCCCTGGCAAGCGGCCCAGACGGCCCGGGCTTCCTCAAGAGGGATTGAAGGAGCATAGGCATTGACCAGGAGATCGGCGATCCGGTCGACGCCCACGAGACCTATCTGCCGATCGAGGACCCTCGCGGAGAGGTTCCAATGCCGTTCCCAATAGGGATGGCTCAGGCTTTCAAAAAAGAGCCGGAACCCCTTGGCTCCCGACGTCTTCACCTGGCTACGGAGGCGGGAAAAGTCGCGGAGAACCGCGGCGAGTGCGCCCATCCGCCGGTGGGGATGATTCGCCGGCCGGATGCCGGAAAACTTCCAAAACCCCCGGGGCAGCACGAGAAGTCGGAACGTATCACGAACCCTCCACCATTCCTCCCAGAGCGGTTTGAGATAGTCGCGCGTCACCTCCGGGGCCTCGTCAAAGGTTGGTGATTCCAGAAATCCCGCAATGCCGAAAAGCCGCGCTTCGACCTCCGATGCCGTCCCGGACCCACCGGCTCGCTGCGCCGTCAGGAGAAACGGTACCGCGTTGTTCTTGTAGCCAAGCCCCATGGCGATTGCTTGCAGCAAGGCACCGTCAGCTCCATGAAGAGCGGCCGAGCGGCTGAAGTAATCCCGCTTCCTCCGGAGGCGGAAGTCTGCCGCCTCGGCGATCATCTGTCTCGCTTCCTTCTCACCGACAAAGCCCGGCACCGCTCGAAGGACAGGTCTTGGCACGGGCTCGATGATCAGCTGGGCCTGCCGGACTTCCCGGTGATCGAGCGTGCGCGCAAAGGCCGTTGCACCGGGACTCTCCACAAAAAGCTGCAGCACGACATCCGAATAGGCCGGATCCAGCGCATGACCGTGGTTTTCCCAATCCCGCGCCTCCCCGTCGACTTCCAGGTCGCCTGACAAAACGGCTCCATCGCCTGCCCGGACCCGGACATTTTTGAAATCCGGACCGGCCTCCCGATTCCATTGGCCGAAGCTTAAAATTTCGATCGTCTCGCCCGTGGTCGTCGTCCACTGAGTGCCGAATTCCCCCGCAAAGAGACGGGCTTGAATCTCCAGTTCCGGCAGGCGGAGCGGCGCATCCTCCCGGAGAGTTGTGACACGCCTGGCTGCGGCATAGTCACTCATGGGGGAAGATCGGGAATTCCCGGCTTGGGTAAAGGTGTGGGAGTTGGTGTCGGCGGTGGCGTGACACTCGGGGTCGGAACCGGCGTTGGAGCCAAAGCGGGGGCGGGTGCCGGAGGAACGGCCTCGGGCGATGGCGTCGAAGCAACAGGCGGAGGAGCATTGGGATCCGGACCAAAAAGGTCGCGCTGCGGACCCGGTGGAAAGGCCTGCCGGCCCTCCGCTGCCATCCGGTCAGCGTCATCGCCACGACCCATTTGCCGGAGGGTGGCAATGATTTCGAGATCGAGCCTCAGACGGACCGGATCGGTCGTCGCCAACTGGCGCGCCGATTGGAAATTGGTCAGCGCCGAGGCAAAGTCCGCAGCGTCATACTGCGCGGCAGCCGGACCTTCCAAAAAAACCGAACGGCTGGATCGCGTGCCCTCGGCAACCAGCGCAGGAGCCGCTGAAAAGGTGTTTCCTCCGTTCGTTTTCACGATCCGGCGATAGGTCTGCCAGGCATTCGCGGGATCGCTCTGAACCGACGACCACGCAAGAAACGGACGGTAGAGCGGATCACCGATCACCACGCCCATCCACGAAAGCACGCGCTGCGAAATATAGGCGCTCTCGGCAAGCGTAAAGCCGGACATCAGGCGGTCCTGAAAAACATCCAGCTGCGCGGTGAGCGAGAGGTAGGGCTCGTAAACATTTCCCAGAGTCGCCGCCGCGCCGCGCACCAGAAGCGGTCCGCACCAGTTCGCGGTCGCACTCCGCAGCGTTGATGCGCTGAAGGAATGGATATGCACCGCCACCGCCCCACGTTGAAAGGAGAATGCGGGATCCGCAAACGGCCCGCACGCATCTCCTGCATACCAGCCGTAGTAAAGCGCCGCATCGGTTATCGGATATCCCACAGGAAATGTCGGCGGCGTGTTGTCAAAAATCACCGGGACACCTTGATTCCGCATCAGCGAAACGCTGTTCCGCAGCCAGGTATCCCCCTCGGCATAGCCTCCGCTCGTGATGTTCCGCGCATCCACGTAAGCCCATCCCCAGAGACCCTCGCGTTCGGCCAGCAGTGCATCATCGATCATCGCCCGCACGATAATCGGCGTCGGACCGTCGAGCCGCGCCACGAGCAGATATCCGGCCGGTATGGCTCCATCCCGCACCGGGGTGAACCGGTTGAAATAGGGATTCGGCACAATGCCGCTCACGCTGGGAAAGGTCACGCCGAGCGTCGCAAGTTCGCTGTCGACCGAGGCCTCGTTGCGGTTCGCAATCTCGGGCGGAAGTCCCGGCACAAAGTTTGCAGGCGGGATCGTCGGGTCCGGCGCGATCTTGAGCGGCATACCGCGCATCAGCGCCACGTAGCGGATCTTGGTATCCACGACCGCTGGCCGACCGGTCGCGTCTTTTCCCATACGCCACCACTGGCGCTTGGCAAAAAGAGTCCGCAGGGGATCGGCAATCGTCGCATTGTAATCGATCCGCGTGATCTCTTCCGTGAGCGCGCAGTCCAGCCCGACGACCTGGTCCGTGGGAATGCTGCGGCGGCCGGCGTAGTAGGTCGCGAGCGACTTGGAATCCGGATCGTTCCGGTTGTAGACCACCAGCGTCGCGGCGGCGTCCGGCGGTGCCGCGAGGGCCGTAGCGCAATGCGCCGCCACGAACAGCAAGCACCAGAAGGCGTTCCTAAACGGTGAGGCGAAGTCCATCATAGGCGAGCCGGATCTCCGGCGGCAGGTTGGCTTCCGTTGCGGCATGCCCGAGCTCATGGCACATGTGGGTGAAATACGTCCGGCGGGCCCCGATTTTTTGCGAGATCGCCGTGGCATCGGCCACCGTGAGATGCGTCGAATGCGCCGCATGCCGCAGCGCGTCAATCACCAGCACCTCGACTCCGCGGGCAGCCTCGAGAGCGTCGTCAGGGACCGCCTGGCAATCCGTCATATAGGCGAGGCGCTTTCTCCCCCCGGAGTGAAAAATCAACCCGTTCGTAATCATCCGGCCGTGCGGTAGCTCGACGGGAACGATCTCCAGACCGCCCAGCGTGAAAGGCCCGTCGAAAACCCGCGCCTCCGGCCGCACGTAGGTGCGGAAACGCGGCCCCGGCTCGAAGGCGTAGCTGAAAACACGCGAGAGCGCCTCCAGCGTCCGCTCCGCACCATAGACCGGCATCGGCTTGTCCTCGATTTCACAGAATCGCCGCAAATCATCAAAACCGAGGATGTGATCGCTGTGCGCGTGCGTATAGACAACGGCATCGAGGTTGGTGACTCCTTCCCGCAGACACTGGAGGCGGAAGTCCGGCGGCGTATCCACCGAAAAGACGACCTCCGGCGTGCGGACGAGAAGAGCCGTCCGCAGCCGCTTGTCCCTCGGATCCTCCGAGCGGCAGACTTCACACCCGCAGCCGATCACCGGGATGCCATGCGACGTGCCGGTTCCCAAAAATGTGATCTCGATCTGCCCCATCGCTTTTCTTTCGGGTTCGAGAGTGGCATAGTCCGCGCATGTCCGCAACGTTGGCATCCCTCCGCATCCGCAATCTCGCGCTCGTCGAGGATTTGCTCTGGGAACCCCCGCAGGGCTGTATCGCGGTAACCGGCGAGACCGGTGCCGGGAAGTCGATTATCCTCGGAGCGGTGAAGCTTCTCATTGGCGAACGGGCGGACCGCTCGCTGATTCGCAGTGGCGCCGACAGCTGTGCAGTTGAGGGCGTTTTTCATCTTCCAGAGACGTCCCCCGTCCACCCGGTTCTGGCCGAGGGCGGAGTCGAACCCTGCGAAGACGGACAGCTCATCATCCGCCGCACCGTCACGGCCGCGGGCACAGGCAAGCAATTCGTCAACGGCTCCCCCTGCACCCTTTCGCTTCTCCGTACGCTCGGCGATCTGCTCGTGGACCTTCACGGCCCTCACGACCACCAAAGCCTGTTTTCACGCGATGAGCAGATCCTTGTTCTTGATGCCTTCGCGGCAGCCGTTGATTTGCGGCGGGAGTTTTCTACTGCGCGGCGTCGGTGGCTGGACCTTATCGCCGAGCAGACGCGACTGAGCACGGGTGCCGAGGCCCTCGCGCGGGAGATCGATCTTCTGACCCACCAGGTGGAGGAGATTGAAACCGCCGCCCTCCGCTCCGACGAGGAGGAGCCACTCATTGCCCGCCAGCGCATGGCCGCCAACGCGCAGCGGCTCACGGAGATCTGCCGCGAACTTCAAGGGCTCGTCGGGGAATCCGACGATTCCCTCAGCTCCCGCTTCACCGACCTCCTCCGTCTGACCCGTGAAATGAACCGCCTCGATCCCGGCACGGAATCTCTCGGAACAACGGCCGCCGGACTCTTCGAGGGCTTGCAGGATTTTTCACGCGATGTCGCGCGCTACGCGGACGCCGTTGATTGCGATCCGGCTCAACTGGCGGATATCGAGGCCCGGCTCGACGTGATCCAGTCGCTCAAACGCAAATACGGAGCCACCATCGAGGCGGTTATCGCCTTCGGCGCCGATGCCGCCACGCGGCTGAAAGATCTCCAGAACCGCGAGGAGCGCGGCGCCGGGCTGGATGCCGAGATCGCCGCCGCCGAAAAAGCTCTCGCCGCGGCAGCGAAGACGCTCACAAAAGCGCGCAGAGCCGCTGCTCCGAAACTGGCAGAGAAGGTGAAATCCCACTTGGGCGACCTGGGATTTGCCAAGGCCGGCTTTTCCATCGCTTTTGAAGACCTCGCCTCCCCGTCTCCTCTCGGTGCCGAGCAGATCGAGTTCCTCTTCGCGCCGAACCCCGGTGAACCCGAACGCCCGCTCCGCTCGATCGCGTCCAGCGGCGAGATCTCGCGCGTCATGCTGGCATTGAAAACATCGCTGGCCGCGCATGCCAGCGTGCCGGTTCTGATTTTTGATGAAATCGATGCGAACGTCGGCGGTGAGATCGGAGCGAAGGTCGGAGCGAAAATGCGCGACCTCGGCACCTCGCATCAGGTCTTCTCCATCACCCACCTGCCGCAGGTCGCCGCACAGGCTTCGGCGCAATTCGTTGTAACCAAGGCCACGACCAAAGACCGCACGTCGACTTCCCTCGTCGAGGTCTGCGGGGCCGACCGCGAGGCCGAGATCGCCCGCATGCTTGGCGGCAAGGCGGAATCCGCCATCGCCCACGCCCGCACCCTCCTCGGGGCGCGCTGACACCGATGCAGATTCTGACTCCCGCCGAGTGGCTTCCCAGACGCGCGGCTCACGAAGAAAAAGTCCGCCCGCTCGTTGCAGACCGCCTTGCGCGTGCCTTCCGTCACGAACGCCACCCGGTCGAGGATTTTCTTTTCGAATACTACTCGCTCCGGCCCGCCCAGCTACTGAAGTGGCACCCGGGTATCGGCATCGCGCTGACCGGCGAGGAATCCGCGGAGTTTTTGCAGCGGCCGGACTACGTGACATCACCGGCCGGGGTGACAGCGCGTCCTCTGCCGGAGAAGCGCATCCCCGCCACGCGCTGGATCAAAAGCCTCCTCGACGCAACCGCCGGGCGGCCCGGATTCTACGGCTGCCATGGCCTGCACGAGTGGGCGATGGTTTACCGGTCTCCCACCGTCCGGCACGGCGACTGGCCGCTGCGGCTCCGCCCGGCGGAAATTGAAGACGTTCTCCACACACATCCGGTGCGCTGCTCGCATTTTGATGCCTTCCGTTTCTTCACTCCGGCCGCCCGCCCGTTGAACCGCCTGCAACCCACCCGCGAATCGGCGCTTGATCTCGAGCAGCCTGCCTGCCTCCATGCCAACATGGATCTCTACAAGTGGGCTTACAAACTCCTCCCCTACACGCCATCCGAGCTTGTCGTGAAAAGCTTTGAACTCGCACGTGACATCCGCGAACTCGACATGCGTGCCAGTCCCTATGATCTGTCGCGCCTTGGCTATGAACCGGTGCCCATCGAGACACCGGCCGGCCGAGATTGCTACGAGGAAAACCAGCGCGGCTTCGCGAAGCGGGCCGCCGGGATCCGGCGGAGCCTCTCAGATCTCTGCGCGACAATGCTCAAATCCGTCCCGGCCCTACGGGCAACAGCCGTCGCAACCTGTCTGGCCGTGTCGGCTCTTGTCTCCGGATGCTCGACCGGACGGCTTCCGGAGGCCGGCGAACCGGTCGTCGGTCTGATGGCCGAACGCCTTGAGATTGCAAAAGATGTGGCATGGGCCAAGTGGGCCAACGGCCTCCCCGTCCGCGATGCCGCAAGGGAGCGAGCCCTTCTCGAAAAAATGGCCCTCCAGGCGGAAATGACCGGATTGAATGGTGCCGCAGTGACCCGCCTGATGCGCGCTCAAATCGACGCATCGTGCCTGCAGCAGGAGTATTGGATGAACACATGGCGCCAGGGCCAGGGTCTGCCTCCCGGTGAACCGCCAACGCTCGACAAGCTCCGCATCCGCCTCGATAGCGTGTCCTCGCTGCTCGTTGCCGAGTGGGCCGCCCTGGCCGGCAAGCCCCTCCCGGCCGGTGCGGTCAAGCAACGCCTCGTCAGTGCCGGCGTGACGCCCAAAGCCGCGGCCGTTGCAGCGTCCGGAGTTTCCCGATAACCGGTCCGGCATCGGCCGGATGTCGGTCTTTCGAGCCTCGTCTTCTTCCGCAAAAGCAAAAAGGCGAGAAGCCCGCTGTGGAGCTTCCCGCCTGGGATTTTTGCCGGAGCGTCTTACTCCGTGATGATGTCCTTGTAGGTTTTGCCCGAGGGAATCATCGGAAGAACGTGCTCCGTATAGGGCGTCATCACGTCCAGCACATAGACTTCGTCGGACTCCAGCATGCGCTTCATCGCCGCCGGGAGATCTTTTTTGTGCAGCACGCGCTCGCACTTCACGCCAAAGCCCTTGCAAAGCTGCACGTAGTCCGGATAGATGCGGCCGAGGTCCTTCGGATCACCGAGGAACGTATGGCCACGATTGCCGCCGTGGAAGCGGTCTTCCCACTGCACCACCATGCCGAGATGCTGGTTGTTGAGAATGATCGCCTTGGCCGCAATGCCTTCGATGTGCGCCGTGGCCAGTTCCTGCACGTTCATGAGGAACGAGCCGTCGCCATCGATGTCAACGACCTGCTTGTCCGGGCGGGCCACCTTGGCGCCCATGGCCGCCGGGTAGCCGAAGCCCATCGAGCCGAGGCCGGCCGAGGTGATGAAGCTGCGCGGCGTGACGAAGTCGAAGAACTGGCCCGCCCACATCTGGTGCTGGCCCACTCCCGTCGTGATGATCGCGTCGCCCTTCGTCATCTCATGGAGGAGCTTGATGACATGCTGCGGCTGGATGGCGTCCGGCGTGTCCTTGAAGGAAAGCGGGTGCTTGGCGCGCCAGGCTTCGATCTGCTGATACCAGTCGCCGAAGCGGCCGTGATTCTTCGGATGCCGCTTGTAGCCGGCCTGCTCGAGCATCTTGTTCAGGCGGCCCAGCGCATACTTCAGATCACTCAGGATCGGCAGGCGGACGAGCTTGTTTTTGTTGATCTCCGAGTTGTCGATGTCGATGTGGACGATCGTGCCGTGCTCGCAGAACTTCTCCACCTTGCCCGTCACGCGATCATCGAAGCGCACGCCAATGGCGAGCAGAAGGTCCGCCTCGTTCACCGCGTTATTGGCATACACGGTGCCGTGCATTCCAAGCCACTTGAGCGAGAGCGGATGGTTCTCCGGGAACGAGCCGATGCCCATGAGGGTCGTCGCCACAGGGATCTGAGTGCGCTCGGCGAACTCCAGCAGCTCGGCCGAGGCCTCGCCGGAGATCACGCCGCCACCGCAATAGATCATCGGTTTCTTGGCCGAATCGATCAGGCCGAGAAGTTCGTGCAGCGCCACGTCGTCCGCCTTCTTCTCCGGAACATAGCCGCGCAGCGTTACCGACTTGGGGACGATCGGCTGCGT
>CAZSMN010000146.1:0-9046 GCA_964607615.1 uncultured Chthoniobacterales bacterium | reverse complement strand
TCGTCCTCGGCATCGATAACGTCCTCATGATCTCGATCATGACGGCCGGGCTCCCGCCGCATCAGCGACCGACAGCCGTCAAAACCGGATTGGCGCTTGCCTTTGTGCTGCGGATCACCGCGCTTCTCGGCGTGAGCGCCCTCCTCGCCCTCAAAACACCGGTCATCGGCCACCTTTCCTGGAAAGACATCATCCTCGCGGCGGGCGGTCTTTTCCTCGTCTACAAAGCCGCGACCGAAATCCACCACTCGGTCGAACATCCGATCGATGACGAAGCCCACGGCCCGACCCGCAAACTGTCGTCCTTCGGTGCCGCCATCGGCCAGATCGCCGTCCTGGATCTCGTGTTCTCCATCGATTCCGTCATCACGGCCGTTGGGCTCACGCCGCATCTCGTGGTCATCGTTGCGGCCGTCGTCGTGTCCTTTGTCATCGTCCTTTTCTTCGCCCAGCGCGTCGGCGACTTCATTCACCGGCATCCCGCCCTCAAAGTGCTTTGCCTCTCCTTCCTTCTCGTCATCGGTGTCACCCTCATCCTTGAAGGCTTCCACCAGCATATTCCGAAAGCCTACCTTTACGCTCCGATGGGATTCGCCCTCGTGGTCGAGCTCATCCAGATGCGCCAGGCGGCAAAAATCCGTAAGCTCAAAGGCGAGCCGAACGCCTGACATTTTCCTCACAAACGCTCACCCCAACGATTCCGACCCCTGCGATTATTTGACAGCCACCATGCGCCCGTTCTTTGCCTTTGCCTGCTTTCTCGCTTTTGCTCTCGGCCCCGCTGCCGCAGCGGATCTGAACGTCGTCACCCGGAATATCGAGCCGTTCTCGTTTGAAAAAGACGGAAACCGTGAGGGCTTTGCCGCCGAGCTCTGGTCGAACGTCGCCCGCGAGCTGGACGTGAATTACGGCTACTCGGTCGTAGGCAGCGCCAAGGAGATGGTGGCGTCTGTGGAGAGCAAAACCTCCGATGTCGCGGTCGGCGCGCTCAGCTTCACCGCCGAGCGTGAACGGGTGATCGATTTTTCCCAGCCGTTCTACGAGTCCGGCTTGCAGATTCTTACCAAAGCCTCCGGCGGTCTTACCGAGGCTCTCGGCTCTCTCCTCGGTGCCCTTTTTTCGTGGAAACTGATGGGGGGATTCGCGCTGGCGATCGTCATCATGCTGCTCGTTTCGCATTTCGTCTGGCTCTACGAGCACCCGGTCAACGAAGAGATGTGGCCGCGATCCTACCTCGCCGGAATGGGCGAATCGTTCTGGTGGACCCTCAGCATCTTTCTGGTCGGCGGCGCCGACAACAAGGGTCCCGTCGGACTCGGAGGCCGGATCGTGGCCACGATCTGGATGCTGGCCAGCGTCATTGCCGTTTCGCTTCTCACCGCTTCCCTGAGCGCGATCCTGACCGTCAATACGCTCACCGGCGATATCAGCGGGCCGAACGACCTGCCCGGCAAGAAGGTTGCCACCATCGGCGGCAGCACCGCGGAGACCTGGCTCCGCAAACTCGGCTCGAACGAAAAGGTGGATGTGAAGGTTTTCGCCGACATCCCGGCCTGCATCGGCGAGCTCAAAAGCGGCAAAGTCGACGCCGTCGTCTTTGATGCCCCCGTCCTCAAATACTATCTCAACAAGCTGGATGCCGGCGACCTCGTGCTCGTAAACGGTCTCTTCGAACGGAACAACTACGGCTTCGGCCTGCAGCAGAACAGCACCCTGCGCGAACCGATCAATCAGGTCCTGCTCAAGCTCAACGAAAACGGGGTAACGGATGCCCTGAAAAAGAAGTGGTTCGGCGCCGAGGGTTAAACCGCCGGACCATCCACACCGCCGCAAAACCCACAGCCGGGTCCGCCAAAAACCGGCCGCAAGGAGTCCTGCCTGTGTGGAAGCGGAAAAAGATGGAAAGTACGGCGGGCCACTCTGGTGGAAAACCGCTACCCGAAGTATTTATCGCCGGCTACTCCCAGCCGAGGCTCTCCTGCTTGGAGCGGTAGACCAGACCGATCAGGCGGGCTTGAAACATCAGGCCGTAGAGCCAGATGGCAGCAGCCAACAGCCATCCGGCATAGGGAAGCTTCGCTGCGAACTCCTGAGCGCCTGAAGACAGGACAAACACAAACATGAGAGCGATGACAGCCCCTGCGTAAGCAGGAAGGCTGCGGCAGATCGCCGGCAGAACAATATGCGGGAGCGCTGCCACCAGGCTGCCAAAGGCGCTCGATGCCACCACGGCCATCGGAAAATAGATACATCCCCACAGGAGGCTCCCCGCCATCACCGGCCAATAATGCGGCGCGGATTCCTCCACCGCCACAACACTCGCCACACCCGGACCGAACGAAAGCAGCAGCAGAGCCGCGAGACGCAAAAAGGGATGCAGGATGTCGTCTGAGAAATCCGTAAAACTCGGCCAGTCCGGCAACGCATCCCCATCTGTCATCGTGGAGCCGACGATGCTCAGGTAGAACGAGCCAAAGTATCCCATCGCGAAAATCGAAACCGCCCATCCGACACCCGGCGCGAGTTGAAAAAGGTCCAGGATGACCGCAAAGACCGCACCGATCACGATCATGATCCAGCCGCCGTTTCGTAAAGGATAGCCAAGCGCGTCGATAAACATTTCGTGCAACCTACGGCCTATAAACCGCCAAGCGCAGCTTGTCGATCCTGACCGGCGCAGCTCACTTCGGCGGTGGATCGCCCGGCAGCGGCTCCACACCGGCCCATGTTTTGAGGTGATAGCTCGCCACGCGGCGCACGTCCTGCTGCATCACCATGCTGTCGGTCCTCACGCGGGACAGTTCGAGCATCCGGCGCAGTTCGGGGATGAAGTCCCCGCCCGCCTTGTCCCGCAACGCCCTGACGGCCGTCATCCACGCGCTGAAGCGGATCATCACGTCGGCAGCTCCGTCATACGAGGGATCCTCCTCCACAGAGGTCACGTTAACCTTCTCCATGCGCCGGATGATGTCGGCACCGGCCGCGCCCACCGGGGCCGTCAACGACTCTGTCGGAGCATTGGCAACAAACCGCAGCGCCGCCTCCGCCGTGCGCATGTCGCCATCCCGCATCATCGCACCGAGCTCTCCGGCAAATCCCGCCCTTGCAACAACCCGCTGGATCGCGATTTCACGCCTCGCTTCGTTTTGCCAGGCCTCCGTGTAGGGGAGCCAGACCGCGATCGGCCCATCGTGAGGAATGGCATCAAAGGCCGCCTGCTCTTCGGCCTCCTTGCGGCTCTGATATTCGGCCTCCGTCTCCGGCGGAGGCGGGGGAGGAATCCGCTGCACGCGGAACCGGTACGAAGACATCGTATCCGGCCACGGCGGGCTGCCCTCCGGTGGTTGTGGACCCCACCCGCTCCATTGCTCATACGCAGGGCCGGGATGGGCGGGCAGAGGAACGATAAACTCCGCGATTCTCCTCCCGCCAATCTTAGCGTCGATGCTGCGCTTCCCTCGAGAGGTGAAAAGCGGGACGGCGGCGGGAACAATCCACCTCCCGCTTTCCAGCCTCGCACGGTCGAGCTTCAGCTCACCATACTCCGAAGTCCTTTGCGTGTGATTCGCCACCGAGCCGAGAACAAACTCCGGGTCCCCAGCCATCTCGGAAGGATGGGTTTTCCATTCCGCCGGAAGCCGGATTTCGACCTCCAGCCGCAATTCCTCGCCACCGATGGTTGGTGGAAAATCTGCCAGCAAGTAAAAGATGCCTGCCACCAACCCTCCGAGAGCAATAATCGGTCCGCAGGAGAAAAGCACCGATCGCCAGAAGACCGGCCGACCGGATAGTGCGAAGAACACCGCGACCGCCAGTCCCACGAAAACGGACACAACTCCTCCAAGCAAAGCCATCCCCATGACGAGGTAGCCGGAACCTCCTTCAAAACTCGAGACGCGATACCAGTCCACGTAAGCCGAGGCGACCATGCCGGAAGTCAGAAGACCGACCACGCCCGCGATCAGAACACTGAGGAGCGAAAGAAGAATTTTCATAGTCTCGGAGCCGTCTCCGTCAGGGGTCGACATCCGGATCCTAGCCTCCGGAAGGCCAACCGCCAACCCAAACCCGGCCCGCAAAGTCCACCGATCTCCCCCGGGCCGGATGAGAGCCGGCAGACAGGGTCTGATGGTGCAAAAAATCTATGCATAAGGGATTTGCTTATTGCGGGCCGGTAACCGCCGGTGACATCCTGCACGTGTCACGAGAACTCAAGGTGAGCACACGTTCCCTCTGGATCGGAGACTTTCTCAAGCACTGGCGGACGAAGCGGAGCATCAAGCTCCAGACGGCCGCACAAGAGCTCGGCGTGGCCACGTCGACATGGGACCACTGGGAGACCGGACGACGAAGCCCCAGCCTCGATAACCTCATCGCGGTGGCTGACTACCTCCAGATTCCACCGCAGTGCATGTTGTGCGCGAAAAAATGGGACTGCACCAAGGAAGGAGGGCGACGCCGGTGCGACGACTGATCCTACGGGCGGTCGGAAGCATGTCGGGCCCGCGGGCGATTTTGCAGTCGCACCTCCTGACGGCGGCCAACCGCGAAAGGGAGAAAGCGTGAAGCCGAAAGGAATGCCGATCTGGTTCCCCCCGGCCGTCTTCGTAACGGTGATCGCTGGATCGGTCGGCACGGTCTGGTGGTTCTTAAGCAACCCTCGCTCTTCAGCGCACGACGTTAACCCGCCGGCGTTCGAGCCCGCGACATGGTCCCTTTCCTCCGGCCCGGCTGCTGCCTCCCTCTCAGAGGCCCGAGGAGCAATGGCTCCGGGGCTGCGCGCCATCGCCGGCAAATCATTCAGCCAGTCGAACCGCGAACTTGCGGAGTCTCTCCCCCGGGATGCCGAGGCGCAATACGCTGCAGCGACAGCCGCTTTCGGAAGCGGAGAACGTGCGACGGCCCGCGACTTTCTGCAACGGACCCTCGAGCTCGATCCAGACCACCATGGGGCATTGTTCGACATGGCGGGGCTCGCCTTCGACGAGGGTGATTACGCGGCGGCCTCGGACCTCTATGCGAGGCTTCGCAAGCAGAACCCCGGCCACCGCCTCACCGCCTACCGACAGTTCCTCTGCCGCCTTCTCCTTGAGGGGGAACAAGAGGCAGACCTCTCGGCGCTCCCGCCGGACTCGACCCCGGGCCTCTATGCCCGGGCAGCTGCAGCTTGGAAGACCGGCCATCACCAATCGGCCATTACGCTCGCACGGATGGCCCGGGAGGCCCGTAGCCCGAACACCGCGCTCTTCGAGGCCGACCTCCGGCTTGTCGGATTTCACGAATAGAAGAGGTCGGGGTCACGGAATTATACCTCAGGTAGAAATCCCTTCCTTGCTGACGTCACAAGATTGCGAGAGACATGGCCCTACCCCCCCAGGAACATGAAAAAACTCCTCTTTCCCGCGGTTTTTGCGATCGTGTTCACCGTCATGCCCTCCGAGGCCGGTGAAGTCCTGTCCAATGTCGGCACAACCTGGACGAATGGCCGGACGTTCACGCCTCTCCAGAGCACCTTTTCCGGGCTTGGGTTCAAGACAGGCTCCAACGCAGCGACCATCGACGCTCTTTCGTTCAGCCTGTTGGCCGGTAATACGCCGAATCCCTACCCGACCATCACGTTCTCGGTTTTTCTTTACCAGATGAATGGATCGCACCTTCCGACTGGCGCGGCACTGGGTTCACAATCCGGCCTCTCGGCCACCTTCTCCGGCACCCTGCCCTTTATTCAGCAGACCTTTTCGTACGCCGCCGATGATCTCACCGGCATCACCTCCGTCCAGCTCCAGGCTGACACGGAGTATGCGATCGTCCTCGGCAACAACAATGCCAACGATGAATACTACTGGGCTCAGGTGAGTTCCCCGTCTTACACCACCAGCGACGGCTACTCCTGGGTCGGTAATGTGAACTCTTCAAACAGCGGCACGAGCTGGACGCGGGACACCTTGCAGGGCTATATCGGCTCGATCTCGGTCAATGCGGTTCCGGAGCCCGGCACGGTCGTTCTTCTCTCTCTGGGCCTCTCCGCAGTGCTGGTCTTCCGCCCCCGCCGCAATCGGATCTCTCGATAAAGATCCCGAAAGGAGGGTCCTCTCAAAGGTCGCAGGGCCCGCACTGACGGATGAAGTGCCTGTGAAAAACCGATAAGCGATCCTTTTTTCTGAAGCCCGCTCCCTCGTGCAAGCACGGTGGCTCAGCCTGTGGTGCCGAGGCCGCAGGCGATGGCGTTGACCGTGAGCAGAAGTTCTGCGAGCAGCGAATCCTTCTCTTCACCACCGGCCGCACGCCAGGTACGGAGCAGGTCGATTTGCAGGGTGTGAAGGGTTTTCAATGCAGGCTGGCGGAGGTCGACCTGGGATTGCACGTTCGGCCGGGCGGTCTCCAACGGTGCACCATACAGCCGCTCGAGAAACGACTTGGTCAGTTCGTACTCACCAAGGATGTGGGAGAGAATCGACTCGCGCGTCCGGGCATCGGTCACCAAAGCCGCATAGGCCCGCATGATACCAGGATTAGCCGTTGCGATACTCGTGGCAGCATTGCTGATGATGTAGTGGAGCGGGGCGAAGTCGGAAAATCCGAGGCGGATCTTTTCAAAGCCCGCCGGGTCAGTGGCAGCCAGGTCGGCCAGCGCGGATCCCACGCCGAACCACCCTGAGATATAAAAGCGGGCCTGGCTCCAACTGAAGACCCAGGGGATCGCCCGCAGGTCGGCAATGGACGGCTTGCCCGTTCTCCGCGCAGGACGCGATCCGATCTGGCTGCGTTCAATCGCATCGATCGGCGTCGCCTCACGGAAAAACTCGTGAAATCCGGGCGCCTCAACGAGAGCGCGATAGGCGCTTCGGCTCTGACGGGCAAGGTGGTCCATGCACGGGACGAGTTCGTGGGTTCCGGTTTCCTTGCGATCCGGCCGCAGGGTCATGCAGACCGTGCCAGCCATGAGGAGTTCGAGGTTGTAAGCGGCGTTGAGGCGGTTCGCGTATTTCTGCGCAATGCTCTCGCCCTGTTCGGTGAGGCGGAGGTCGCCTCCAAGCGAGCTCTGAGGCAGCGCCCGCAGGAACCGGTGGGTTGGACCCGCCCCACGGCTGATTGTTCCACCGCGGCCATGGAAAAACCGCAGGCGAACGCCGGACTTCTGCGCGACTTCGACCATAGCGCGCATGGCTCCGTTCAGGCCCCAAAGGCTGGCAAAAATTCCTCCATCCTTGTTGCTGTCGCTATAGCCGACCATCACCTGCTGGACAGGGCCGGAACCGCGGACGTCGTAGCTCCGCCGGGTGACCGGATGGTTGAGGAAGGTCTCCAGAATGGCGGGGGCTTTTTCCAGATCCTCGATCGTTTCAAAAAGCGGCGCCACCTCGACAAGGCAGGCCGGACCCTCCGGCGTGGAAACCAGCAATCCCGCCTCGCGCGCCAGAACGTAGACGCCGAGCAGGTCCGAGAGATCGCGCGTCATGCTCACAATGAACGCGCCGATGCCGGCCGCTCCATGGCGACGGATCTCGTCTGCGACCACGCTGTGACATTCGACGACCGCCGACGCTTCATTGCCAGGGACGGTGCCGGCGCGGGCGAAGGGCCGGAGCGACTTAAGCTCGCCATCAAGAAAAGCCACCCGTTCCGGCTCAGCCCAGCCGGCATAGTCGGAGTTTTCCATGCCGGCCGCCGCCAGGAGCTGGCCGATGGCAAGGTCGTGAAAGCGGCTGTTCTGCCGGATGTCGAGCGTCGCAAGGTGGAAGCCAAACGTCTGGACAAGCCGGATCACCGGATCGAGATCGCCGTGGGCGATCCGCCCGGCACCGTGCTCGATCAGCGCGTCGCGCAAAAGGAAAAGATCTTCCAAAAGCTCACCCGCGCTCTGGTAGCAGGCGGAGGCCGGTCCGCCCGGCACATCCTCCATCGGTAGACGAGCGAGCGTGAGATTCACCAACTGGCGCCAGGGCTCCTGCGGGTTCCGCATTTTCGCCTCAAGGCCGGGACCGCCCAGCAAGGCAGCCAGTTGATCCACACGCTCCACCAATGCCGCCGGCGGCGGCTGGAGCAAAGCGGAGAGGCTGAGCCGGGCCGCGAGTTCCGAAAGGCTCCGCCGCAACATCCGAAGGGCATTGCTCCGGAGGTCGGCAAAGGTCTCACGGGTGACATCCGCCGTGACGAGTGGATGCCCGTCCCGATCGCCGCCGACCCAGTTGCCAAATGACAGCCGCGGCAACGAAAGGGGCGACTCGATCTCCGCCGGATCAAACCCCGCGCCGGCCCACGCCTGGCGAAGGTGGCGGTCCATCTCCGGCAGCACCGCAGGAAAAACCTCGCGGAAATAGTGAATCACGTTCCGCCGCTCGGAGGCGACGTCCGGCTTTTCGAGATAGATCTCCCCCGTGCGCCAGAGGCGCTCCAACTCCAGTTCGATCTCCGCGCGGATCGACTCCTGCTCGGAGGGTGTCCAGACCGGATTCTCCCGCTTGACCATGAGCAGATAGATGCGGCGGTGATGCTCCAGAACCGTCGCCCGCTTCGCCTCGGTCGGGTGGGCCGTGAGCACCGGCTCGACGCGCATGGCGGGTAGCGCGGCCGCGATTTGCGGCCCTGTAAGACCGAGATCCCGCAGCATCTCGAGATTCTTCGGCCAGAGTCCGGAGATCTGATCGATCTGGCCCTCGTTCTCCAACTGGCGCCGGTGCTGCACCGAAGCGTTCTCCTCCACGAGGTTGAGCAGTTGAAAAAGAATCGAGTAGGCCTGCTCCAGGCGCTCGGACGGCACTGCGCCGGACGTCAACGCTTCTCCCGGCGCCAGATGGTCCGCAATCGCGTTCTCCCCGAGCCCTGCAAGGACCCGCCGGAAGCAACCGGCCATAAAACGAAAATCGCTGCGGACCTTCTCAAAAAACATGTCCTGTCCGGTAGGTTCGGCCATAGGTCTGAATCATCATACCGCCACCGGGCCGCGCAAGCCCTTTTGTCAGGCGGCCAACCCGGCCCGCATAACCCGGAAAGCTGGCTGCCCCGCATGGACTCGAACCATGAATAACGGCTCCAAAGGCCGCTG
>CAZSMN010000145.1:0-9054 GCA_964607615.1 uncultured Chthoniobacterales bacterium | reverse complement strand
CACGCATGCGGAGGAGATTCAACGTCTCGTCCGGGCGAACGGCGCACATGTGGGCATCACCCACGCCGGCGATGCCGACCGCGCCCTCCTGTGCGCTGAGAATGGCGAGGTGGTCGACGGCGACGAGATCATGGCCATCGCGGCCGTCGATTTCCTCGGCAGCGGCCGGCTGGATGGCAGGACGCTCGTCGCGACCGTGATGAGTAATTTCGGCCTGGACGAGACGCTGGCCGCCCATGGCGGACGCGTGCTCCGCACGAAAGTCGGCGACCGCTATGTCATCGAGGCCATGCTGCGCGACGGCTTCAACGTCGGCGGAGAGCAGAGCGGGCACATGATCTTCCGCGACTTTGCTACGACCGGCGACGGCATCGTCAGCGCGCTTCAGATCCTCCGCGTGATGGCCGAGACCGGCAAGCCGCTGAGCGAGTTGAAGAAGGTTTTGAAAAAATATCCCCAGGCGCAGCGGAACCTCCGCGTGCGGGAAAAGCCGCCGATCGAGTCGCTTAAGGCGGTCACGGGATTGCTCAACGAGGCCGAACAGAGCCTCGATGGCAAAGGCCGCGTGCTGCTCAGGTATTCCGGCACCGAACCGAAGATCCGGCTGCTCATCGAGGGACGCGATCAGGAGGCGATCAACGCCCATGCCGACCGCATCGCAGGAGCGATTTCAGAAGCCATCGGCGTGCCGTCCTGAGGGCGGTTCGCGGTTTCCGGACAAACTAGGCACGGCGCCTGCTTACGGCTAAGGCGTCCCCTGAAACGCAACCAAGAACAACATGCCGATCGCCCGTATTTCTGGAACTGTCCGCGGAGCCGCCGACCCGAACCGCGCCCTCCGAGCCTCGCTTCTCTACCACCTCTTTGCCGGCGGCTGGGATCTCTACAATTCGAACGGCGACCAGCGGATCACACTGTCGAACATCGAGAAGAAAATCATCGAGTCCGATGCCTTCGTCTTCACTCCCGGAGCGACACTGGAGGACCTCTTCAAGGCCGTCTCCATCTTTGTCGGCTACCAGACCCTCGACAAAAACCTCCGCGGCAAGGCCACGGTCATCCTTAACAGCGACGGCTCCTGGGATCCGTTTTTCCGCCTGCTGAATCACCTGCACGAGCTGGGCACGATCCGGCAGAATTACCGCGATTATCTGCTCCTCGCGAGCGCGCCCGAGGACGTGCTGCCCGCGCTGGACCGGGTCCGTTCGAACGGCCTTCCCGACGCCTTCTCCGGCCATGCGCCGGCTGCGGGAAAGTCGGGCAAAGTCGAGTCGTTCGATCAGGAGCCGCAGGTCCCGCTGGAGGGAAAAGTCTGCGTCTTCTGCTCGGCCAGCCTGCAGGATCCGGCCTACCTCGCCGACGGCCGCGCCCTCGGCCGTGCTCTGGCGGAGAACAACCTCGGCTGCGTGTCGGGTGCCGGAAACTCCGGCGTCATGGGCGAGGTGGTCTACGGAGCGGTCGAGGCGGGCGGCTGGACCGGAGGCTCCAATGTGCCGCACATCATCGAGCTGGAGGGCCTCCCGGCCGGGCTCTCAAGCTTCTGGCTCCGCCCCGACATCTACACGCGCATGGAGATTATGATCGAGCGTTCCGACGCCTTCGTGATCTTTCCGGGCGGAGCCGGCACGGTGCAGGAGATGCTCGCGCTGCTCATCTTCGCGCAGCAGAGGCATCCCCTCATGGAAGGAAAACCGATTGTCGTTTTCGACCGGATCGATGCGGTCGGGCGCCGGTTCTGGTCGCCGTTGATCGCCTTGCTTGATGCGATGGGGGCACCAAGGTGCTTCGATGTTGTCGAGGATTTTGACGCCATTATTCCCTCGTTGAAAAGTGGTCTCGCTGCCCGGGCGCTTGCAGCCTGAGCCTCCATTTTTCTCATCGCCTGTCTGCGGATCGCACCGCTAGGTTGTCAGCTTTCCGCATGAACCCGGACGCCTTTCTTTCCGATTCTTCCCGACGCGTTGACCGTGCGCTCGACCGGTGGCTGCCGAAGGAATCGGTGCGTCCGGTCACGCTTCACCGCGCGATGCGCTACAGCGTCTTCGCCGGGGGCAAGAGGATGCGTCCGGTCCTTTGCCTCGCGGCAGCCATGGCCTGCGGCGGGAAGCCCGATGACGCGCTTCCGGCGGCGTGCGCGGTCGAGTGTGTGCATACTTACTCACTGATCCATGACGATCTTCCGTGCATGGACGACGACGACATGCGCCGTGGCCGGCCGACGTCGCACAAGGTTTTTGGAGAAGGCGTGGCCGTGCTGGCCGGCGATGCGCTGTTGACGGCGGCTTTCGAGATGCTCACCCGCGCTCCGGCCTCGAAGCGTTACCCCCACCGCGACCAGTTTGCCGAGCTTGCCCGCGCGGCAGGCAGCCGCTATCTCGTCGGCGGACAGGTGGCGGATCTCGAGGGAGAAAAACGGCAGTCCACCCTCGCCGAGCTCCGGTTTATCCATCGCGGGAAAACGGCGGCGATGGTCGTCACCAGCCTGCGGCTCGGTGCGATGAGCGCCAATGCCAAACCCCGCGAATTTGAAGCGCTCGGCACCTTCGGAGAGAATCTGGGCCTCGCTTTCCAAGTCGTGGACGACATCCTCGACATCACCCAGACATCGGAAAAGCTCGGCAAGAGCGCTGGCAAGGATGTGGCTTCCGGCAAGACCACGTATCCCGGTCTTCTCGGCCTTGAGAAGTCCCGCAAAGAGGCGGCCCGGCTCACGGCGCTGGCGATGAAGGCGTTGACGCCGTTCGGCCCGCGCGCCGCCATGCTCGAGGCGCTGGCTTCCCGCCTTCTTCATCGCGAAAGCTGACCCGTAGAGGAATCCCGATTGCCCATCGGGAGGAGAGAGGTTATGAGTGCGGAATGCGCTGGATCATACGTGTTTCCATCCTGCTTGCGTTGATCCCTCTGAACGGCGTCGCATCGCCGGCCTACGATTTTTCGAAGCTTCGTCTCATCGACTCGGTGGATTGTGCGGCTGCGGGACCGAATGCCTTTGCGGAGTATCCGCAAGGAGCCAGCGAAGTCACCGGCGCGCTCGGCGAGCAGGTCCGCTCACTGCCGAACGGTGGTGCGGATATGAAGTATTTCGCCTATCAGCTCGGCCGCGGAAAAGGCCTCAAGGCGAATACGGCCTATGTGCTGCGCGTGATTTATCCTGAAGATGTGCCGCGGACGGTTTTCGTTCTGAACCGCGGCGCGGAGACGGCGCGGGGCTTCCACACCGGGCGCACCACCGGCGACGGGATCGCAGTGCCCTACGTGAATAACAACACGGAGTCCCTTGAGCTTCCGCTCAGCGGGCGCATGGAATCCTGGGATATGCTTTTTTTCCTGCAGGAACGTTTTCCCGGGCTCAAGCAGCCGCGTGATGAGGGGGAGTTTCCGCGCGATCAGGTGCCGGCGGACGGCTTCTGGGTGCTCCTTCTCCAGCTCAGCAGGGAAAATGATCCGCTCTCTGCGGGTGTCGCGGTCAAACGTCTCGAGCTCTACGAGGCGCCACCCCTCAACGAGATCGCGCAGAAGATCCCCGAACTCCCGGCCGGGTTGCCGAAGCGGCATCTGTTCTGGCGCGAGGAGATGGCCGACGGTGTTGTGGGCTCTTCGCTGGCCGCGAACCGGGGCTTCGACGATGCCCTGTCGTGGTATGAGGGCAAGTTTCAGCTCATGCGCTTTCTGGGGATGCGCACGTTCGCCAAGGACCTGCTGGAATTCGGCCACAACCAGGGATGGGATTCGTCCAAATACGGCGGCAACGCCTGGGTGCGGCAGACGGGATTTCCCACCCGGTGGACCCGGATCTGCCGGCGGGCGGGCGAGCTCGGTTTCGACCTGATTCCGTATTTCGAATACAAAGGCAGCCTCGGTGCCGGACCGGCCAGCCTCGGCTATCAAAAGCGCTGCCGGCCGCTCTCGGACTCGCTCTCCGCGTACACGCACATCACGTGGTCGGAAGATGCCAACGCCGATATCACCGATCCCGATACCTTCGAGGACCTGCGGCGGATTCTCGAGATCACCGTGACGGACGAGCAGGAGAAGGCCCGCTTTGCCGCCGTTTGGCTGCGCACGCGCGTCTCGGATTTTCCGATCAGCTTCGCGGACAGCGCGCTCGGACGGTTCCAGTCCGAGACCGGCCAGACCGCTGCGGTGACGAGGCAGCGGCTCCGCTCCGAGCCGGCGCTGTATGCGGCTTACCGGACGTGGTGGTTCGGGAAGCGCCGCGCCTTCCTTGAGCAGGTAGCATCGTATCTCCAGAGCGCGGTCGCCTCTGCGCCGGTCGTGCTTTTCACTCCCGACCACACCGAGCCCGGACGGTCGGTTTTGGTCAACACGAAGGTGATCGCCGAGAATCCCGGTGCCTGGAGCGGGAGCGGCCTTGCCGTGCGATCGCTGGCCGATGCCCTCGCGGGAAAATGGCACCTGGCTGCGCTGACGTCCGACACGCCGACGTGGGGCGGCTGGGAGTGGCAGCATTCCACGCCGGCGGCGGATCCCGGCGGCGCCGCGCCTCCGGCCCGCGTCCTGCAGACCGCCGGCTTCCATCGCGCCTACTCGAACGAGCCTTCGGTTTTCACCGCGTTCCGAGGTCCGTCCGGCCTTGCCGCCGTCCGGCATTACTCGCTGAACGAGGATGCCACCCGGGTCGGGGAGGATATTCAGATCGTCGGCTACTTCGTTGCGGATGTGGATTATGCGGGCCCGTTCGTCGTCCTGCCCGAGGCGCTGGCCTTTGCCAACGGGGATCCGACGTACATCGGTTATCTGGCCTCCAATAATTTCAACCGCGGCAATCCGGAGTTCGTCCGGCGCTTCAATGCCAACTTTCTCGCGCTTCCGGCACTGCCGAGCGAGCGGGATCCGGCCATGTCTTCCGCAGCCAATTGCGTCGTCCGCAAGATCGTCACACCGCAGAACGGCACCTATCTGGGAATGGTAAATACCGGATATCAAGCACGGTCGGTGACGCTCCAGCTTCCGGCCGCCGGCCGGCTTCTGGATGCCGTCACGGGTGAGGTACTCGGCGAGCGGATCACGAGTTTGCCCCTTGTGCTCGATCCCTGCGAGCTGCGGTCGTTTCGCTATTTTCCCGAGACGCTCAATACGCCACCGGAGATCCGGCTGGAGTCGTCGCTAGATCTCGAGTGGCGGCATGCTTTTACGACCCATGGCGAATGGCTTACGGCACCGCTCGAGGCTGTCGTCGTGGATCAGGACGCCGGCGGGCAGGTTGCATCAACGGTCTGGTCGGTTGCGGGTGGGGATCCCTCGAGGGTGCGGTTCGAGGATGCCCTCGCGGCCCGCACGTCGGTGGCCTTCCATGCACCCGGCGACTATGTTTTGCGACTCACGGCATCGGACGGGGCCGTCGAGCAGTTTGCCGAGATCCGGGTGAAAGTCGCGGTTCGCGAGCACCGGATCTCCGTAATCCCCGCGATGGCGACGCCTCTCACGCCGGCGCTCAAGAACGCCAATCTCTTCGATCAGCAAGCGGCAGCGGGCGATCCTCCCTCGGCCAGCGTCAGCACGAACTGGGAGCGGAAAGCGTGGGGAATCAGCCCGCTCGAAACGCTCCTCGACCTCGGGCAGAATTTTGACCTCACCCAGGTCTGGTTGTTTGATTCCAACGGCGTGGGGAATTTCAAAGTTTCGGCCGGAAGCCCGCAGGCGGGCTGGACGGAGATTGTGAATTGCGTCACGGACGCCTATGCGGTCTGGAGGCGGTTCGATGTGAGCGCCACCACCCGATATCTCAAGCTGTCTCTTTTTGACAGCGGCTATGTGGGCGAGGTCGTGCTCTATGGAAAGGGGCATGGCAAAGACCTGCGTGATCCCTCGGGCTTGCGGAGGCCGCTGTCGTTGCGCTTCGAGCCGGAGGGATCCGGGCACCTGCAACTCTCGTTTACGGCGAATCCCTTTTGCACCTACCTGATGGAGGAGAGCACCGATCTGGTCTCCTGGACGCCCGGTTCGCGGTGGCGGCCGGCCACGCCCTTTGAGAGCCGAAGTCTATCGGCCCCTGCGCCGGCCAAATTTTTCCGCCTGCGGGAGATTCCGGACCAGGGGCTTTAGAGGGCTTTACGGGTTTACAGCGGTTCTGCCCGCGCTATAAGGAGCGCTATGAAGAGCATCGTGCTTCTGCTGAGTTGTCTCCTCGTGATGCCTGTTCTCTCCGCCAAGGAGGAAAACGGCATGCGGGTCGAGGTGAGCAAGTCCACCCTCTCCAACAACGATGAGCGGGGAACCGGAGATTACTATACGAAGGTTGATCGAACCCTCGGGCTCAAGGTTCAGGCGAAGAACACCTCGATGAAAGCCCTCCCGGCCGGCAAGCTCGAATGGGTGATCCTTATTGAACGCTGGGGTTACAGCCCCAAAAAAATCGACCGATTCAAAGGTTCAGAGGACTTTCCCGCGCTGAAGCCGGGGGAGAGCATCACGATGACGATCGGCCAGTCGACGGTCGGCGGCTACAAGGGTTACTCCGACAAATACCAGGACTCGATCGAGGGGTGGTCGGTCATCATTCTGCACGATGGCAAGCCGACGATCTCGATGGTCAGCAGTTCGAACTTCGCCAAGGCCAACGAGCGCGCGAAGGACGCCGCGCCGTAGTCCGGTCAGCGACGGGCCGGGGCGGCAGAAGCTGCGGGAGATGCGAGCTCGTCGATATTGATGAAAGGCGTGACTCCTCCGCCCGAGATGCGGGGCAGGATGCCGTCCCACTTCTCGACGGTGCGGAGCTTGATGAGTTCCGGGCTTTCCTTGAGGGCCTCGGCTTCGCGCCGGATGGCATCTGCGCGGGCTTTGGATTGTACCTCGGTTGAATAGGCTTCGGCATCGGCGCCGAGTTTACGCTCTGCTGCCGAGGCCTCGGCCTGCGTGACGCGCATGAGCTTTTCGTTTTTCGCCTGAAGGGCCTGTTGCTCGGCCTTCACCTTCGACTCGATGGCGCGGTTGAACTCGTCGGAAAAGTTGAAATCGGTAATGGCCACGTTGGCGATGACGATCGCTCCCTCGACGCCCTTTTCCTTGAGGGTGTGGTTGAGGAACGAGACAAGCGCCTGCTGGATCTGGGCTTTGACTACCTCGCGCTTCGTGACGAGTTCCTCGGCGGTGAACTTCGCCGTGACCGCCTTCACACACTCCTGGATGCCCGGTTCGACAAGCGAGGCAGAGACTTTTCCAAGGTTGCCGATGCGCTGATAGGTGAGGGGCGCGAGATCGCCGCTGAGCGAATACTGCGTGGTGACTTCCGTGCTGACGGTCTGGAGGTCGCGCGAGGCGGCCGTCGCTTTGGCGTGGCTCGCCGCGAGGCGGATGTCCATCTGCTCGACCTGATCGATGAACGGCTTCTTGAAATGAAGGCCTTCGGGAAGGGCTTCCGGTTTCACGGCCCCGAAGGTGCGGACCACCCCGACGTGGCCGCTCTCAATCACGACGGTAAGACTGCCGAGAACCGCAAACGCGGCGATGAGCAGGATGAGAATGGGAACGAGTGTGCGGGCGAGAGGATTCATAGGTTGTGGATGAGCTCGGATTTATCGAAGCGGACTTTGGGCAGCGAAGCGTATTTGTCCGCAGGGTGCCGGTAGCCCGCCGGGCAGGCCACGACCGTACGGAAACCCTTTGCCGGCAGGCCGAGAATCTCGTCGTATTTCGCTGGATCGAGGCCTTCCATCGGGCAGGTATCGATGCCGAGCAGGGCGGCAGCCGTCATGAAGTTGCCGAGCGCGATGTAGACCTGCCGGGCCGCCCATTCGTGAGCCCATTTCGAGCGGGGCCCGTGAATGATGTCCGACGTCATCATGTCCCGGTAGAACTTCAGAGCCTCAGCCGTCCCTCCGCGGACTTCGACCATACGCTCGATAAAGCGGTCAACGTGTGCTTCGTCGATGATCTCGCGGATGCCGAAGACAACGAGGTGGGAGCAGTCCGTCACCTGGGCCTGGTTCCATGAGTGCGCGCGCAGCGCCGTCTTGGTCGCATCGTCGGTCACGATGAAAAATCCCCAAGGCTGCAGGCCGTAAGAGGAAGGCGAGAGGATCAGCGTCTCCTCGAGAGCCTGCCAGAGATCCGTTGGAATTTTCTTCGAGGGATCGAACTGCTTGGTGGCATAGCGCCACTGGAAGGTCTCAACGAGTTGGGACGGAGCGATGGTGTGCATGCGCCGGAATGGAGCCCCAAGTCTGCCCGCACGCAAGCGGATTCTGAGGGCGGCGGCCTTATTCCTCGATCTGGAAAACGCGGTGCAGGCGAAGGAGTTCGATCACCGACAGCACCTGCGGGCGCATGGCTTTGAGCACCACAGAGCCCTCGCCTTGCGGTAGGCGCCGGAGCACGCCGAGGAGCGCGCCGACTCCCGAGCTGTCGACAAATTCCACCTGGCTCATATCGATGACAGCGTGCTTGAGGGTGGGCTGCCATGCGGAGGATATCGCTTCCTTGAAAACGCCCGCCGAAGCGGCATCGACCCGCGACCGGCGGATGGCAATCCGGATGATATCTCCGTCGACGACAGCTTGGAATTCGCTCTCCATCGCTCCGGCATAAAACCCGCAGGCTGAGGAATCAACAACATTCGCGGCTCATCCGCGTGATGCCTTGATCCGGAGAGCATAATTCGGAGTAGAAAGATACTGACCGCCATCCGCAAAAGGATTACAAAAGAGGGAGTTGGCATCGACCGATCCCAGCGCCCCTCCGACCATGCCTGACGACAAAGATAACGTCGATTACTGGATCTCCACCGGCACGCCAGCGGGAAGGCTTCGTGAGAGGATGAGGGTTTCCTTCAAGCTGGCGGTTTGGAAGGGTGTTATTCTTGCGGCCTACGGGCTCAAGCGCGTGCTCGACATCACGGCCGCCACTGCCGCCCTCGTGCTGGGAAGTCCGGTCTTCGCGCTGACGGCACTCCTGATCAAACTGGAGGATGGCGGGCCGATATTCTTCCAGCAGACCCGCGTGGGATACCGCGGCAGCCATTTCGGGATGTGGAAGTTCCGCTCCATGGTCACCAACGCGGAGGAGATCAAGAAGAAGCTGGAGGCCCAGAACGAG
>CAZSMN010000144.1:0-9125 GCA_964607615.1 uncultured Chthoniobacterales bacterium | reverse complement strand
TCGTGCGTGAACAGCGTCGGCGTCGAGCTCAACACCGCGAGCAAGCACCTCCTCACCTACGTCTCCGGCCTCAACTCCCGCACCGCCGCGAGCATCGTCGAGCACCGCGACAAGAACGGCCCGTTCACCTCCCGGCAGGAACTCCTCAAGGTCGCCGGACTCGGGCCCAAAGCCTTCGAGCAGGCCGCCGGCTTCCTCCGCATCCGCGACGGCGGCCATCCGCTCGACGCCAGCGCCGTCCACCCCGAGCGCTACCCGCTCGTCGATGCCATCGCCAACGATCTTGCCTGCTCGGTCGCCGACCTGCTCAAGGACAAGTCCCGCCGCGACCAGATCAAACCCGAAAAATACGTCACCGGCGAAGTCGGACTCCCCACGCTCAAGGACATCCTCCAGGAGCTCGCCAAACCCGGACGCGACCCGCGCCAGCAGTTCGAGGTCTTCAAATTCGCCGAGGAGGTCCAGAAGATGGAACAGCTCCAGCCCGGCATGAAGCTCCCCGGCATCGTGACCAATGTCACCGCCTTCGGTGCCTTCGTCGACGTCGGCGTGCACCAGGACGGTCTCGTCCACATCAGCCAGCTCAGCGATCAGTTTGTGAAAAATCCGGCGGATGTCGTAAAGGTCGGCCAGCGCGTGCAGACAACCGTTGTCGAGGTCGACCTCGCCCGCAAACGCATTGCCCTCTCGATGAAAACCAACCCGGACCTCGGAGCCCGCGCCAAGCCCGGCGAACGCCGCAACGAAGGCAACTCCCGCGACGTCCAACGCCACGGCCAGCGCAACGCCGCCCCGC
Source organism: uncultured Chthoniobacterales bacterium (assembly GCA_964607615.1). GTDB lineage: Bacteria > Verrucomicrobiota > Verrucomicrobiia > Chthoniobacterales > Terrimicrobiaceae > CAZSMN01. The sequence continues at coordinate 8,329 of CAZSMN010000144.1, read as the reverse complement.
AGGTCGACTGGTTCACCGCCGCATTGAACAAAAAAGGTTAAAAAGAAACTCGCGCAGAGGCGCCGAGGAGATGAAAGGTTGAAGGGATGAGAAGTTGAGAGGATCGGTGGAATGCGACGGCCCTGCGCCTCCGCGCGGGATCTCCATTCAACACCTCACCCTTTTCTCCTCTCATCGTCTTCTCCCCCCTCTCCGCGCTTCAGCCTCCCTGCGGGGGATCTCCCCGTGGGCTTGTCAGCCGCCACACAGCCATTCAAAAACGTCTCTTCTCGGAACCTGAAATTGACGGGGCAGCGAAATTGCGAAACGTTCCCACCTGTGCCGCGCATCCCGATCCCTAATATCCCTTATCGGATTGGTTTCTTCAGCTTCGATCTCAATGAGAAGCGGCATGTTCACGTTCGCCGGGACCGGAAAGAGTGCAAGGTCTGGATCGAGCCCCGTGTTGAGTTGGCATGGAACGCAGGTTTCGCCGACCATGAAGTGAATGACATCCTCCGCATCGTGTGCGATCATCTTGAGTTGATTAACTCGACCTATGAATCTGCCGCCAAGAATCATTGAAGCGGAAATCGACTCGCGGAACCTGAAAGTCCGCCTCGATTCAGGGATTACCATCGTCATGCCCCTTGAGCATGTGCCTACCCTTTTGCTTGCGACCGACGCGGAGCGGAACGCCATGGAAGTTTTGGATCATAGTCTCCACTGGGAGCCCCTCGATTGCGACCTCAGCGTTGAAGGGCTCATCGCTGGATCCAAAGAGATTCCAAGCCTCGCCCGCAAAGCCTGGGACCGGTTTCTTGCGAGACAATACGGTGCCGCAGCGTAGAAGCAAAGTTCAGCCCATTTCGCGCAGAGGCGCTGAGACGCAGAGGAGATGAAAGGTTGAAGGGATGAGAAGTTGAGAGGATTGGTGCAATGCGACGGCCCTGCGCCTCCGCGCGGGAGTTCCTCTCAACACCTCACCCTTTCCTCCTCTCATCGTCTTCTCCCCCCCCTTTCCGCGTCTCTGCGGGATATTCTCCTCCCCTTCCCCGCCTGCGTTCGCTACCAAAGCCGGTGCACCCATCGCGAACCATGAAAACACGGACCGCCCTCTTTGCCTTCCTCCTCGCCGCCCTCACCGGAGCCGTCGCCCAGGACAAGCCCGGCTCGAAGGACCATCCGATCCTCAAGCGCTACAAGGACAGTTTCATTTTTCAATACAGCCAGCAGGACTTTGCCGCCTACCCGCTCGCCCTCGGTAAGGCGCTCAACCCCTCCGCCACCGGCAGCAATGGCCGGAAGATCGAGACCGAGCAGACCATCGAAGGCCGCGTCACGCGCATCAGCTACCTCGCCCCCGCCGGCCGGAGCAGCCTGGAAGTCTTCCGGAACTACGAGCAGGAACTCAAAGACAAGGGCTTCACCACGCTCTACAAAGGCGAGCTCAAGGAACTCGGCTACCGCTTCGCCGCCCGCTACGAGGGCCTGTTCAGCCAGATCTTTGAATACAACGATCAGGGCAACTACTTCATCGCCGCACGGCTCGAGCGCCCGGAAGGCAACGTGACCGTCGCCGTCTTTGTCTGTGAATTCACCATGGGTCTCAGCGGCGGACTCAAACCCGTCAAAGGCCAACCCCTCGTGCAGGTCGACATCATCGAGGAGAAACCGATGGAAAGCCGCATGGTCGTCGTCACCGCCGAGAAAATGGCCAACAGCATCGAGACCACCGGCCGCATCGCCCTCTACGGCATCTACTTTGATTTCAACAAAGCCGATATCAAACCCGAGTCCGCCCCCACCCTCGAACAGATCGCAAAACTTCTCAAATCAATGCCCGACTCCCGCCTCCTCGTCGTCGGCCACACCGACAACGTCGGCGGGTTCGAGTTCAACCAGAACCTCAGCCGTCAACGCGCCGCCGCCGTCGTCAAAGCCCTCTCGACCGACTACGGAATCGCCGCCTCCCGCCTCACCCCCATGGGCGCCGCCTACATGGCCCCCGTCGCCACCAACCGCACCGAAGAAGGCCGAGCCAAAAACCGCCGCGTGGAGCTCGTCGAGCAGTAAATAGCCGACCCGCGCACTCAGAGATTTCACAGGGCCGCGACGAAGACCGCTTCCCGGCCATGGGCCGCTCGGAAGATTTCTTTCGAGTCCGTCATTGTGCATATTGGTCGGAGGAGACCTCTGGCGTGTTGCGGACCATCCGAATCAAGGCGAGTATCCCGGCCAACAGCTCCTTTTTGTCGTCATTGACGGCCACGTTCACATCGTCCCGTTTGAGATTCGTGATGAGGCCATATGGCTCGTGACGATCATCCCGAGCAGAAAAGCTACCAAAGAATACCGAAAAGAACAGGCAGATGAAACTTAACAAAGATGAAAAGGAAATCGAGGCGCTCTTCGATCACGGTAAGATCGTCCTGAAGAAACCCGACAAGGCCTTGCTGAAACGACTGACGTCTGCCGCGGAAAATACCTTCAAGAAAGATCGTCGGATCAACATCAGATTATCTGACCATGACATGGTTGGAATTCAGCGCGTTGCCGCCGCCAAAGGTGTCCCCTACCAGTCACTGATTTCTGGTTTGATTCATCAATTCGTTGAGGGCGATCTCGTCGAAAAGGTATAGAGTCCGGAAGATCGCGCGAAGATCCGCCGGCTCGTCGTCGGTCACACCGACAACGTCCGCGGCTTCGAGTTCAACCAGAACCTCAGCCGTCAATCCTCAGTGCTCGGCGGACCTCTCAATTGTTGAGCGGAGTTCTTGAGCGAAGTCTCGCGCCTCATCTTCTTCAATGAGCGCTACATCGGCTCCGCGGAGAATGTCCTTTGCTTTTCCATAGGCTCCTTGATTTTGGGCTAGCGACGGTTTGCCGAGGAGGAAATGGATGCGGGGTTGGTCTTGGCTTTTCTGGAGATTCAGGCTCCGGCCGAACCACTTACTTGCCTTCGCCTCGATATCATCGCGGCCCAGCAGGTCGAACGAGAGCGTTTCGTAGACATTCCAGACGCCGTTCTTCCACGCATTTTTAAAGACATGGCTGAGCAGCGGGGCCACGACCTCATGTTCCGTCATGCGGGATGCGACAACGGCATCCGAGAATGCAGGACGGAACACCTCGCGGAACACCTGCGGGTCGTCCCGGCGCGGCGACTTGGACGGTTCGTTCAATTGACCGATGAAACGATAATAAATGCGTGCCAGCTCGGCATTGGGATCTTCCACGAAGCCGCCTCGCACCGGCCCCCACTGCACGGCACCATCATCCTCCGGCACGACGTTCAATGCGAAATCCCGCACGCTCTCGGGTTGTTGCTCAAGCCCAAGGGCGTCGTCTGCGATTCGTCCGGCCAGAGCATCGAACCTCCGCTCCACATGCGCCAGAAGCAGGCGGTAGCCCTCCCGGTCAATGTCTCCGAAAAAGTGGGTCAAGCGGCTGTAATGCGGGCTCCCCTGGAACCCCAGAAAACGCGTCTTCGGAGCCCACAATGCCACGCCGATATTCGCGAACTCCCCGGCCTCCGGGTTCTGCCGGTAACGCAGAAAGCAGTAGCTGTAGGGTTGTGCATTCATCGGGAAAGGGCGTGTCTGGCGTGGACTATAAAATCTTCGATATCGCGGAACAATACCTCAAAATAGTCAAGAATCCGCCCGATCTCCACATGAGAATCGGGAAAAGCGGCGACAGCAACCGTTGCCAACTCGGGGAGTCGGTGGCTCATCTCCAAGGCGAGAAGGTTCTCCCACATGGAGTCACCGAAGTCTTTCGACTCCACGAGCTTTCTCCCTGCGGAAAGGAGGCAGTGGGTGCGCAGGGGATCAAATTGGAAAAAATGTCGCCAAGGACGCGCTGCATCTCCCGCGCCTGAGAGGTAGCCGAAGCATTTTTCGTGGTCCAACACGGCGATTTGATGGGAACGCCAGAGGAGATTCGGGTTGTCAGCTCCCCGGTCGGTTTGCTGAACCAAAGCATCGAAAAGCAGGATGTTCTCGATCGTTTTCTCGGGGAAAGCGCGCACCGACATCTCGACCGGCCACGTCTTCCAGTCCGCTCCGAGCGCAACAACTCCGAAATTCGTTCCCTCACTGCGTGAAAAAAGATCGCGGAAGAGTGGTCGATCGAAGATCTGCCCTGCGAACCCGGTAGGCACTTCGATCAAAATGGGTTCCGGCGCCAGCAGGCCCAACTCCCTCGCCAGAAGCGTCGTCAAGAGCTCAACCCCGGGAGCCGCTGGCCTGCCCCCGTAGCCCGCCCGGGTCTTGATATAAACTTCAACGTCCTCTCCCGTCTCATCCCGCGCTCGCAGCAGAGCGGGGTAGTTTCCTCCACGAATCGCCGGGTCGATGAATGTCTGAGCGTAGCAATTACGGAGGCTCATACGGCGGTGAGTTCGGCGACGAGGGCGGAGAGAAGGTTGGCGGCGGTGGCGCGGGAGGCGGCGAGTTGCGTTTCCAACGCGTCCACCAAGGACATCAGTTGCTCCACTTTGGCCACGATCCTGCGTTGTTCGGCGAGTCTCACTGCACTGAAGAAGTTCATGGCCATGGCGCGAGCAAAAATTCGTTTCAATTGTGGCTGAGATACCCGGAGGCTGTGAAATCGGCGTGTTTGTCCACCTGCACGGCACCATATCGCCAGAAGTCGCGAAGCACCGGCGCATGGGGATGCTTCCATTTCTTTCGTTCGGGGTCGGAACTGAAGACGCTAAACAACGGGGAAATGGCAGCCGCCACCCCCTGATGCCAGTTCGCCTCCGCGCCATGGTGCATCACTTGAAAGACCCCAACTCTCCGCGCGCGGCGTGCATCAAGGTATTTTATGAGTTTCTGTAGTCGGTCGGTCGTGTTGAGATAGCCGTCACCCGAGTAGAGGATACTGCAGCGATGACGAATTTGCTCCCCAGGTGGCTCAGGGAAGTCCCACGCGTGTATTTCTGGGAAAGGCCATCTATGCCAACGCCACGCTTGGTTCCAAGCCAGCGATCTCCCTTCCGTTAGCCAAGACGTTTTCCATGTCGAGTAAATCGGCCCGGAATACAGAAACAGGGATATGACATTCCTTTCCTCAGAACCTGCGCCGAAATGGTTGCCGTAGGTCTTCTTTAGTTTCCGAAGCGATTTCTTGCGAGCGGTGGGAGTAGTCGCAGACAGAAGGTTTCCCCGTTCCGCCTCAACTTTTTTGACGAATTCCTCCGTAATCGTCTCCTGAGGATCGTCGTTGTAAGGGATAAACTCCCATAAACAAGAGGTCACCGTGATCCGGGAGCCGGGCGCCAAAAACTCAACAGATGTGGCCTTCTGTTGGTCGGCTTGCACGAACGATTCTGCATTTTCTGGTTTGGCAGAATCAAAATGGATTTTGGGCTCTTCATCCGGCCCGGGCTCTCGCGGATTCGGCTGCTCTCCCGGATAGTCAGGACCTTCGTTGCCGCTGGGCAGCACGAACAAGATCCGATCGATACCCGGCCCACCCTGAGCCAGAAAAAACGCAACAGGGTTCAGGTAGAAATCGGTCATTGGATCATCCGCTCCGCCGCTGCCTTCCTCAAACGCGAGAACGAGCCGCTGCGCGAGCGGCATATAGGGCAGCATGAGTGTGCCGATCTTGAACTCCTGCAGCAGACGGACTACCCCGCTGATATGGTCGTGGTCGAAGTGGGAGAGAGTCAGCAGATCGATCCGTTTTCGGTTTTTCGCAAACTCAGCAAGCCGATTCATGCTGTTCTCAACCAGGCCCAAAGACGAGGAGGTGCCGCAATCGTAACACCAAAGGAACCGGGGCTTCCCCTCTTGTGCCTTCCAGATTGCACCCGTAGTGAACAGGCCCTGACCTACGGGAAAAAAGTGATAAGAAAAACTGTCTGGAAAGCTCATGCGTTTGTGGTGAGTTCGGCGACGAGGGCGGAGAGGAGGTTCGCGGCGGTGGCGCGGGAGGCGGCGAGCTGCGTTTCCAACGCGTCCACCAAGGCCATCAGGTCGGAAACTTTGGCCACGATCCGGCGTTGTTCGGCGAGGGGTGGCAGTGGGAATGGCATAGCCTTGAGAACATCCATGCCCGGAATGTTCTTCTGAGCGGTTCCCGAGAGATTCGTGAGCGTATCTGTCTCCATGAAGAACGCAGGGAACAGAATCAGGAAATACTCGTTCAGCAGGGCGGACTGGTGAAGGCTCAGCTTTAGGAGAGCTTGGTTGATGATACCGCGCTCAATGTTCGCAGGAACGATTGCCACCTTTCCAACGGTTCCCGAGCAACTCACCAAGATTTCGCCGGGATGGAGTTCGAATGCGCTCAACTCCTCGAACTTCGCTTCGTTGACGTAGTAACGCCCTTTTGCGAAATCGCCCGAGATTGCATGTTGCTGTTCGTAAACCTTGAATCCAGTTGGAACGAACATGTCCTTGCGGATGGCGCTGCCGAATGGTCCCCGCTTGATCGCATACTGCACAGGGCGCGTTACCTCCACGAGGCGCGTCCATCGCCAGCCAAATGGCAATTCTGACAAGTCGCTGCCGTCGGGAGTTTCTTCGAGTCCATGACGCCGAATGATTCCATCGCGGATAGCCTTCTTGGCGTCCTTGCTCACACGTTCGATTGAAGATTCCGCCGGTTCGTCGTTGGGGTCTTGGGGGACGAGTTTGCCTTGGACGGCGAGGGTGAGGATGGATTTGCGGAGGTCGGCGGGGGGGATGGCGTAGGACGGGTGGAAGAGAAAATCGAGGTTGGCCGGCGTGGGCGCGTCGGCAAAGCGGGCCAGCGACGCGCGGGCGAGCGCGGCGTGCCGCGTCTCCCATTCCTGCTGCTGCGCCTCCAGCCGATCACACAACGCCATCAACTCATCCACCTTCGCCACAATCCGCTTCTGCTCGGCGGGAGGCGGCACGGGAACGGCGCATCGCTTGAGATCGCCGTCGCTGATTGCCGGATATGCGACGCCTTTAGCATAGGCACTCACCTCTCGTTCAAAGGAGGAAGATCTCAGCCAGTAGAAAAGAAACTGGGACTCAACGAAGGGCAGAGGATGAAGAATTGCGAACGCGGTGCTGATGATCGCTGGGGGCGAGAAATCTTTCTCAATGACCGCGATGTTTTTCAAATACGGGCGAACGGTTGCGTAGATGACGCTTCCGGGTTGCGCGAGCTTTCGTGCCCGGGATGGAGCTTCCGCAGCTTCGAAGATATTCAGCTCGGGTTTTAGTGTTCCGCGCGCGTTATCGATTGAGCCGACATCAATGTAGGTGAATTTTTCATCCGGCGTTTTTTGGCCACACGGCTTTGCGACTTCGCCCACCACACACCATACCCAATGGTCAGGAATTTCAAACGGCGGCGGCGGGCCGGGATCGTAACTGTAAATGCGCTCGCTGAGTTCCTTGCGGAACGCCAGCCATGCCGGATGTTTGTCGGGTTTTGGCGACGGTGCGACGAGTTTCCCCTGCACCGCGAGTTCCAGCACCAGTTCGCGCATCTTTGCCACCGCGTCGGGCGCATCGGCGAACTGGTCGAACTTCTCGAAAAACGTTTCCAGCTTCATTCAGCAGTTCCGGCGGTGGCGGTGAGGGCGCGGTGCAGTTCCTCTTTCAGCTTCCCACGGGTGGCGGCGATCTGGGCGAGGAGCTTTTCGTATTCGGGCAGGAGGTGGTCCACATCGCCGGGGCCTTCTTCGGTGCTGTGGGGATTCTTGAGGTCGAGGTTGAAGTTGCCGGCCTTGATCTGGTCGATGGAGACGCGCCAGGCCTGCTCGTTTTCCACGCGGGCCTTAAAACCGTCGGCCTCGTCGCCCCACCAGGCGCGCTCGGCCTCGAACTCTTCGATGCGGATGGGTTTGCCTTTGTTGTAGCTCTTGGCGCCGGGCGGATAGGGGTGCTCGTAATACCAGACGTGGGTGGTGGGCGCGCCCTTGGTGAAGAACAGGAGGTTGGTGCGGATGCCGGTGTAGGGGTTAAAGACGCCGTTCGGGAGGCGGACGATGGTGTGCAGGTTGCACTCGCTGAGGAGGGCCTCTTTTATGCGGGTTTTGACACCTTCGCCGAAGAGGGTGCCGTCGGGCAGCACGAGTCCGGCGCGACCGCCGGGCTTGAGGATCTTCATCAGCAGCACGAGAAAGAGGTCGGCGGTCTCGCGGGTGCGGAACTCGGCGGGGACGTTCGCCTCGATGCCGTCCTCCTCCATGCCGCCGAAGGGCGGGTTGGTAACGATGACGTCCACGCGTTCCCTGGGCGACCAGTCGCGAAGCGGGCGGGCCAGTGTGTTGTCGTGCCGGACGTTGGAAGGGACGTCGATACCGTGCAGCAGCAGGTTGGTCATGCACAGCACATGGGGCAGCGCCTTTTTCTCG
>CAZSMN010000143.1:0-9185 GCA_964607615.1 uncultured Chthoniobacterales bacterium | reverse complement strand
CTCGAAGTGTTGAAAGCGAACCGGCTCCTGCATCTGGCCCGAGAACATGCCCGCTGGATCCCGCTGCCGCAAGAAAATGGAGCCGGCAGGGGCTGAGGACTTGTCCTGCGGATCGGGCGGGGCGAGGATACGCCCCTCATGCAGAAGGTGAAGGATACTCTCCGGGCGACGGTGCGCATCGGTTATGACGGACGCGTGCACAAGCAGTTCCGCGGACCGAAAGCCGAGGAACGCTTCGCCAATGAGGTAAAGGTTTTGAAATACCTCGAGCGGCGCGGATGCCCTTTCGTTCCGAAACTTCTCGAGTCGGACCCGGAATCCCTCACCATGGTCACCACAAGCTGCGGTGCGCGCGTGAACCACCTCGACGACGAGCGGCTGAAGGAACTTTTTGCCGAGCTGGAAAAATTCGGCGTCCGGCACGACGACGCAGAGATGCGCAACGTCACCTACCGCCAGCAGGACGGCCGCTTCTGCCTCATCGATTTTGAGTTCGCCACTATCCTGGAGCCCGACGATGTCGACTGAGCCCCGGCTGAAACTCTCCTGGTCCGGCCACAGTGATGTCGGACGCGTTCGGAAAAACAACGAAGATTCGTTCCTCGGCCTCGCCATCGATGCCCGCGAGGCGTGCTACCTCGGGAAGATCGGCAGCTCCGACGAGCGCGATGCGGACTTCGTCTTCGCCGTTAGCGATGGAATGGGCGGAGCAATGGCGGGGGAATTCGCCAGCCGGATCGCCGTCGAGAAGATCACACGCATGCTCCCGCCGCTCTTCAAGCAAAATGCCTCCGGTATCTCGACCGGCTTCGAAGACGTTCTGGACGAGCTTTTTACCGAGATCCACCGCGCCCTTCTGTATCTCGGCTCCTGCTACGAGGAATGCGCCGGCATGGGGGCCACACTGAGCCTCTGCTGGTTCCGGCCGGGCTGGATGTACTATGCCCACATCGGCGACAGCCGGATTTATTACCTGCCGTCCGGAGGCGGCATCAGGCAGCTGACGGAGGATGACACGCACGTCGGCTGGCTTCTGCGGAGAGGCGACATCAACGAACGCGAGGCGAAGTCCCACCCCCGGAAAAATATCATCCAGAAGGCCCTCGGAGCCGGCCACCAGTTTGTGAACCCCCAGGTCGGCGCGGTGGGAATCGAAGCGGGTGACCGTTTTCTCCTCTGCACCGACGGGCTAACCGATGCGATCTATAACGACCAGCTTCCGGACCTCCTGCGCGAGCGGGACAATACCGCCGTACACGTCGTCCGCGAAGGTGTCGCCCGCTCGGGCAGAGACAACACAACGGCCGTTATCGTCGAGGTTGTCAGCTCCGGCGGCAACGGGCCGGAGTGAGCGAAATTTTGCTCACCTTCGTGGCCGGTTATGTATAACGTTTTCTAATGAGTAACTTGGCGGAAACCTACGGCACGTATCTGATGCCCACCTACGGGCGGTTCGATCTTGATATCGAGCGGGGTTCCGGCTGCCGCGTGTGGGACTTTTCGGGCCGTGACTACCTCGATTTCGGTGCCGGGATCGCCGTGTGCTCGCTCGGCCACGCCCACCCGGAGGTCACTGCCGCCATCACCGCCCAGGCCGCAAAGCTCGTCCATACCTCGAACCTCTACCGGACCGCACCCCAGGCCGCCCTCGCTCAGAAACTCGTCGAAGTCACCGGGCCCGGGAAAATCTTCTTCTGCAACAGCGGTGCCGAAGCCAACGAAGGCCTCATCAAAACCGCCCGCCGCTTCGGCAGCGAGACCGGCCGGCATGAGATCCTGACCTTCGAGGGTTCCTTTCACGGCCGCACCATGGCCGGCATCTCGGCCACAGGGCAGGAGAAGGTCAAAAAAGGCTTCGGCCCCCTCCTGACGGGTTTCCGCCACCTGCCGTTCGGCGACCTCGCCGCCGTCGAAGCCGCAATTACACCGGAAACGGCAGCCATTCTCGTTGAACCCGTGCAGGGTGAAGGCGGAATCCATCTTGCCGCGGCCGGGTTTCTGCGGGGACTGCGCCGCCTCTGCGATCGCCATAATCTCCTACTCCTCTTCGACGAGGTGCAATGCGGACTCGGCCGGACCGGAGACTGGTGCGGCTGGCATAGCATCGTCGACGATGTGGAACCCGACGGCGTCTCATGGGCCAAGGGTATCGCCAATGGGTTTCCGCTCGGCGCATTCTGGATAACCAACCGCTTGCGCGATGCCCGCGGCCCCCTTTGCGACCTCCTCGGACCGGGAAGCCACGGAACAACCTACGGCGGCAATCCTGTCTGCTCCGCGGCCGCTCTTGCGGTGATCGAAATCATCGAACGCGACGGCCTTCTCGCGGCCGCCAAAGTTCGCGGCGCCAAACTCGCAGCCGCCCTCCGTGATCGCGGCCTTCCTTTTGTCAGTGACGTCCGCGCGATCGGCCTCATGATCGGCGTCCAGTTAGGCCCTGACGCGCCCGGCGGGGAAAAGCCACCGGCGCTGCGTGCCGTCCTTGCCGCGATGGACCAGAGACTCCTCGTCATCCCGGCCGGTGAAACCGTCGTTCGCTTCCTGCCGCCTCTGAATGCGACCGACGCGGACATCGACGAAGCGGTGGAAAAGTTCACCGCCGCGCTCAAAAGCCTCGATCAGGGCGCGAAACCTGCTGCCTAAGCCCTCCTTGCTGCATGAAGAACCTTCTCTCCATTCAATCCCTGGATGCCGCCCAGATCCGCGGTCTCCTCGCCGATTCGGCCGTGATGAAGTCCACCCGTGGCCATCACGCCGCCCATCCGCTCCGCCACCAGTGCTGGGCGCTGATTTTCTCGAAATCCTCGACCCGCACCCGTGTCTCCTTCGAGACCGGAATCCGCGAGCTCGGCGGCGACGTCATGTTTCTGGCGGCGGCGGACATCCAACTCGGCCGTGGCGAGCCCATCAAGGACACCGCCCGCGTCATGGGCCGCATGCTCCACGGAGCCGTCATCCGCACGTTCGCGCAGCAGGATGTCGAGGAGTTCGCCGAATTCAGCGGCATCCCCACGATCAACGCCCTCACCGATGAGGAGCACCCCTGCCAGATCATTGCCGATCTCTTCACGATCCTCGAAACCCGTGGCACGCTCGACGGGCTCAAGGTTACCTTTATCGGCGACGGCGACTGCAATGTCGCCCGCTCGTGGATCTGGGCGGCCGCCCGGCTCGGATTCGAGCTTCGTATCGCGGCTCCCGAAGGCTTCCAACCGCCGGCCGCGCTTCTTGAGAGCGCCGGCGGAGCCGTGACCATCGAGGCCGATCCCGCCAAGGCTGCCGAAGGCTCCGACGTCCTCTACACCGACGTCTGGGTCAGCATGGGCAAAGAGGAAGAGGCGGCCATGCGGTTGGAAAAGCTCTCCGGCTACCAGATCAACGACAGCCTCTGCGCCATCGCACCCGGCGCCCTTGTCATGCACTGCCTGCCCGCCTACCGCGGCAAGGAAATCACCGCTGAGACATTCGAGGCGCACGCCGACACCATTTTCCGCCAGGCCGAGAACCGGCTGCACGCACAGAAGGCAATCCTTGCACGGCTCGTCGTGTAGGCTTTTCAACTTCCCCCGTCTCCATGCCCCCAGCCTATCCCCCAAAGGCCGCCCCCCATCGGGGCATGTCGCTCCGTGCCAAATCCCTTCTCCTGATGGGGGGAGCACTCCTCGTCGTGATGGGAATCTATGTCGGCGGGCTCTCGATCGCACTGCTCGGATCGTTCGGAGACCTTCAGGACGAACTGACCATCCAGCGCGTCGACCGTGTCGTCACCCAGCTCGAACAAGCCGCCACCCTCCAGCAGCTTCTGGTCGGCCGGCGCGCGACTTCCGACGCCACCTACGATCTCCTCATCAAAAAGGAATGGCCCGTCCCGGATACGGCCCTTACCGAACTCTCCCCCATCGGCCCCGATATCATCTGGCTTTTCGACCGCCATAAAAATCCGGCCGGCAGCATCGTCTTCAAGGACTCTCTCCGGTCCCTCGAGGCCGCCGGCCAGATGCCTCCGATCGAGGCGTTCCGGCACTCGCGCCTTCTTGGCAACGAAGAAGCGGTCTCGACCATTCAGCGCATCCCGGATGGACTGCTGCTCCTCTCGAGCGCGCCCGTCCTACGCTCCAATGGCTCGGGGCCGACGCCGGGCTGGCTCGTCTTCGGCACCGTGCTCGATGCACGCTGGTTCGACAGGCTTGCCAAGGCCACCGGCGTCGACGCCCAACCACCCGGGCAGACGGTCGACCCGGCTCAGCTTGGCCTCACCCGCAACATCGCCCGGTCCCCCGGCGTGCTTGAAAATCACCGCGTTCTTACCCATCCCCGCTCCGGGGGAACCCGGCAGGGCGTCATGCTGGAATTCCAACGAGGTCTCACCCCCGAACCCGTTCAGCTCAACCTCACCATCCCCTCGCTCGTTTACTCGGCCGCGATCCGCATGCGCACCGAACTCATCTGGACCTCCGCAGTCTGCGTCGCCCTCCTGATGCTTTGCAGCGTGCTCATCGTGGAGTTTCTTTTCATCCGCCGTATTGCAAGGATGGACAAAAACCTGCTGCAACTCGCGGAGACCGGCGATGCGGCCGTGCGGCTCGATGCCAGCGGGTCGGATGAGTTTTCCCGCCTCGCCACCTCGGCCAACCGGCTTCTCGAAGCCCTCCGGCGCCGGCGCGCCGAGGCGGAGAAGCAGGAAACTCTCCTCTCGGGCGTGCTCGACAGCGCCAGCGAGGCAATCATGGCCTTCCGTGCACACCGCAACGACGACGGCCACATCGACGACTTCATCATGGTGCTCGCCAACCGTGCCGCCCAGTTGATCATCCTGCACCCCGTGGAGGAAATGATCGGACACCGCCTGCTGGACATTTTCCCGGGAAACCGGGAGGCAGGACTCTTCGAGCGGTATGTGAAAGTGGTCGAGCAGCGCGTTCAGGATTCGCACGAGTTCTATTATGAACACGACGGCCTTCAGATGTGGTTCGAGTCCTACATCTCCCCCTGGGAAGACGGCTTCGTCGTCACGTTTGCGGAAATCACCCAGCGCAAGGAGACCGAACAGGAACTCCAGTACAAACTCGACGAGATCGAGCGCTTCAACCGCGCCATGATCGGGCGCGAGGAGCGCGTGCTCGAGATGAAGGCCGAGGTCAATGAACTGCGGGCTCGCTTCGGCCTGCCGGCCGCCTACCGCGTGGACTCACGCTCCGACGATGTCTGACCAACCCCCGGAAACAACAAGCTTGCTGAACTGCGTGGCCGACTGCCTCGGCTGGCTGCTCGAGCCCGGAGAAGTGTCGGACGTTCTGCCCGGCGTGCTGGCCCTGGTCGGCACGACGGTTGGCGTCGATCGCGTCTACCTTTTCGAGAACCATGGCCCGCCGAACGACCTGAAGTGCAATCAGACGTACGAGTGGGTGCGCGAGGGCATCGAGCCACAGATCTCCAATCCCGATCTCCAGAATCTCAGCTACCTCTCGGATCTCGAGGAAATCTACCCCAGCCTGGCTTCCGGCCGGAACTTCACCGCGCTCGTAGGCGAGCTTTCCTCTCCCCTCCGCGAGAACCTCGAAAGCCAGCACATCCTCTCCATCGCCCTCGTGCCGATGTTTTTCGGCGGGGTCTTCGGGGGATTCGTCGGCTTTGACGACTGCTGCAGCGAACGGGTCTGGGCGACCGACGAGATGCACTCGCTCCGTGCCGTCGCCGCCGGCATCGGCAGCGCGCTTGTCCGGTCGCGAATCGAACACTCGGTGAAAGCCCGTGCCGACGAACTCTCGCGCAGCCGCCGCGTCGCACTTGGTCTGATGGAAGATGCACAGAATGCGGTGCGCGAGGCCGAGGCCGCCAACCGGGCCAAGTCCGCGTTTCTCGCCATGATGAGCCATGAGATCCGCACGCCGTTGAACGGCGTCATCGGCTTCACCGACCTCCTGCTGGCGGAGAAGCTCTCCCCCCATCACACCGAACTGGTTAACACGATCAAAAGCTGCGGCACCTCGCTCCTCGCGCTCATCAGCGACATTCTGGATCTCTCAAAGATCGAGGCCGGCCGCTTCGAGCTCGATTTTGCGGCCTGCTCTCCCGCCGCCTGCCTCGAGGAGGTCACGGGCTCTTTCGCTCCGGCGCTGGGCGAGAAGCGTCTGAGGCTCACCAAGACGGTGGATGCCAATGTTCCGGCAACCGTCATCACCGACGGCAAGCGTCTGCGCCAGATCCTCTTCAACCTCGTCGGCAATGCGGTGAAATTCACGTCCTCAGGCAGCATCGAGGTCAGCCTGCGTGCCACGCCCGTCGTGGAGGGCACCTTCATGCTCTCCTGCACCGTGGTCGACAGCGGCATCGGAATGAGCGAGGAGGAACTGGCAGCCATCTTTGAACCTTTCGGGCAGGCAAACGCTGCCATCCACCGCCGCTTCGGCGGCAGCGGCCTCGGCCTGACCATCTGCCGCAACCTCATCCGCGCGATGGGAGGCGAGATTTCTGTCTCCAGCACGCCGGGGAAGGGAACGCGGTTTGTCTTTGAAATCCCCTGCCGCCCGACCGAGCAGCCGTCCGGCGACCAGGAAGGCGACGACCTGCCGGCGATGGATCCCAACCTGCGGCTGCTGGTCGTGGATGACGTCGCCACCAATGTCCGCCTGGTCAGCGGGATGCTCCGCCGCCTCGGCTGCACCGCCGATACCGCATCGGATGGCCGCGAGGCGGCCGCCCTCGTCAAAGAGAAACCCTACGACATCGTCCTCATGGACATCCTGATGCCGGTCTGCGACGGGATCGAGGCCACACGGGCGATCCGCGACTTTGAAAGCAATCACCCCGAACGCAAGCGGACCTGGATTATCGCCCTGACGGCGGACGCTTTTGCAGACAACCGTGCGCGGTGCCTTGATGCCGGCATGGATGACTTCATAACGAAGCCGGTACGGATGGATGCGATCCACTCGGCCCTCGCCCGCGGGATGGTGGCGACGCGCCGCGGCGAACCGGCCGCCTGAAGAATCACCGCATTGCCAATCCGGATGGCAGGCGGTAGTTAAAGCGACGTGGAGAATGCCCCGACACCTGCCAATCCCGGCCGCGTACAGCGGCATGTCGAGGGGGTCCTGCGCAGCGCCCTGCATGTGCACGGGGCGGTGCGTCGCTTCTTCCGCCGCGTGCAGCGCAAGCCGCGAACCGTCACGGAGGGCCCGAATCTCCTCCCCACGCTGATCAAGGTGCTGGCCGCCTTCGCCCGGGCGGACGGCGAGCTCCTCGAGGAGGAAATCGACTCCGGCCTCGGGTTCCTCCGCTACGACTATCCGGATGCCGTTTACTCAGAGCTCCGCAAGCTCTTCCGCGATGCCCTTCACGAGAAGCAGGATCTCAATGCGATGGCTCAGCGGCTGAGCGGCCAGCTCAGCGACGAGCGCAAGATCCTTCTCGGAGTCCAGCTCTACGACCTCATCTCCAAAGCCGGGCTCAAGCAGGACCAGGTCATTGCCTACTACTCGTTCATGTCGCAGCTCGGCATGGCCGCGCAGGCAATCGATATCGTTTACCAGCTTAATGCGAACGAGCAGACCGATGCCGCCATTTATCACCAGGGCGCCTCGCCGCTCGAGATGGTGAGCTTCGGCCCGGGCGATCACGCCGACGTTGCACTGGCGGACTTCGCTGCCGACGAACGGCTCAATGCCTACCGCTACGGCGATCTCGTTCTTCTCAAGAACCTCAGCGGGCGCAACCTCATCGTGCAGGGAAGGCCTCTCAAGCCCGGTGATTTTGCGCGGCTCTACACCGGCCAGCGCGTCCTCATTGACGACCAGGTCCTCACGTACTCCGACCTCGTCTTTTACTTCAACGCGAAGAAAAACGTCACGCTGCCGCAATTGTTCATCGCGGTGAGCGATTCCGACGAGGTCCGGCTGGAGAAGAACCGCTCGCGCGACTCCTGCCTGCAGGTCACGTTCGGGCTGCGCGTCAAGGTGCTGGCGCTGCGCGATGTGGATGCCGTGCTGAAAGGCACGCGCCTGAATGCGAACACGGAGGTCTCCGCCACGCTGGAAGACAAGATCATCTTCCACAACGACAGCGAACTCGACCTCGGCGAGCTCCGCCGGCGGGCGCGCTCCTACGGCGGACGCTTCCACCTCAAGACGTCCAAAAACGAATACCTTGTTTCGAACAATCCCGGGCTTTTGCAAGAGGATGACATCCTGCTTTCACCCGTCTCCGGCGGTGACGTTCTCCTCCGCATCTCGTGCGACTACGACCGGCGGGAGGGGCGGATGGAAGTCCTGCAGTCCGACCGGCCGATCCTCGTCCGCGGCATTCCGGTGAGAAACTCCGCGACACTGGCCGATGGTGACACGATCCGCGTCGACGTGGGTCAGGTGCTTCGGTGCAACTTCACCGAACGCCTGATCGAGGAGGAGCGGAACGTCGTCCGCTCGCTTGACGTTCGGGATCTGGTCTGCCGGTTCAGCAACAATCAGGTTGCCGTGGATGGCGTGGCATTTTCGGTTCAGCGCGGCGAGATGGTTTGTGTGATGGGTGCGAGCGGCTGCGGCAAGAGCACGCTCCTCCGTGCGCTCTCCGGCCAGTTCCCTCCCGCGCAGGGCGATGTGCTCTTCAACAACCGCTCGCTCTACGGAAACTATGAGGCGCTGAAGAAATACGTCACGTATGTCCCCCAGTACGACGCTTTTGACGAGCACCTCACGATCGAAGAGAACCTGAACTTCGCTGCCGCCATCCGCGCGCCCCACCTGTCCCGCCGCGAGCGCATGCGCCGCGTCGACAGCAAGCTGGCCGAACTCGGGCTCAACGAGCGGCGCGGATTCGTCGTCGGCAGCTCGCACAAGAAGACGCTGAGCGGCGGTGAGCGCAAGCGCCTGAACATCGGCCTCGACATGGTCAGTTCGGCGGATGTTTTCCTCTTCGATGAACCGACAAGCGGCCTGTCGTCCAAAGACTCGGAGCACGTCATCGAGATCATCCGCGGCATGGCCCACAACAAGATCGTTCTGGTGACGATCCACCAGCCGACGTCGAAGATTTTCCAGATGTTCCAGAAGGCGGTTCTTCTGGACCGCGGCGGCAAGCTCGTTTTCTTCGGCACGCCGCAGGAAATGCTCAAATACTTCGCCGAGGCCGAGCACCAGCAGCATTTCGGCACGGCGCTCGGCGGGTGCGAGGCCTGCGGGACAACGCGG
>CAZSMN010000142.1:0-9253 GCA_964607615.1 uncultured Chthoniobacterales bacterium | reverse complement strand
TGCACCACATGGCGGCCCTCATGCGGCAGGATTTCAGGAAGAGGTTGCATTTCGGCGGGAAAATATCCGCGCCGCGTCCAAAAAACGATTGCAATCTCGCGGGCGGAAGCCAATTTTCGGTGTCGGAAAAACCTCCAAAATCTCATGGCCGACGCAGCAAACAAATACAGCGAAAACGTTTCCGGAGCCTTCTACGTCGATGATCAGTGCATCGATTGCGACCTCTGCCGCGAAACCGCCCCTGCCAACTTCACCCGCAACGATGACGGCGGCCACAGCTACGTCTACAAGCAGCCCGAGTCTCCCGAGGAGGAGGCCCTCTGCAAAGAGGCGATGGACGGCTGCCCGGTCGAGGCCATCGGCAGCGACGGCGTTTAGTCGTCCCTCTTCAGGGGACTTGAGCGGCTTTTTTGCGTGTCCATGTCCTCCGAATCTCTGAGAAAAAAAGCTCTCGCCGAGTGGCGGGGGCTTCCGGACGGGGCGGAACGTCCCGACCGATGCCTTTCTGTGGGCGCTCTGCTGGAGAAAATCATGCCCAAGCTGGGCCTGAAGGACCGGCTGAGCGAACAGCAGATCATGGGCGCTTGGCGGGAGATCGTCGGTGACTTTCTCGCGCAGCATTCCGTCCCCTCCGGGCTGAGCGGCGGCATCCTCACGGTGCAAGTGCTGCAGCCCAGCGTGCGTTACGAGCTCGACCGCACGTGGAAACCCCAGATCCTCGCCAAGCTCAAGGCGCGCTTCGGCGACCGCATCGTCCGGGAGATCAAGTTCCGGCTTTAATCGTTTCCGTTTTTCCCGGCCTGGATCACATCGACCCAGATCGGTAGCGCGAGCGCCCCGCCGTAGCCTCCGGCCATGATCGTTTTCGGCTGGTCAAAGCCGACCCACACGCCGCAGGTGAGCGCGGAATCGAAGCCCACGAACCACGCGTCGACGTAGTTGTTGGTCGTTCCGGTCTTTCCGGCCGCGCGGCCGCGGAGGCCGAATTCCCGCGCGCGCGCCGCCGTTCCGTGTTCCATCACCTCTTCCAGCAGAGACGTCGTCATCCGTGCCGCTTCGGGTTGGAGCACCGTGAGGCGTCCCCGCGTGCTTTTGTAAAGCAGGTGACCCTCGGCGTCGGTTACGCGATCGATGAGAAACGGCTGGAGCCGCGTGCCGCCGGTGGCGAAGACGGTGTAAGAGGCGGTCAGATCTTTGAGGGTCGTCTCAAACGCACCGAGGCAGAGCGCGGGGTAGCGCGGGGGATCGGCGGCCATGCTGGAGCGGATCACCGTATCGGCTACAGGTCCAAGGCCCGCTCGGAGGCCGATGCGGACGGTCATGGTATTGCGGGAGTCCACGAGCCCCTCGCCCGCCGGACGGAGGCCGCGGTAGGTGCCATCCGAGTTCGCCGGTGAGTAGCTTCCGTAAGCCTTTGGAATCTCGCCGGCGCGGATCGGGCCGTCATCGATGCGGTCGCGGGGATTGAGTCCGCCCTCGAAGGCCTTCGCATAGACGAACGGCTTCACAACCGATCCCGCCTGACGCTTGCCGAAGAGGGCGCGCTGGAATTTGCTCCGCCCGAAGTCGCGGCCGCCAACGATCGCGCGGATGCCGCCGGTCTGGTTGTCCATCGCAACGATGGCCGCCTGGAGATAGG
The DNA here is from genome assembly GCA_964607615.1 of uncultured Chthoniobacterales bacterium. Classification (GTDB taxonomy): domain Bacteria; phylum Verrucomicrobiota; class Verrucomicrobiia; order Chthoniobacterales; family Terrimicrobiaceae; genus CAZSMN01. The sequence continues at coordinate 7,614 of CAZSMN010000142.1, read as the reverse complement.
GGGCGGATTTTTCGCCATCGAGCACGAGGTTTTCAAACTGGCTCATCGGGGGATGCGAATATCCCGGCCGGCGCTCGATCTCGCCGAGCCGGGTTTTCACCGCCGCCTCGGCCGCCGCCTGAAGTCCGCCATCGATTGTCGTATAAATCCGCAGGGCACCGCCGTCCATGCGGCCGGGTTCGAGGACGAGCTCGAGCTCGCGCAGAATGGCATCCATCGCCCAGTTGTCCTCGGGCGAGAGCTTCGTGCGTTGCGTCGCGACGAGAGGGGCGGCAACGGCCTCATCGCGCTCGGCCGACGTGATGAATCCCGTCTCATACATCCGGCCAAGGACCGTATTCCGCTCGCGGCGGGATTTCTCCGCGTCGCGCAGGGGTGAAAACCGGTTCGGGCTCCGGATCAGGCCGGCCAGTGTGGCGGCCTCGGGCAGGGTGAGTCGTGAGGCTGGCTTGCCGAAGTAGGTCTGGCTGGCGGACTGGATGCCGTAAGTGCCGGAGCCGAAGTAGATCCGGTTCATGTAGGCTTCAAGGATTTCGTCCTTCGTCAGCTCGGTCTCGATGCGGAAGGCGAGAGCGGCTTCGATGAGCTTGCGGTGGATGTTTTTTCCTCCGAGCGGAAAGCTGTTCCGCGCGAGTTGTTGGGTGATCGTGCTCGCACCCTCCCGGAAGCCGCCGAGGAAGAGGTTGCGCACGACGGCGCGGGCGATGCCGATCGGGTCGATGCCGTGGTGTTGGTAGAAGCGCGTGTCCTCACGGCAGATCAGAGCGTTGACGAAGTCGTTCGAAATTTTGTCGAACGGAACGACCTCGCGGTTCTCGCCGGCGAGTCGGCTGTAAACGCGGCCGCGGTGGTCGTAGACAATCGAGCGTTCCTCCATGTCATGGATCTGCTTCAGGTCGAACGTCAGCGCCCAGGCGTAGTAGCCGAGAGCGACGACGGACCACAGGAGGAGCGTCACAAGCCCGAGCTTGATAAGCATCGGAAGGAGCCGGCGACGGCGCGCGTGAGGGGCCGTGCGAGAGGACTTTTTGTCTGACGGCTTGCGGCCTTTTGTGGATTTCCGGGCCATTATTCCGACCAAAAAAACCACCGGTAACCCGCCAGAGGACTCATCCGCCCGAAGTTAGGCGGAGCTTCCGCGCCGGTCAAGGGAGGCGAAGCGCTGCAGGGAACGTTGCCGGCATACAGTAACCATCGGGATCCCTTCGTTTGAAGACGATGGCCTATTGCAGCCCTTGAAAGGCGTCGGAGAAGATCCGGAAGATTGCGTAGCCATCAACGGCCAGGCCGGCCAGGAGCAAGATTCCGGAAGTGAGCCAGAGGCGCTTGCGATACCGGTGCCAGAACATCGCGAGGCCGGCGGGCACGCCCGCGAGACCGGTGAGAACGACGCCGATCTGGAGCGGGATCATCCAGGCCATTTCCATGCCGGGGTTGTTGGCGACGAGCCCGGGGAGCGTGAGGTTTTTGAACGTCATTAACAGGATGTCCAGGACCAAGCCGCTGGCGAACGAGAGTCCGAAAAGAATCACGTGGGCAAGGGTCCATACGATGATGAAGGTGAGGCCCAGGACCACAGACCCCGCGCTGATGGTGGGGGTGGAAGGAGTGAGGAGAGCGGGCGATTCGTCATTCATGGCGTTGAAAGTCAGCGGGGGATGCCCATTTCCTGGCGGGAGCCGCGTCCGGCGTCGGTGACGCGGGAGTTCGGGCAGTTGGCCTTAGCAGTGGTGTAGTTTTTGTGCTCAACGGGAACGACGGTGCCGCGGTTGGCGCGGGGCTCGCCGAAGCGGACGCGGGAGTAGACGACGTCGTTGCAGGTGCGAATTTCCGGTCCGGTGTATCGCTCGGACCACATGACGGACCAGTTCCCAAGGCGGTGCCATTTTTTCGGGACGGTGATGGTGCCGATGAGGTATTCGCGGCCGGAGGGTTCTTCACGCACGGTGGCGCTCCATTCGGTGCCCTTACGGCTCGAGCCGCTGAGGAACATCCGCAGCCGGTAGGTGCGCCCGGCCTTCCAATCGAAGGGAATGAGGGTCTGGTAACCCTCACCCTCGCCGTCGAAACGTTTGGCGATGCCGGGGCCGCTGGCGTCGAGGGCGTTCCAGATGGAGAAAATGGCGGCCTTGCCCTCGCTCCCGTCGGGATGCCGGCCGAGCGTTTGGAGGCCGAAGTAGGCGGTCGCGCCCTGAACGAGCTCGACCTGGTGGGACCAGAAGTAGCCGACCCCGGAGCCGGGATCGATCTCGGGTGTGAGGCGGTGTTCGAAGTCCACGTAGCCGATTTTTCCGTCGGCGCTCACGGGCGGCTCGGGCCAGATCCACTCGGTGTAGGCACCGGTGGGGCCATGGACGTGATCGGCCGCGCGGACGCCGGCAACGGCGAGCAGGAAACCCGCTAACAAAGCCGGCGCGAGGCGCATGCGGTTAGCCTTCTGGGAAGACGAGAGCGGCGGGAACTCCGTATTCGTCGGGCCACGAGGCATAGGCCACATCGGTGATACCGACGGCGCAGGTGATCATCTGCCATTCGCTGTCCACAATTTTCCAAAGGATTGCTGTGTCGGCGCTTTCGGCCGGGCCGATGAGAATTGGCTTGCCGGAGGCATTGACGATCTGGCCGTTAAAGAACGCCCAGTCGCCGAGGCGCTTCATCGAACCGGCGAACTTCACCGCACGGCCCGCCTCGTGCTCGACGGTTGTGCGGGCGAGATCAAAGAGGGAGGAACGCAGGTCCGAGCCTTGAGGCACCTCTTTCGGTGCGGCGAGGGCGGAGGCGGTGAGACCAATCGTGAGCGTGAGGAGGATGGCCAGGAGTTTCATGGTTTTTTCAGGTTTTGGGTTGGTGGGATGCTTACTCGGGAATCAGGGTTTCGTTTTCGATCTCACCGTCGCGGGAAAGGGCGCGGCCGGGGAGGGACACGTAGCCGCCGTCTTCGGTGCGTTTTTCAAACACGGAGAGCCCGTTGGGGGTGAGGATGGCGAGGCCGTCGCCGAGCGCGAGGCCCTGGCAGGTGGCGGTGCCGTCCTCGCCCTTCCAGAGCACTTTCTTGGCGATGTCGCTGCCGGAGATGGTGAGGGGAACGCAGAGGGGTCCGCCGGCCACGTCGCGGATTGCAGTGTAGCGGCCGTTGAGGGTTTCGGTGGGAAAGTTCGCCTTGGTGATATCGGCGTTGCCGACGAGGATGGTTTCCTGATTCGGAGTGTTGGAGCCTGCGACCGCCCACACACCGATGAGCGACTGACCCTCGGACTGGCCGACGATGCGGTAGATCGCGAGGCCGTCGTCGAGAGCGACGCCGAGCGTCTGGCCGACGAGCACGCCCTGACCGTGGGAGACCGAATTGCCGATTTTCCACTCAAGGCCGACGATGCCATTCACGACGCGGACTTCGACCGTTCCCGTGTAGGTGGAGCCGTCGGGATTTTTGCCGGTGACGGGGTGGATGCCCACGAGACGTTCAGCGGGAAAGCCCTCCTCCCCGGCGGCGGGGGCCGGTTGACCGGCATCGGCCTGTTGTGAGGCGAGGGTCTCGCCAGCCGGCGGGGCGGGGTTTGGAAAAGCGCCGGCGGGCGGCGCGGAGGGCTCCATGGTGCTGGTGCCGACGATTTTTGCCGTGTTGCCGGAGACTTCGACGTCCGCCCAGAGCTCGGCCTTTTTCTGAGTTTCGGTGTCGCTGTGAACCTCGCCTTCCGCCCAGAATTTCAGGAGCAGGGTGCCGTCGGACTGCCAGCGCACGGCGTCCGTGCCGCTCGCGGCTGCGTCGATGGCGTCAATCTCTGCCGACTGGGCGGTGGTCAGTGACGGGACTTCGATTTCTTTGAGCGAGTCGCCGGTCACCCGGTAGAGCGACACGGCACGGCTGCGGGAAGCACCGGCGGTGACGGCTACGTAAGCGCGGTCGGCCGACCATTGGAAGTCGGGCACAATGGAAGACTCGAAGCCGTAGTCGCTGGCGTCGTTTTCGCGGTCCCAGAACGTGCCAAGCACTTTGCCGGTTTCGGTGTTCTTGAGCACAAGGACCGCCTCGTCGCCACTCTCAGGAACAATATCAAGAGTAGCGTGGAGGGGGGCCAAGGCCAGGAACAGCGTGCCGAGGGCGAAGCGGAGGGAGGGTTTCATGGCAGGCTCGGAATGTTGGGCGGGTGGATTGATGTGCCCCCGCGATGTGCTCAGTGGATCTTCGCCGAGCCGAGCATGGTGAGGACGGCCTCGGCGTTGCCTTCGAGCGCGGCTTCCGGTGCCCATGTGGTGAGGAGAAATGCCTTGTCGGTGCCTTCCTTGGAAAACACGCAGATGCCCAGCTTGTGCTTCGCGCCCTTGTCTTCGGCGTTGCCTTCTATCGAGCGGAAGGTGACGCCGGTCGCCGGGTTGGTCTGCGGATTCATTGTTTCGCTCCACTCGATGCTCTCGAACCGGCTGCCGTTCTGTTCTTTCATGGATTCCACCGCATCCTCGACATCGCCGGCATCGACCACCACAACGCTGGTGGTGAATTTTTTATCCGCCGCAACAATGAACGCGCCTTTCTTGTCACTCTCGACGGCCCAGTCAGCCGGAAGCTCCATCGTGAACAGCGGCTCGTCGGCGTTCGGATAGGCATAGGTCTGCGTGTCGCCCTGGTCGGCGCCTCCGGCGGATCCGCCGGAAGGGGATTCGTTCCCGCCGGGCACTTTGAGAATCGCGAGTTCAGGCACGAGCTTCTCGCGGGCGGCGATGATCGCCTCGGCGCTGATGCCTGAGTCTGGCGCAATGCGCATCGCATACTGCACGGCCTCGACGCCATCGCCTTTCTGCTCGACGCGCCAGAGGTTCCACTCGTAGCCGGCGTTGTCGCCTTCGCCGTCGGGAAGCAGGAAATCCGCAATGTAGGAACCCGCTTCGTCGTTTTCCATGAGCATCGCCTGGGCGTCCGGCGAGCTTGCTTTGGCGTTCGCGATGAGCTTCTGGGCGTAGGCTTTCGGATCGTTCGTGCCGCTGAACTCCCGCACGGAGATCAGCGTTGTCCAATTTTTGAAGGTCTCGCCCTCGGGGAGGTATTCAAAGATTCCTCCTTCCGTGGAACGGAGATAAAATTCCTGCCCGTCGAACTTAAAGGCCGGCTCGTCATCAGGTGCCGCATTCAAGCAATAGGTTGCTGCGAGAGAAACTGCCAGGAGCAGGGGCGCGATGCGGAACCGGAGTTGCATAATTTTTCGCACCTATATAGCAACAGTTGCAGAAGTCATTGGAAATCGTTTCAGAAAAGCGATTTTCCCCGGACGGGGAGGGACTGCGCTCAAGAAAGGCCGGGCAAGAGCGGAGAAACGGTAGCGGCTACGCGTTTGCGGCCGCGGTGTTTCCGGCTTCCATGGCGAACGAAGACGGCTCTGGCCTCGGACCGCGAGGAGGCGGTTTTTCTGAGACGGCTCATCTTTTCGCGCGCCTCGCGGTAGGCGGTCGCATGGTCAACAATCGGCGTCGGGTAATCGTGGCCGATACGGCATCCGGCCGCTTGCTGGACATCGTGCGGCATCCGGTGCGGCTCGGGGAGCCACGCTGGCGGCACCGCCGCGAGCTCGGGCACCCATTTTTTGATAAAGAGCCCCTGCGGATCCTGATCGATGACCTGTTTGGCGGGCGAGTAGATGCGGATGGTATTGATACCGGTCGTTCCGCTTTGCATCTGGCACTGGCTGAAGTGAATACCGGGCTCGAAGTCGAGAAATTGCCGGCCGAGCCAGACCGCCGTGGGCCGCCAGTGGAGCCAGAGGTGGTAGCTGGCGAAGCTCATGACCATGGCGCGCATGCGGAAATTCAACCACCCGGTGGCCGCGACGCACCGCAGGCAGGCATCAACCATCGGATAGCCGGTGCGGCCGGCTTTCCATGCTTCGAGGCGTTCGGCCGCGGCAGGAGTTGCTGTGAATTCCTCCCGGAGTCCGTCGCAGGCGCGCGCGAGGTTTTCGAACTCGATACGCGGCTCGTCCTCGAGCTTCTGCATGAAGTGGCAGTGCCAGCGCAGGCGGCCCTCGAAGCTCCGCAACGACGGGCCCCACCGCTTGTCGAAGGGAAGGCCCGTGTGGCGGAGGGCGCGAAGCGTGGCCGTGCGCTCTGCTGCCGCCCGGGAAACGGTCCGCATCGAGAGACAGCCCCACGCAAGATAGGGACTCAGCCGCGAGCACCCGGTCCATCCCTCGACCGGGCTCGACATGTCGCTGCGGTAATTCACTCCGCGGGATTCCAAAAACGATTCCAGTGTTGCAAGGCCCTGCGCCTCACCGCCGCGTTGGACGTCGGTTTTGGTCGACGGGCCGAGGTCGAGGGATTCGGGCGTCCGGATTCCTTCCGAAGTGAGCCCGCGTGGCGAGAGGAACCGCTCCGGAGTCGGCGGGGTTTTTCGCGACATCGTCTGCTGCCAGCGGGCCGCCCAGCCGTTCCGCGAACGCAGTCGCCGGATCACGCCGTCCTGGCGGAATTCCCTCCACGGCACCCGCCGGGCTTCACACCAGCGGCCCACCGCCTGATCCCGCCGGTAGGTGAGGTCATTCCCCGTCTCCTCGTGCGAGAAAAGCCCCGTGATCCGGATCTCGTCCGCAAGCGTCTCCAGCACGTCGACGACCTCACCGGTCCGCGTGAGAAAAACGCCGCCGCGCCTCTCGAAGGCGGCGATGAGGGGAGCGAGTGATTCGTTGATAAAAACCAGATGGGCCGTGTCGAACTCCGCACTCATCAACAGCGAAGGTTCATAAACAAAAAGCCCGACGACCGGCCCCGTCTCCGCGGCGAGAGCGAGGGGCTCGTGGTCGTGAAGCCGCAAATCGCGCTTGAACCACACCAGCGCCGCCTCAGGCCGTCCGGTCATGTTCCTTCCCCGGATGCCGTCCGCGACGGCAGGCGTCACTGCAAAAGCGGACGTTCTCCCAGTCGCGCTCCCACTTTTTTCTCCATGCAAACGGCCGCCCGCAGTGCGCGCATGTTTTCGTCGGGAGATTTTCTTTGGCCACGCCTCGCATCGTGGAAAGGGCAACGAGCGCCACGGACGGCCGGATGCTCTCGCGGCTTGAGGGCCGGCGCGGAAACCGCCACACTCGCGCCGGATGAAGATCCAGATACTCACTATTTTTCCCGAGATGTGCCGTGGGATTCTGGAAGCCAGCATCCTCAAGCGCGCAACCGACAAAGGCCTCGCGACTCTCGAAGCCGTGGATCTCCGGCAGTGGGCGACCGACAAGCACCGGACGACGGACGACGCTCCCTACGGTGGCGGTCCGGGCATGGTGATGAAGGTCGAGCCCATCGATTTCTCGCTTTCCGATCTCCGCACGCCGGAGGCCAAAGTGATCCTCATGTCGCCGCAGGGCCGCCGGTTCTCGCATGCGGTTGCCCGGGAGCTTTCGCAGGAACAGCATCTCATCTTCCTGTGTGGACATTATGAAGGCATCGATCAACGGGTGGCGGATCACCTGATCGACGACGAGATCTCCATCGGCGACTACGTGCTGACCAACGGAGCCCTGCCCGCACTGGTGATCACCGACGCGGTCGTCCGCCTGCTGCCGGGCGTGCTGGGCGACGACCAGTCTGCCGTGCAGGATTCTTTTGCCACCGGCCTCCTTGATCACCCGCACT
>CAZSMN010000141.1:0-9265 GCA_964607615.1 uncultured Chthoniobacterales bacterium | reverse complement strand
TTGGCTGCAGCAAGCCGATCCGGTCCTGTTCCCGATGATGGGGTATCTGACTTACGAAGCGGCCACACTGGAAATCGCCCGGGGAGCAGGTGCCACGACCATTCTCACGGGCTGGGGCGGCGACGACTTCGCCTCGGCGCACCGCCGCGGACGATTCCGCCCCTCCGCCGACGACCCGCGGCAAGTGGACGCACGCCGCCCGTCGCCGACCGCCGACGCTTGCCATGCTCGTCGCCGCGAGGCCCCTGGCGGCGCTGGCGGGGGTGTGGTGCCTGGGGGTAGCGCTCGACCGGCTCCTCGTCCCGCCGGTGGCGTTCTGGCCGCTTTCGGCGGCCGCGGCTCCCCGGGGCTGTTTCCTGGAATCACCGGAGCGGCATTTGCCCGGTCCTGGACCGCTGGATGGACCGCGTTCGGGAAACGCTGGACCGAAAGAAGATCGCCGTGGTAGAGGAGACTGCCGAAGTGGAGTGGATCGGCCTGCCGCAGCGCGAGCCGGGAGGGACGAAGAGGTATCAGCTGCTGGTCTCGGGCTCCGGAGCGGAGGAGGTGTCCGCCGGAGCGCTCTTGCTGGTGCCGGCGGTTGCGGAGCTGGTGGCGCTCCGGCAGCGCGGAGTGAAGAATCCGGCTCTGGTCTGCCCCTTTCCGGGCGAGGCCTCCGGCGGGATCTCAGATGAGCCGTTTGTTTTTGAACGGAAGGATCCGCTCGCCTCGGTCGGGGTGTGGGAGGCGCTGGGAGCTGGCCGTCCCGTGGTGTATCCCGCCGACGCGGCGGTCTTCTCCCAGGTTTTCCACGCGGGGATCCCGTATGAAGGAGAGGATCGGAAGGAGGCGGCGATCAGCCTTGCCCGCCGCTCAGCGGAAACCTTGCGCCGCCTGGCCTGGCGGCCGTCGGAACGGGATCTCGAGCAATTTCTGATGCTCCTGCTCCGGAAGTGATGCTGAGGGAACCGATGATTCCGTGGCAGTGGAGGGAGAGTGTGCGCTCTCTCCTCGCGGCGCCCTCGCGGCTGGCGGCCCGACGCCGGCTGGAGGAGGTCCGGTGCGCCGGGACGGAGGTGCCCCGGTGCGGATTTGGCGGCGTCTTGAACGACGGCCGGCCGATTCATGGGGGAGCGGTGAAACTCCTGCCGCTGCGGGAGGCGTTCCCTTCGGACGAGCGGGAGTTCAACATTCTCTATGCGGTCAGCAGCTCGCAGCCGCGGTTTGCCGAGGATGTCTTCCGTTGGTGCCGCCGGCAGGGCATCCGGATTGTATGGAACCAGAACGGGGTCGGTTATCCGGCCTGGGCGGGACGGGAAAGCGAACGCTTCAATGCTCCGATGCGTCGCCAGAGGGCGATGGTGGATTTCGTCGTCTACCAGAGCCGGTTCTGTGAGGAATCGGCCGGTGTTTTTCTCGGCCCGTCCTCCGCGCCGTCGCAATTGCTTTACAACCCGGTGGACACCGTGCGCTTCCACCCGGCCGCCGGACGGCGGCGCGAGGGGCCGGTCCGTCTGCTGGCGGCGGGAACCCATGGGACGCGCGATCGTGTGATGAACGTTCTGGACGCGGTGGAGGGGCTCGTGAAGGACGGCCGCGATGTGGAACTGACGGTGGCGGGCGGCTTTCAGTGGAGGAGCGGGGAGGAGGACGTCCGGGATCAGATCCGGAAACGATCGCTTGCCGGGCGTGTGAGCCGCGTAGCCCGGTTTTCCCAGAGCGATGCGGTGGGACTTTACCAGTCTCACGAAATCCTGGTGCACCCGAAGTACATGGATCCTTGTCCCACGGTGGTGCTGGAGGCGATGGCTTGTGGCCTGGCCGTCGTGGGGTCGGCTTCCGGAGGGATGCCGGAAATGGTGGACGGAGCCTGCGGAGTTCTCGTACCGGCACCAAAGGACTGGGAGGTGAGGCACACGCCCTCGGGAGACGAACTGGCGGCCGGGATCGTCCGTGTCATGGAGGGTCTTCCGGCTTTTTCGGAAGCGGCACGGCGCCGGGCAGAGGATGTGTTTTCGGTCGGGCCGTGGGTCGAGGCGCACCGCGCCGTGTTTTTGCAGCTGCTGGGATGAAGAACCGCCCTTCGCTTTCCGTCGTGATGACGGTCTACAATGCCGGCCCTTACCTCGGGCCGGCCATCGAGAGCGTGCTGGCCCAGACGTTCCGCGATTTCGAGTTCTTGATCGTGGACGACGCCTCGACAGATGGGAGCGCAGCCCTTCTGGAGGACTACGCCCGAAGGGATCCGAGGATCCGCCTGCTGACCGGCCGCGTGAACCGCGGGCAGACGGCCTGTTTGAACGAAGGGATCGGGGCGGCCCGCGCGCCGTGGATTGCGCGGCAGGATGCGGACGACCTCTCGCTGCCCCGGCGCTTTGAAAAGCAGTGGCGCGTGGTGGAGGCCGTGCCGGATCTCGCGCTCGTCGGCACCAACGGATGGGTCATTGACGGGGGCGGCCGCGTGACAGGCATGGTCCATGCCCCGCTCGGGGACAGCGGAATCCGCTGGGCGTTGCCGTTCCGGAACCCTTTTGTTCACACGTCCGTTCTTTTCCGCAGGCCGGCGGCCCTCCGTTACGACGAACGCTACCGGATCTGCCAGGATTGGGACTTCTGGTTCCGCCTCCTTGAGACGGGAAGGGGAGTCAACCTGCCGGACCGTCTGGTGGCCTACCGGCATGTGGAGAAATCGCTCTCGCATTCGGCCGGCGACCGGACCGAGGAGGAGTGCGCGGAGATCGTCGGCCGGATCTGGCGCGGACGGTTCGGCCAGGATCCGGAGCATCCGGAGTTGCTCGCCGCGTTTCGGAAGGGGCTGAGTCCGGAGAACCGGGGCGCTTTCTGGGAATGGTATGGCGGGCTGCGCGCAAGGTTCTTCCGGGGTGGGACCGGGCAGGCGGTGGCGGTTCATCGCTTGCAGGCGGCGGGGGCGCTCCGTCCGGTTTCGGCCGCGGATATGCTGGGGGAATTGGCAGCCGGATTCCGCGAGGCGCCCGTGTGGACTGTTTCCACGCTGGCGCGGACGCTTGCGCGTCCTGCGAGCCTGAATGTGCGCAGATCAGGAGCGGAAGATCCGGTCGCAGGCAAAAGCCACCCGGCGGAACGTCCGGATTCCGGCCGTCTTCCATGATCCGGAGCGCCTCCATTTTTCCCGCTCCTGCGGGAGTGTTTTAGAAATCCAGTCCGACCAAAGGTCCCGGACGGCATCGCGCGAGCGCGATGCCGTTTTTTTGTGTCCGGACGCGGTGAGGGCCTCGCGCAGGGCGGGATCGGATTTCAGGAGCTTCACCGCGGAGACAAACTCCGAGGGCGAAGTGACGCGGAGGTAGTCCCGGCCGGGGACGGCTTCTGCGGAGAAGGCCGAATCCGATCCGCCGATGCAGGGCACTCCGGCGAGCCACGCGTTGTAGAGCTTGGTGGCGGGCTTTCCGATGTGGCGGGCCCTGGAAAAATCCCGGATCGCGACGACGGCGTCGACGTCCGAGTAATCGTGCCAGCGTTCGGCTCCGCGGATCTCGATGCGGGCTCCCGTCTCGCGGGCGAGCATTTCCTGAAACGCCGGATCCCGGAGCTCCGGGCAAAGGTTGTCCGGGTCTCCGAAAAAGCCGAGGGATTCGAAACGGGTGCCGCGCCCGGGATGGCGGGGGATGAGATTCGGTTGAGGCCAGTGGGGGAGAAAGGACGCACCGGGCAGGCGGCGGGCATGTGCGGCATTCTGGACAATCTGGACGTGGGCGCCGGGGTGGGGAAGAAAGTCGGCCACGACAGTGACCAGAAACTGGTCGGGTATGGGGCGGAAGCGCGGATCGAGGAAGTTGGCCAGCGTGAGGATGGCCCCCGCCGCTGGAAGGGAGGTGGCGAGCTCGACGTCGCAGCGGCCGCGGAGCTCGGCCCACGTCTGGAAGATCCAGGCCTGTGCGGAGGCGGATTTTCCTCCCGCGAGGAGGGAGGGGATCTCACCGCGGAGCCAGGATTGCTGACGATCCGTGCTCGGCAAGTGATGCCCGGGGATGTAGAAGAAGGTGCTCAAGGGTTCGCCCGTTTCGATGATTTCTTACCTTTTTCAAGATTGGACCGCAAATGCCGGCAACCCGAAAGGCCGATTTGTGCTCGTCTTTTTCCGCCTTTGCCAATGCGTGCGCCGCTCGCGCTTCTGGTGGCTCGGGCTGCCGGTGCTGGGCGCCTATGTCCTCCTGGTCCACTGGGTTCTGGGGATCGAGCTGGACTACCGCATGGAGGCGGGCCCTCGCCTGGCCGTCCACCATGGCGTGGGGCTGGTCGTTCACTGGAGAGTGAAGCTGGGAGCGGATTGCCTTCTGCGCCATGGCGTGACCATCGGCGAGCGGCAGAGGGGCGGGGCGGCCCCGGTTCTGGAGGATGGTGTCGAGGTGGGGGCGGGCGCCCTGATCCTCGGCGGCATACGGATCGGCAAAGGCGCGGTCGTGGGTGCCGGCGCCGTGGTGATTGCTGACGTGCCCGCTCTGACAGCTGTGGCCGGAAATCCTGCGCGGCCGGTGGCTCCCCTGACGTGAAGATCCTATTTCTTTCCAGCCACGCGCATTGGATCCTCGACGAATCGTCCACCCGGACGTCCGGCGGGGCGGAATTGCAGGTGGCCCTTCTGGCGCGCGAACTGGTCTCGATGGGGGAGGAGGTCGTGATTGCCGGAGGCGACACGGGGCAGGAGGATGGCCTCCTGCTGGCAGGCGTGCGCGTCCGCAATTCGGGGAAGTTCCACACGGGCCGCATGGGTGAGATGCTCGGGGCGCTCCCGAGGGTGCTGCGCGTTCTCCGCGAGGAGCGTCCGGATTGGGTGGTCGTAATGGGGTGGACGGCCTGGCTGTTCGTGCTCTGGGTGATGCGCCCGTTCCTCGGCTTCCGTCTGAACTTCATCTGCGCGCTCGACAGCGAGATCAACGGGACATTCCGCCGGGAGAACCCTGTGCTGGGCTCGCTCTTCGATTTTGCCGTCCGGCGGGCGGATGCCCGGCATGCGATCACGGCCGACCAGAGGGAGGTCTTCACGCGGCGCGGGCTTTCCTCGACTTTGTACCGCTACCTGGTTTTTGCGAGGCGCACGGATCCTCCAGGCGACAAGACGGTGGATTTCCTTTGGATTTCGCGGTGCGAGCCCCTGAAGCGTCCCGGGATCTTCCTCGATCTTGCCCGAGCCCTCCCGGATGCGTCCTTCGAAATGATCTGCCCGCCCGGAAACCGGCAGCTCTGGGAGGAGGTCCGGCGGGAGGCTGAGCCGCTGAAGAATCTCCGGCTCATCGAGCGCGTTCCCTACCATGAGGTGCAGGCGCATTACGATGCGGCAAAGGTTTTTGTGAATACCTCGACGTGGGAGGGATGGCCGAACAGCTTCATTCAGGCCGGGCTCGGCCGGACGGCGCTCCTCTCGCTGGATGTCAACCCGGACGGCATCTTCGAGCGGTTCGGCCTGGGCTTCTATGCCGGCGGAGACCGGGAGGCTTTCGTGCAGGCGGCCAGGGAAATGAGGAAGGACGCCCGGAAACTGGCGGCGCAGCAGGAGGGGGCCGCGCGCCTCGTCCGGGAGATGCACGACAACCGGAAGGAAACGGAGAACTACCTTCGCGGTCTCGTGAAGAGCCGCTGACAGGCCTCGCGGAGGATCGGGTGATCGCTTCGGAGCTGCCCGTCGAAGGCCGGGCTGCCCAGCCCGCTTTGGTAGAATTCCCGTGTCGCGCGGACGGCGGCGGCGCGTGATGCGGGCAGCGCCGCTTCCCTCGCCTGGAGCCAGCGCGTGTAGAGATCTCGCACCGCGGGGCACCGGCGGACGCATGTTTCCCAGATGCCCGGCCAGGCATCCCTCCGGTCCGCGAGAGCGAGGCCGAGCGGCGAAAGCCCGGAGGCGCGGGCGAAGCGGCGCCAGACGCGGAAACGAACGTCCGGCCCGGGGTGGCGCCAGGGCTTCCGGGCGCTTGTGAAGTGGATGTTCAGCGAGGCCGGAGAGAGGTCCGTCGGCAGGGCCTCATACTGCCAGTTCCAGGTTTCCGGGAGGAAGCGGGTCTGGCCGCGGAAAACATAATTCAGGACGGTCTGGTCATGCCAACGGTAGGTCGAAGGATCGGTCTCCGAGAGGCGGAATGCCTGCTCTTCCCTCTTTTCCCGGCGCCACCGCTCCAGGTCCACCAGCAGGAATCCGCTGTTGAAATACGGGAGCGATTTTTCCGTCTCCGTCAGCGGCCAAGGGCAGTCCTCTCCCAGGGTTCGGACCTTCCTGTCGGCGCAAACGGCCACGGCGTCCCGGCCGAGCGGTTCCTTCCAGAGGTCGGTAAGGCGGCAGAGGAGAACCATGTCCGCGTCGAAGTAAACGACCCGGTCCGCCGGGACGAACCGTCCCATGCACAGCCGGGCATAATACATCAGCGAGTTGCCGGCTCCCGGTTTGAAACCTTCAAAAATGCCCTCGTTGAGGGGGTGGACGAGAAGGGTGGCCCTTCCGTGGCCCCGCGCGAGCCGCTCCAGGCGTTCCACAGTGGAGGCGGACAATCCTCCGTCGATCACATGCATCACGCACTCAGCCCCGCGGGTGGCCGAGAGCGCGCTCGCCACGGCGGCGGCGAGGCCGGCACCGAAGACTTCGTCGGCGCCGGTCAGAAGGTGCAGAGGATCCGCCATCGTCAGTCGCTGACTTCGACGGCCTCCGGCTCGGGGATCGTCGCGATCTTGTCTTTGCGCACGAAGACTTCGTTGCGGAAATAGCGCCCCACGTAGACGTAGTTTTCCTGGAGCCACCGGTATTGCTCCGGAGCCCAGTTCCGGAAGCGGGAGAAATCATTTTTGTTGATCGGCCGCTGATCCACGACGACGACCGCCGGCCGGGCCCTGGTCATGAGGTCCTCAAACTGGCGCGCGAATTCGCTGCCTGCGGTGGCGTTGTCGACGTAGAGGTTGTAGAGCGGCGAGGCCCGGTCCGTCATGAAGTTGATCGTTGGAGAGTAGGGGAGGCAGAGGACGTAATCTCCCGGCGCAGAGTGCTGGACGACGGCTTCCTGGAGTTCGGCGAGCCAGAGGGCTTCCCTTTTGCGAACGAAGACGTTCACCCCGTTGAGGGCCCGGAATTCGTGGCTTGCTTTCTTGCGGGCGGCAACGGTTCCCGCCGAGGCCTTCGGAAAAGCGTGCGAAAAATAAATGCCGGCAGATAGGACACACAGTCCCACGTAGAGCCACGCGGAGGCTGCCAGAAAGCGTTGCGAAGGGGGCCGCTGGAGGGCGAAGCGTCCGCACGCCCAGCCCAGCGTGGCTAGCGCCGCGAAGAACGGCACCATCATTTCCGCGATGTGCACTGTATCCGGCCGGAAGAAAAAATACTGGGGAAAGAGCGTCAGCGAGCAGCCCAGAACCGTTAAGGGGTAGAGGAGGAGTTCTTTGGCTTCGTCTTCCCGTTTCCAGAGAGCCTGCAAAAGGAGTAAACTGCCAAAAAAGATCGCTGGGATCGCCAAGACGATCGGGAGATACGTAGTGAGGGCGAGGGATTTTTCCGGCCATTTCGGCGCGTTCCACACATCGGAAACCTTCGCCCGCGCTAGGGCGCCACGATCCTCCCACGTATTCCCGGAGAGAGCCTGTTCTTCCGCCGGGCGGGCAACAGCAGGCTCCTTCGGAGCAGCGGCCTCCTCGAGCGCAGGGGTTGTGGGTGCCGGCGCCGCCGCGCGGTGCTTCTCGAGAAACAAACGGAACTCGTTTTTCACCATCTCCGCCCAGCCCGCATACTGTACCACGAAGGCTTCTTCGTAACCGCGCTTTCGCGCATCCTGAAGAAAAGGAAGGTGAACGAGCCAGAGCATCAAGAGCCCAGCCGCTCCCGCCGCCAGAGCCACAGGAAGGCGGCGGAGGAAATTCTTGCCGATCGGGAACAGGAGGCAGAGTCCGAGGAAGATGATCGTGGAAAAGATCCCGAGGTCGATCCGGAAAAGGAACGTCACTCCCAGACCCGCGCCGGCCGCAGTCGTCCAGAGCAGCGTTTGTAAAGCCGATGCGCGCCGCACCACAAGGGCCGAGGTCAGGAGAAATGCGTTCAGAATCCCGAGGAATGGCATATAGTTCCGGAAGAGCATGCCGGGAATCAGAATCGCCAGCACCGCCGGGATCACGCTATACCACGCGCTCCGCGTGTAACGGTGAACGGTGAAATACACGATAAGGCCCGATGCAACGCAGAAGGCGAAAAAGTAGCACCGCAGGGCAAAATAGTCCGGACCGGTGATCTCAAACAGCCAGGCGACCGGGAAAAACCACATCACGTTGTATCCCAGAAACGTGTCCACAATCGGACGTTGGCCATCCATCAGACGCATGGCCACGACGGCCGCCGTGCCTCCCTCGCCGCCGAGATTCAGCCCGGACACGACGTAGAGTGAATAGTAAACGAGGCTGAAAATCAGGAGTAGCGGGGGCACGAAGAGACGGGCCGTTGGCTCGTGAGAAAGAGTCTTCCAGACACGGGAAGAAACTGCGATCAATGGCTCGAGACGGTGGCGGATATCGGTCATGCGAAGCGATAAGTCCTTGCATCGGGACAAGGGTTGGCAAGCAAAATTGGGTTTCCTGCCCCAGTTGCGAGGCGGGTATTGCACATCGGAATCCGCCTGTTCATAGTCTCAGGTTGTTCATGTACGCCGCCCGCTCCGCACTTTACCGATTCGTGGTCCGCTTCTCCAGCCGCCCTCCGTCTCTCGTCCTGCTGCTGGTGGCGTCGTTTTTTCTCTCCTCGTGCGCGACCGAGACCTACGAACCCTCCGCTGCTCCCGAGTACATGAGCACGCGCGACTTCTCTCCTTTCTACCGCCTCGGTCCCCAGCAGGGACGCGGTCCTGATGCAACCCTGCGCGCCGGCACCCGTTTCAAACTTCTCCGGCGGGAAATGGGATTCAGCTACGTTCAACTGGAGGACGGTCGCACCGGCTACGTCGCGAATGAGAATATGTCGGTGGCGCCCCCGCGTCCTCCCGAGGTCAAGCGCCAGGAAGAATCCTCCCCAGCCGCCGGATCGCGCAAGCGCGGTGCCCGGGGAGCCGAGAGCCCGGCCTATTCCGGCCCGGCCGTGAACGATACGCCGCTGCCCGATCCGAATACCCCTCCGCCCGATCTCAATATCGAGCCGGAGATTGTACCGGACAGCATTCCCGTGCCGTCCAGCACACCGGCCGGCACGCCAAAATTCCGCTACTAAAAAGGCGGATTCCCGAGAGGCGGAAAGGTCGCGAAAAGTTTTTTATCTTTTTTCTTGAGTATCGAAAGTCGATTCGTAAACTCCTCC
>CAZSMN010000140.1:0-9309 GCA_964607615.1 uncultured Chthoniobacterales bacterium | reverse complement strand
CCGGCGGCAGGGCCGGACGCCCGGTCAGCGCCGTCAGGCGCCCGAGCACCTCGCGTGGCGTCGGTCCAAGGATGACAAAATACTCCAGGCTCTCACCCGGGAGGCTGAATTGTACTTTGGAAACTTTCTCCGAGGCGACCTCGAACGATACCGGCCCCGTCTCGTTGACGAGCACGCCATAGCCTTTGTTGGTCAGATAAAACGGAACCGCCTTGTAGGCCTGGTCCGATCCCGTGCCTCCGTCTTTGTTCACATTTTCCACGACCTGACCGTTTTTGACAAAAGCCGTGAAACGCTCGCCGAGGCCGTAGACATTTTCTCCCACGCCCAGAGAAAGCTGCTCGCGCATGAAGGGCTTGCCGTCGCGGACGAGGTACGCAGCATTCCCCGCCGCTGTGCGCGTGAGCGTTTTTCCCTCATGCCGGAAAGCCAGCTCCCATCCGCTCTTCGCAATGCGTGCCTCGAGACCGCCCGCAGCAAGCGTGACATGCGTCTCGTCCTCCTCAACCACCAGCGGCTGCGTTCCCTCGACCGCCAGCGGAATCATCGGACGTTTCTCCGCCCCGCCCTGATAATGCTCCACCCGCACCCGGACCACGCCCTCCATCGGCGAGCTGATCGTCCAGGTAAGGAGCGGACCTTGGAGCGTATCACCCCTGTGCCGGATCACCCGGGCCGGAGTATGCACGATAATCCGATCGCTCTCTTTGGTGATCGCACGCGCTTCCGCGGCGGAACCCGATACCACTCCAGGTTGGAGCATCCACTGACCGTCTGTAAACTTCATGGGAGAATGTGAGGCTGACACGCATTCCGCGCCTTTGAGCGGAACCAGTCATTTACACTTAAATTTCCACGACATCTGCGGCAATCAGATTCACGAAAATTTGCAATCGCCCTTGCGTCGGGATCGCACATTGCGACGAGCGGCTGGGCTGATGGGGAAGCAAGCAGCGGTCCCCTGACCGTCGCTCGCGTCCCACCGGGGCGGAAGCCCCGTCGAAAACCCGATGGTGGGAAGCGCGCCGTCGGTTCCCACTTTCCTCTTCTCCCCTCCCACGGTATGGGTCCTTGCAAAAAGGGAACGCCATCCTCCGGATGCCGCGGGCCCTGCGCTGCGTTGCGGGCGATCAAGGGAACCGACGGTGCGCTCCCTCCATCCCGGCACGAGCGCTGGCGCTTGAACTCGCTGGAGACGCCGGCGCTACAACCCGCCATGCGGAGCGGCTTCCTGGCCCGCTATAGCGGCAGTCTCCCGACCGTGGCTCGCTTTGCTAGAATGTTCCCCGGAATCCCGCCATCGGCCCACCTTTGAAAAACCGCATGGGAGGCGATTCTCTTCCCAAAGCATCCTACCGGCCATCAGCGGGCACCTTTTGTTCAGAAAAACAAAAAGGCCCGAACCGCATGCGGTCAGGCCTTTCTGAAAGAGCTGGTTTTTGGCTTCTTAAGCGACGTTCTTGCGGCGGCGGAAGAAAAGAACCAACCCAAGCCCCAGCCCAACGAGCGCCCATGTTGACGGCTCGGGGACGACCTGGAGGACACCGGTGTCTTCGGTGAATGTCCATTCGCGACTGGTGAGGTCGGTTCCGCTCCAGACGCCGGAACTGTTGGTGAACGAGAGACCGGCAAGGTTCGAAGTGACATTCGCGAGGCTGAGGTCTGCCGCATCAAAGGCAAAACCGTTGAAGAGCGTCCACGAACCGGTGGAGACCGTCACGGCGGCCAGATCAAGCGTGAGATTTCCGCTGAAGGAAAATCCCGTATTCTGAACGGTGAGGAGGCCGTTGGACGCATCCTTTACGCCAAACCCTATGGTCGAACTGGCAATGCTGCCGGTGGAACTGAGGATGAGCGTCCCCTCGGTGATGGTCGTGCTTCCCGTGAAACTGTTAGCCGCCGAGAGCGTGAGGCTGCCTGTGCCGTTTTTGACCAGATTGCCGCCGGTGCCGGACATGTTACCGCCGAACGAGCTGGTGCTGTTATCTCCCCCAATGGTGAGTGTATTGGCGTTCAGGTTCACAAGACCCGCTCCGCCCAGTCCGCCGATGGTTTGGTTGCTGCCGGCGTTGAGCTGAAGTGTCGAATTCGCATCCACTGTAACCAATCGGGCATTGCCGAGCGCATTTGCCGCATTGGCTATGAGCGTCGCATTGCCAGTAACGGTTAAATTGCCGCTGTAGGTGTTATAGGTCGTGCCACCGAGCGTGAGGTTACCGGATGCGACACTGAGTTGGATGATGCCTGGCCTTGTACCCCCGCCACCATTGAAGGTGAGATTTCCACTACCCGCGAGAGAGTTGCGGACGAAAAGTGCCTGAGCGCCAGCTGTGCCATTACGGGTCACTCGAACCAGAGTATCCGACTCGGCCACGATACCCCCGATCGAGGGCCCTGCGCCGAAGTTGATGTCAAGAGCTTGGAGTGCCCCAAGCCCATCGGCACCGGTGCCGTTCAGCACGAAATTCTGCCTCTGATCGTATCCCGCATTGCCGTAGGCAAGGCGCGCGATTCCTCCATTTGAGACAAGAATCGACTGCGTGCCCAGCCCTGCGCTGTTTGTGCCGAAGATATTCGCGGTCTTGCCAAGAATCATGATGCCGGACTGGACGCGAACATTGCCGGTGAAGGCAGTTGACGCTCCTGTATTGTCGCCTCCAAAGGATACCGTGGCATTAGGGCTCAAGGCATTAACGATGAGATCTCCCGTGCCGGTAAACCGGCCATTATAGGTCTGGTTCGTTGTCGCGCGGATGGTGAGGTTCCCCGATCCGATAGCAACCGTCCCGCCGGTTGCGTTACCACCTGAGAGAGCCCCAATGGTTTGGTTCAGGTTGCCGAGATCCAACGTGTTGCCTACCGTGTTGGCCAGAGTAACCGTGCCGTTGAAAGTGTTGCTCGTTCCAAGGACGACGGAGCCCGATCCAAGCAAGGCGAGTGTGCCGTTGCCGGTTAAGGCACTGTTGAAGTTAACGGTGTCCGAGCGATTGATTCCCAGCCGTGTTCCGGCATTGAGGAGAGTGCCTCCCGTGTAGGTGAGACCGCCGGTCACAGTCTGGTTGGCCGAGCCGGAAAGGACCAAGCCGCCATCACCTGTGATCGCTCCGGCGAACGTCTGCGGCGTGCTGCCGGAAATCGTGAGGTTCTGGCCAGCCGAGAGGACAACGTTGCCGCCTGTGGCTCCGCCACCGCTCAGTCCGGCGATGGTTTCGCTTTGGAGAACCTGGAGTTGGGCCGTTGCCACATTGGCAGTGGTCACCACGCTCGAATCACCGATACCATTACCGCCCTGCACCCGGAGGGCACCGTCATTGATATTGGTAGCCCCGGCGTAGGTGTTGTTGGAGCTGAGGGTGACGTTTCCGGTTCCGTTTTTCGTTAAGGAGACCGCCGAGGTAATCCCGAAGCCGCCTGAACTACCGATCGTGTAGTCCTTCGTCGTATTGTTGAAAAGGACAGCCGTTGTGGAAACATTCTCGGTGATATTGACGGTCGTAGTGCCGGTAGAGTTATCCGTGAAATGAACTTCGTCACCATTGATGAACGTGGTGTCAGTGCCCGCCGTGACGAGCTTCCAGTTGCCGGTCTGCGTCGTATTCCAGTCGCCGTTGGTGCCGCCCGTCCAGTAAGGATTGTCACCGTTGATCGTCAATGTGATGGCCGAGCCCGAATTACCAAGGACGGTGGACTGTCGGGAGGTCAAACCAGCCACCGTGCCGAGGCTGAACTGGCCAAAGCCGGCACCACCGATCGAACCTCCGGTGTAGGTGAGGAGGCTGTAAACGCTGCCAGTTGACCAAAGTCCGGTATTTGAAACGGGGTTGATGGTAACCACCCCCGCGCTGTTGGTTGAAAGTCCTGCTGCAATAAGGGCCGGGCTGGTGCTGTTAAGGAAGAAGTTCAGTGTAGCAGCGCCGTTGAAACTGAGGTTGCCCACTGTGAGAGCCGCTCCGGCCGCTCCGTTGTTGTTGGTGATGATCGCACCGGAGTTGTTAGCGACGTTCACCGCCCCGAGCGTGACGGCTCCTGTTCCGGTGAGGGTGCCGCCGTTGAGGGTCGTATTCGCAGTAAGGGCTGTCGCTGCGTTGTTGTAGCGGAAAGCACCCCCATTGATCACAACACCGGAAGTGTTGTTGATTGAACCACCGGTTCCCACCACCACGTTTCCTGTGTTTACCGTGGTCTGCCCGGAATACGAGTTATTCCCTGTCAGCGTCAATGTGCTGCCGCCATTGTAGGTGAGGTTGGAATTTCCACCCGCACCGTTGGTGATATTGGCCGAGACATTGACCGCGGAAGCTCCGACGATCACCAATTCATTGCCACTGCCAGCCCTCAAGCTTCCGTTCCCACTGACTGTCAAACCACTCGTCAAGGTAATGATACCGTCTGTGGTCACGTTCCTTCCGTTTGTGTTAATGGATACGTTCGCGTTGTTAACCAACAACCCGTAGGCCGTCACGTCGGCTGCGAGAGTGTTACTCGTGCTTCCGGTAATGTTGTAAGCCGTGGTCGCAGATGTCACGAGGCTTAGGTTAGTGCCCAGCGTCGTGTTATTGGTCATGGAGGTAATGGCTCCGGTGCCACTAACGAAGGCCCAGCGGGGGTTGCTTGTGGCATCGCCTGTGACCGCCCATGATCCCAAGGGAGTGTTAATGGGATTAGATACATTTATCACTCCGCCCGAGACAGTTTGCAAACTCAGGACACCGCCGACCTGACTCTGGGAAACCGTCCCGAGAGCCGTTGTCGTCGTGTTTCCGGCGCCATTTGCGATAACTGTTGAGTATCCCGTCCTGACCGTGGTGCCATTGAACGTCTGGCCGGCTGTTGCGCCCGTCTTGCCAATCACGTTGAGCGTCCCGCCGGAGAGCGACAAGGCGTTACCGCTGTTAATCAGGTTGGTTGGTGTGGCCATGTTGGCCATGTTCACAACCAACGTACCCCCATTGACATTCACGCCGCCGGTAAAGGTATTAGCCGCAGTGCCGTTGATTGTCAGGGTTCCCGCGCCGGCTTTGGTCAGGCCGGCTGTTCCGGCAAGCACGGTGGCCGTGTTGGCCCCGATGATCGCAGAGAGCCCGGAGCCAACGGTTATGGTAGGCGTGGTTCCGGCAAGCGTCAGCGTGTTGGCGCCGGAAAGGATGTAGCCCGTCGCGTTGAAGGCCATGTCGTTCACGGTAATCGCTTCGCCAAGCGTCACTGTGCCGGCTGTGCCGGAAAAAACGGCGTCCGAGGTGGTGAGGTTACCCCAGGTTGTGGCGGCGACACCATTCCACCAGAGGCTTGAGGTGGTGTCCCAAGTTCCAGAGCCACCGAGCGTTACGTTACCGGCGCTCGTCCAGCTGAGACTCTGCGCATTGGCTGCGGGACTTGAGAGGACCACGTTTCCCGCGACGAACGCCGCGAGGGAGAATTTGAGAAGAGGGTTCATGGGGCAGGCAGGAGAAGGGGGGTGACGTGTGCTAGGTTTAAAGATAAACAACCGTCACCCACCCTTCCGCAAGAACTTTTTCCTTCCTAAAAACAGAACAAACCCGCCGTTCAGCAAACGGCGGGCTTGAAAGGTTGACGGAATCAGGATCTCCGCCTCTCACCGGACTTTTTTGCCGGCTCAGGAATTTTTCCGGCGGCGGAAGAGGACCATTGCTCCGAGGCCGAGACCCAGAAGGCCCCAGGTCGCCGGTTCGGGAACGACCGTGATGGTGCCATTCGTGGCGAGAGCGCTCGTGTCCCAGGAAAGACCGCCACCGAGATCGGTACCCGTGATGGACGAAAACGCCCCGGAGTAGCTGGAACCATTGAACAGCTTCACCGAATCGTTAAGAGCCGCGCTGTAGCCGGTGGTGAGGTTCAGCGTGCCGCCGTAGGTAAGGGCTCCCGAAGCGAGAAGTTGATCGAAGAGTGTCGAGGTGGTGCCATTGATCTCAAAGTTCACAACCGCCGTGCTGCCGAGGGTGAAGTCACCGGTTACGTTCACGATCCCGGGGCTGCTGCCTGGTGAGAGTGTTCCATTCAAGGTGAAGACCTTGCCCGTGGTGATGATCGAGCCGTTTCCACTGATCGACTGGGAGGCTCCCATCGTGAAGCCGGTGGTGGTTCCCGTGATATTCAACGTGCCGCCTTTGAGGACGAGGTTGCTGCTTCCGAGCGTGCCACTGCCCGTCAGGAGAAGCGTGCCGGCGGAGATCGTCGTATTGCCGGTGTAGGCGTTGCCGGCGTTGGAGAGCGTCAGGTTGGACGTCGTGCTGTTCTGGGTGACGCCGGTCACGTTGGAGCCGATCGCCCCGCTGATGGTGCTGGAGCCGGTCGAAGTTCCGTTGTTTGTGATGCTACCGTTCGAGGTGATATTCGAGGTGACAATTAGCGTTCCCGTACCGGTGTTCCGGAGAATCACGTCGCCGGTTCCCGAGATCTGCCGGGCACCGACGGTGGCATTGCCGATCGTGAATGTTCCGGTGCGTGCCTGGTCGATCGTGACTTCCTTGTTGTTCAGGGTGATGTTGCCTGTGGAGCTCGATACGCCGGTATTGCTGCCGCGCCAGATGAGGCGGAGGCCGGCGCCCGAGGCCACGTTGATATCGTTTGCGACGTTCACGTTGCCGCCGAGGTTCAACTCGGCATTTTTTCCGAGCGTGCTATCGCCGAGAGTCACGGCCCCGAGGCCCAGGGAGGCGCTGAGAGCCGCACTGATGGCACCCTCCTTGATGAAGAGGCCTCCGGTGAAATTGCTTCCCGTGCCGCTGAGGACCATGGAGGACGTGCCCGTCTTCTCCACGCTGAGCGTTGTCCCGGTGTTCTGGTTGAGATTGTGCCAGATGCGCGACGTGTAGAAACCGGTGGAGTTGCCGGTGATCGTCAGAGTGACGTTTCCGAGACTCGCGGCAGTGTCGAAATTGAAGACTCCGTTACCATTACCGATGTTCAGGCTGGAATTCCCCCCGCTCACGTTGTTGACCTCCAGCGTGTAATTGCCGTTCATGCGCACCGGACCCAGGATCACCGGGGCGTTCGTGCTCGTTGCATTTCCCGTGACGAGAATCTTGCCGCCGTCACTGAGCGAAAGGCTGTTCGTGGCGTTTCCGCTCACCGTATAGTTGATGCCGCCGACGGAGGTGTCGTTAAAAACCGTGATGTTTCTTACGTTGATCGGGCTGTCCAGCGTGACGATCGAGCTTGCGGCCAGCGTGGAACGATTGAAAGTCGCCGTATCCGGATTGGCTGTGCCGGTCGTTGCTCCCGGGTAGGTGGCGGGTGTCCAGTTGGAGTCCGTGGTCCAGTTCCCGCCGGTGCTCACTCCCCACGCCGCATCGGCGGCCGAGGCGCTGGATATCAACGCGCTGGACGTCACGGCAAACGCGGCGAGGGTCAGGAGTGTTCTGAGCGGGCTTGTGATCGGAAAAGCAGAGGTCTTCATCGGGAGGCAGTTTGGGGTATGGTTGGCAGCAAGGGATTTCCCCTCACCTACCTTCATGCGCGGTTGCCCCGGGAACCCCGCCAACTTTTTTTGCAGGCAATCGCACCTCTGCCGATAACCTTCTGCTCTCGAGGAATAAGCAAAAAGGCCGGCCACCCTTGAAAGGTGACCGGCCTTTGAAAACTCTACGCTGAATCAGGCCTTGCGGCGGCGGAAGAGAACGAGCGCTCCCAAGCCCACACCGAGAAGTGCCCATGTGGAAGGCTCGGGCACTACAGCGACAAATTCGTCAAATTGGAACGAGTTTGCAGGATTTCCCGTGTTCGGAAAGAGACGGATAGCCACGCCAACGTTGCTGAAGGATGCGAAGTTGTTGTCCGTGAAGGTGCTCGTAAAGGAACCGGCGGTCAGAGTCAGAGTGGTGAGCTGAGCGCTGTTCCGGGTATAAGTGGCCGTAACCGTCCGGAATGTCGGATCATTCAGGGAAATTCCTCCGTTTCCAAATTCCGGGGTTCCAGCGCCCGTTCCAATGCCGGTGATGGCTTGATAGGTGCCGAAGCGTGCCCTTTCTTCATTCGACACGTTCGCGTCGAAATTCATGAGAGCCGTGCTGTGGGCAAAAGCTGTCAGGGCTTGGGAGGAATTGAAGAAATAAAATCCCAGCGACGTTTGCGCAGCTGTGATCGACGCCACGTTAACCGACAGACTAAGCGTCTGTCCCACATTCAGCGCAAACGTGTTATAGCTGGTGGTATCGAGCGGAGTCGTATCGTAGATCAGGATGTTAGGGGCGGTAGCCACCGTCTGCCCGGTGACCGTGACAAACGTGTTGTTGCCTTGCGACACCGAGACTCCTGAGGAATTCGCGTAGGATCGGAAGTTATCGGCAAGATCGTTTGGGTTCGAGAAATCCACAACGACGGCCTGCGCCGCTGACACCATGGCACCTGCAAGGGAGAGGAGAACGAGAGCTTTGAGGACTGGGGTTTTCATAGGTAAATTTATTCGGGGCAACGCATTCTGATTTATCGATATATCGACCGAAGTGCAACAAAAAACTATTGAAGATGCGTAATGCGCAGTCGCGTCTTATTCTCCGCCGCATTTTTTGACGGTGAAGGGCCGCGAATTCGTGCGTAGCCCCCAGAGGATTCCTCCGAGCAAAAGTCCCGCACGCGTTCGTTGAATGTCCCCAGCGATCAACCCTTCGGGCGCGTAAAATGGGACTGCGGATCCCTGGTACGCAACGGACACATGCCAAACGTTGCAAGAAGTTCGCTGTGAGAAAAAGTCAGTCCTTACGGCGGCGGAAGAGGAACGTCGCACCCAGACCGAGTCCCAGAAGGGCCCACGTGGTGGGCTCGGGAACAACTTGGTGCACGCCCGTGTCTTCTGTGAACGCCCACGTGCGGCTGGTCAGTTCGGTTCCGCTCCAGATGCCGGAACTGTTCGTGAAAGAAAGCCCGGCGAGATTCGAGGTGACCGCCGAGCCATTCCACCAGTTCGTGCCGACCAGGTCCCAGGTGCCATTGCCACCAAGCGTGGAATTGCCTGCCTCTTTCCAACTGAGCGCCCCCTGTGCCATCACAGCGGACGAGGATGCCAACAGAGCTGCCGCGATCGGGACGAAACGCAGTTGGAAAAAATGAGTCTGGACTTTCACACGGGTGGCGAGATGGCGTTACGCTGCATCGTTTGTCTCGCGCGGAATGGATAGAAAAGGTCCGTCGAGCAACTCAAACGCGACGGAATGAGTGCCTTAAAAAAATCCCGCGATCTTTTTGGCGGAGTTTTCGCCAACGCGCCGGGACGTCGCGTTCCTTCGCAAAAAAATGAAAAGGCCGGTCTTCCTTTCGGGAGACCGGCCCTTCGGAGATTTCGGCTGGATCAAC
>CAZSMN010000139.1:0-9310 GCA_964607615.1 uncultured Chthoniobacterales bacterium | reverse complement strand
CGTTGTCGCCGGCCTCATCCGTTACGTCCCTGCCAAACCGCTGCCGGTCCGGATCATGACGGACGCGGGCGACGTCGCGCCCCTGACGGTGATGGGCGGTGTGCAGGAGCTCTACGACTCGGGCCTGCCGGGCGTGGCCGGCATCGTTTTTGTGGCGAGCATCATGATTCCGTTTCTCAAGCTCATCAGCCTCTCGTGGATTCTTCTCCTGCACGGATCGGGCGAGTTCCGGCGCGAGCGGACCGTCCTGCTGCGGATCCTCCATCAGATCGGAACGTGGTCGATGATCGATGTCTTTCTACTCGGCGTTCTTGTCGCGGTCGGCCAGCTGGGAGTTCTTGCCAGCGTCGAGGCACAGCCGGGAGGACTCTTTTTTGCCGCCGTACTGCTTTGCTCGCTTTTTGCCGCCGAGTTCTACGAAGCCCGGATGATCTGGCAACCTTCTGCCGACGAAAGAAAAACCAACCCCGCTGCTCTCACCTGATGCATTCCTCTGAAAACGCCAACGAGCCCGACCACGGCGAAGTCGTCCGCGCGCCGCACATTCACCGCATCTGGGCATGGATTTTTCCTGCTCTCGCCGCCTTCGCCGGACTTTGGCTGCTCTGGTCGAACTGGAAGGACAGCGGGCCGGAAATCGAGATCCGGTTTGCGGAGGCCCCCGGCATCCAGGCGGGCAAGACCTCAGTGATCTACCGTGGCGTGGTCTCAGGCCGCGTCACCGGCGTCCGTCTCGATCCCAAGCTCGGCGGCGTGATCGTCAAGGCGCGTCTCAAGGCGTTTGCCTCGCACCTTGCGAGCGAGGAGACGGAGTTCTGGATCGACCAACCGGTGATCTCGATCCGGGAAACCACGGGCCTCGACGCCATCATTCAGGGAAACTCGATCCAGGCGCGTTACGGCGGAGGCCGGCCTGCGGAGAAGTTTGACGGCCTTCCCCAGCCGCCGCTCGACCCGCTGCTGACGCCGTCTCTGGTCATACGTCTTTACGCTTCGGAGATTCCGTTTCTGGGGCGCGGCACGCCGGTTTATCATCGTGGCGTGGCGGTCGGTGCGGTCAAGGCAAAGAAGGTGGATGAGAATGGCCGTCCGTTTCTTCAGGTTGCGATCGACGAGGCGCACAAGGGATCTGTGCTCACCAGCTCGCGGTTCTGGATCCTGCCCGCGACGTCGCTCAAGCTCAGCGCCCGCGGGGCAAGCCTCGATGTTGCCGGGTTGGATGCCCTCATCGAGGGCGGGATTGCCTTTGAGAATTTTTCCCCCGATGGAAAGCCCGTCGAAAGCGACTCGGAGTTCCGCCTGGGAACCCACGAGCTTGACGCCCGTATGGACGGCCCGGAGATCGCGCTGACGTTCGAGGATGCGCGCGGGTTGCTCGCGGGCGAAACCCTGATCAATTGCCTCGGATATCCTGTCGGTATCCTCAAGACCGTGGCGCTGGATCCCGCCAAGGGCGTCGTGACCGCGACAGCGCGGCTGGATTCCCGCTTTGCTTATCTGGCAACGTCCGGCGCGCGTCTCACGCTGGTGCGCGCACGGGTGAGCCTCGACGGGGTGAGCGGCCTCGACACGCTGGTCACCGGGGCCTACATCGCGCTGGATCCCGGCAGCGGCGAACCGGCGAAGGAATTTGCTGTGCGCTCGATCAGCCATCAGGAGTGGCAGCGCGCGCAGTCGGAGCGCGAAGGCGTCAATGTTGTCCTTCACGCGGCGGAGCTGCCCGCCATCGAGGCCGGCGCGCCGGTCTTGTATCGGGGGCTCCCTGCCGGACGGGTCATCGAGAAGTTTCTGAACGAATCCGGCGAGCCCTCACTCCGGGTGGTTGTGACGCGGGACTTCCGCGACCGCCTCACCGCGCGCGCGCGGTTCTGGCACGTGCCGCCGGCTTCGGTCTCGGCCGGTCCGGGCACGATCGATGTCGAGCTCGACAGCGTGATGTCGCTCCTGCGCGGGAGCATTGCGTTTGATGATTTCTCCGGGGACAAGAGCCCGGCGGAGACTGTGGCCAGCGGGACGGCCTTCGAGCTGTTCGCCACCGAGTCATCCGCCCGCGCGGTCTCGCCGCCGGTCCGGATCTTTCTGGATAACGGCCAGGGCCTTCTTGCCGGAAAGACCCAGATGCGCCGGATGGGCGTGCCGGTCGGCATCGTTGACAGCGTGCGTCCGGTGGATGGCCGCATTGAGGTCACCGCCCGCTTTGAAGCCGAGCATGAGGGTTTCCGCCGGCAGGGTGCGGAGTTTGCCATCGTGCAGCCGAAGCTCTCGCTTGACGGGCTGAGCGGCATCGAAACGCTCATCAGCGGGGTTTACATCGAATGCGTTCCGGGAAGCGGTCCGTTGGCTGGTTCGTTCACCGCCAGATCGGCCGCGAATCCCGACCTCATCGAAGCGGAGAACCGGGGATTCGTGATCAAGCTCACGACGGACCGGACGATCATCAACCCCGGCGCGCCGATCACCTATCGGGACATCACGGTCGGCAAGGTCGTGGAGAAAACGCTAAGCTCCGACGGCACAAAGGTCGTCCTCACCGCCAGCATCGCGCAGAAGCATCGCGATCTCATCCGGGAGAATACGGTCTTCTGGGATGCCGGCGACATCCAGGCGCAGGTCGGGTTTTTCAAGGTCAAGGTCGACACGCCGTCGATCGTGGCCCCCGATGGCAAGATCGCGCTCTTCACGCCCGGCCCGTCCGGCGCGCCCGCCCGCGAGGGGTCTGTTTTCCCGCTCTCGCAGAAGGCCCCGAGGCAGAGGTAGCGGCAGCGTCAGAACTTTACGCCGAGCGAGCTGTAGATGCCGTAGGAGTTCATCCGGTAGAAGAAGCTGTCGTTGGTGTAATCGACATACATGTAGCGGTAGCCCAGCTCGGCGTAGACGTTGCGCGTGAAGTTGACCCCGAGCGCGCCGATGACGTTCCAGGTGATCTGGGAGCCTGCTCCGAATCCACCCACATCCGCCTGGGCGGTGAGGTAGAGCCAGCGGGTGAAGTTGATCTGTCCCCGCAGGCCGATGATGGGATCGACCCACCACTCGTCTCCGCTGCCCTGAGTCGGCAGGGCTTCTTCGATGTTGTTCGCGAGCTGCTTCGAGGCCTTGGCTTTGGCGCTGGCGGCCTTTTTCTCGAGCGCGGACGTCTCTTCGCCTCTGGCGCGGGCGACCTCGAGCTCGACCGCTGCACGGATGTAATCACCGAAGACTCCGGTGCGATCCGCACGGAAGGAACGTCTCAGGATTTCCGCACGCCGGGGGTCGATTCCCTCGCGACGTGAGTCGGCGCGCCGGCGGTCACCGAGGCTCACGGGATCGAGCCGGCGTTCGCGGAGATCTTTCAAAAAGCGGCGGTCCACACGGGTCTGGACATCTGCCGCGGCGCGTTCGATCACCTTGTTGGCGAGGTTGGCCTCCACCGATTGGACGATGTCTCCTTCAAGGGCCTGCTTCTCGGAGGAGACCGCGGCGATGACTTGGTTTCTGATGTTCTCGACGGACTGTTGAACGCGGCTGTCGATGGCGCTGGCGACCCGGTCGGTCATCCCGGTGCTGAGGTCCTGGATGCCCTCGCTGTCGGTGTTGCCGTAAACCTCGACACCGAGGTAGTTGTAGCGGGCACCGGCATAGATATCGAGAAAACCGCGGCGGTCGTCGATGATGCGGTAGGCGAGCGAAAGTGATGCTAGGCCCTGCTGGATATCCAACGAACCGGATTTGTAGAGGACGCCCCCGAGTTCGCTGGAGCCGGAAAGGTCCGCATAGTAGCCGTCGGCGAGCAGGCCCCACCGGCCCTTGCGCACTTCGGCCGCCCCCATGATGCCCCAGTCGAGCTGCTGCAGGACCTTGCTCGCATCGAACGAGACGTTGGCCGGCGGCATCCCGACGATGCCGGTGCTGCCGCTGAGCCCCATCGCCCAGAGGTAGGGCTCGATGACAAACCCCCAACCGTTGGGATCCTTGCCCGGGACCAGCTCGAACGGGGTTTTGGGATGAAGAATCGAGTCGCGGGCGAAATCTCCGATCGGATCGAGGAATGAGCGCTTCTTCGGTGCCGGCTCGACCGGCGTTCCGCCGGGCGAGGTCGCGCAGGTGACGAGCAAAAGCGACGCTGCCAGAGAAAGGCGGAGGCGGCTGGATCGACGGAAGTGGGATGGTGCGGTCATTTCGGTGAATCAGATTGGGACGTGGTGGAGGCGGGATGGAAGCGGAGCATGAGCGTCTTTAGAAATACCATGCGAGGCTGGCAATCGCTTTCCACTCCATGGTTTGGCGGGAGAGCGGGATTTCGACACCCGGCGAGAAGGCAAACTGGCGGTTGGCACCGAAGAGAACGGTGACACCGGTCTCGAGCTTGTGGGTGAACTGCAGGGTGTCGAGATCCCATTCGGGCTTGTAGGTCGCGGCGGCCGACCATTGCCCGCCGAGGTTGACGGCCACGGGCACGTCGAGGTGAAGCGTTTGGAGCTGATCCGATTCCGGTGCGCCGGGGGTGAACTCGTAGGACGTGGTGAGTCCGACGTTGAGGGCCGGCGTGGCGTCCCAGCTCACCGCGAGCATCGGCTTCATCGTGAAAGGGTCGGCCAGCGCGGGATCGGTGGCGGTGGGCAGCTTGAGGTTGAGGGCGGTGCCCCAGCGGAGGGTCTTGCTGATGCGGCCGACCATCCCGGCCCGCGTCTCGAAATCCGCCAGCCCGGAGACGATGCCGCCATCCGCTGCACGCCATTCGACAGGCAGTTCGACCTGGGCGCCGACGGCGAGTCCCGGGATGACGAGCGTCGAGCCGCGCACGGTGCTGGTGAGCTTCGTGATCGTCACGCCGCCGCGGTCGTCCTCGAAGCTGAATTCCGAAACGACACGCCTCCCGATGAGCGTGGGGTCGTAGTTGCGCAGCCAGGCGCGGGAGGCATCGCCCTCGAACCATTTCTCCCCGGAGGGAGCGGATCCCTCGCAGAGCGGAAGAAAGCCTGCCGCGAGTGCGGCTGCGAGGGGCAAGGTTCGAAGGGACATTACCATCGACGGCAGTAGCCCGCGCGGATGAAAGGTCCCACCCGCACGGCACCGACGCCTACGACGGGCGCGCTCACCACGGCGACCGGCGCCACGGGAACGGGTGCAACGACCGGCGCGACAACGGGGGGCGGGACGACGACCGGTGCGACCGGTGCTGCATAGCCCACGCGGAACCCGCCTGCATAGCATCCCCCATAGCCGGTAGAGCCATAGTGGTAGGCGGTCGCACTGCCGTTCGTGCCACTGTAGGAGCCTCCGCCATAGTGGTAGCCATAGCCTCCTCCTCCGTAGTGGTTCCAGCTGCCGGAGGTGCCCCACGAGGTGTTGTAACTTCCCGAGCCCGTGTGCCAGCCGTCACCGTATCTTCCGGAGGCCGAGCTGTCGGTCGAGTAGGTCTGTCCGTCGCGGTTCGTGTAAGAGGTCGAGCCGGAGTGATTCCAGCTTCCGCCTCCCCAGCTGGACGAGCCCGAGTGGCTGTAGCTGCCGCCCCATGAGCTGCTGCCGGAGCTGGAATGGCAGGCACCGTAGGCAAGAACGGTTGCCGGAGCGGTGAAGAGTGCGGCGACCGCGATGAGGAGGGCGAGAGGCTTCATGGTGAAATCAATTGGCTTTCGGACGTGAGAAGATCAGATCTTCGGGCGAGGGCGGGGTTTGGTCGTTGGAGGAGGTCTTGAGCGCTTTCACCGTGACCGAACCGTCTTTGTTGAGGGTGAGCGACTGGGCGTCGGCGAGCTTCGCGCCGTTGCGGAGCGTGTGGTTGGATTCGACCGTCCAGCCTCCCTCCCGGGGCGTCCAGACGCTTTCGCCGAATCCGCCGTCGTCGTCAAAGCTCCATGAGCGGATGACATTGCGGGAGGCATCCCAGGCGATCCACTCGACCCCGCCGCCGACCGGTGCATCGCCGGCAAGGATGACACGGCGCAGGACGAGAAAATTTCCCTTCGGGCCGACATCCGCGGAAAGGAGAATTTTTTCGCCGGATTTCGATTGTGCCTGCCAGTCTCCGAGAATCCAGCTCAGGGGTCCGAGCTCAGCCGAGCGGTCGGCGGGAACGAGCGCGGATTCGCGGACGCTCGCCAGGAACCACTTGCCGTCACGGCGGACGAACGTATTCGAGAAACGCGCACTGCCGGGAGGTCCGCTCTTGGCCGGCGTGACGGTGCTTGTGCCGTCTTCGATGGCCAGATCGGGACCGATAAAGCGGAGGGACTCGCTGTCGATGGTGAGCCGGCCTCCCTTGGCGTCGGCGAAATAGTTCTGAAAAAGCTGAGCGATTTTCTCCCTCCCTGAATACCTCGTTCCGGAGAGGTTGGTGTAGTCGCCATCGGCGAGCCAGAAGCCGGATACCGTCTTGGCATCGCCTTCGTTAAAGGCGGCGACGTAGGCCTCTCCGATTGCGGCGATCTCGGCCGCAGCCGGTGGCAGGGCGGTCTCCGCGTCGGCAAGGGCTGAGCCCAGCATGGCGGAGGAGGCAAGGAGTGCGAGGAATCGGCAGATCATGATGTGTGAACAGGTGGACCCGGTAGCAGGATTTCCGCCGCTATACGGAGTGCTCCGGATTTCGACTATCCGATTTATGCATAACGAGCATGGAGGAGCTGTTCCGTGCGGGTGGGCCATTTCATGAGGCGGGGCCGCGGTGGCCAGCCTTTGAAACCCTCTCGCGGGATTGCCCGTCAAAAATGCATGAGCCCCTCTAAGGAACCGGCAGGGATTTCGCGCAGCGGAAGCCGACGTGGCTGGAGCCGGTATCGGGCGGGGTGCCGCGGCGGGCGGCGGGGCGGTAGCTTTCGCAGTAGCTTGGGGCGCAGAGGAAACTGCCGCCTTTGATCACGCGGCGGAGGGTGCCGGGCATATCGGGAGGCGAGGGGTCGCCGGGCAGAGGGCGCGTTTCGGCAGCGGCGGCAGGGCCTTTCGGGTCGCAGCAGACCCCGCCGGCCGCAGCGTTCTCGGCATGGGCGGCGCCATGGTAGATATCGGCGCACCAGTTCCAGACATTGCCTCCCATGTCGAAAAGGCCATAAGCGTTGGCGGGGAAAGAGCCGACCGGCGCGGTGCCGGCAAAGCCGTCTTCTTTGGTATTGCGATAGGGGAAGTCGCCTGTCCAGCGGTTGGCGTGGTACTTGCCGTCGACGATCTCCTCGTCGCCCCAGGCGTAGCGTTTCCCCTCGAGGCCGCCACGCGCGGCGTATTCCCATTCGGCCTCGGTGGGAAGGCGCTTGCCGGCCCACGTGGCATAGGCGACGGCATCCTCCCAGGCGATCTGGACGACGGGGTGATTTTCGCGGCCTTTGATATTGCTCCTGGGGCCCTCGGGGTGTCGCCAGTCTGCACCGGTCGTCCACGCCCACCAGCCGGACATATCGTTCAGAGGAACCGGGCCGGCGGTCGGATGAAAAACCAGAGAGCCGGGTTGAAGGGCTTCCTCCGGCGGCTTCGGCGTGCCGGGTGGGGCCTGCTTCTTGAGTTCCTCCCAATCGACCGGACGCTCGGCGACGGTCTTGTAGCCGGTGGCGGCGACGAACTTTTCAAAGTCGGCATTCGTAACGGCATACTTGTCGATGAGGAATGCGGAGACCTTCACGCGGTGGGCGGGACGCTCGTTCGTTTGCGCGTAGGCGGCCTCCGAGCCCATCGTGAATTCCCCGGCCGGGATGAGAACCATCCCGGCCTCTCCGGCATGCGCTCCAGCGCAAGACAGCAAGAGCGCGCACAGCAGGCTCATCCCATGGTATTTATGGACTCCTCGCATCGCAAGAGTTCACCTATCAGCAAGGGTAGCTTTCGCATATCCGTTTTGCGCAAGCGAAAGGGAAGCGTGCCTGCCGCAGCGATAAACGTTCCTTGCACGGTGTGAGAAATGCGCTTCGGGTCTTGCTGCAGGCGTCTCGTGACTGACAGTGATGGCTGGCTGCACTTTAGAGCAGGCTCCAAGTTGTGACCACCACCCCGGGGGGCTCATGTGCCCTGAGCGTGCAGGGGGATCGACGGCGAGATCAGCTTCGACCACCAGAGGGTCGTGACGAGGGAGACGGCCTCCGGTCTACATTTCGAACCGTGCGCTCTGACGGGGCGGGTGGTCGGCGGGCCGTCCCTTTTTCCACGAAAGCAACATCCTCGCATGGGCGATCTGCTCGGCGAAGGATGGCTTCGGTCGGTCCTCCATCATGCGCGTCGAGTCCTGAGAAACCTCGGGAAATCCAAGGTCCTGTTTCGTGTCAGCGGAGGTGTAATTCGAGGAGGCTTCGGGTTTCATCGCTGGCGTAGCGGCTCAGGATATCGAGAAACTCTCCACTCAGCGGGTCAATTTTACAAATCGAAATCAGGTTGAGGATATCTGGAAGATCCTTGCCTTTCTTGAAGCGCTCGGGATGGCGCATCGCGTGAAGCTTGAGCGCAATCAAGTTAAGCGGCTTGGGAACGGGAAGCAGGGTTCCTCCGAAGTCCAGCAATTGCCGGCCTGCATACAGCTTCGAAAATGTCTCTGTGGAAACCAACATGACATCAACCGGTAGCGAAGGCGGTTCTGTGACCGGCGGATCCAGCCTGGCAAAGGTCTCCGTCTGGCCGGCCCATCGGTAGCCCGCAGATTCAAAAATCGTCCGCCACCCGGGAAAAGCTTCCACGGCTACGAGGAAATCCACATCCAGCGTGGTTCGGGTGTAGCCATAGGCGTTTACGGCATGTCCGCCAATCACGAGGACGTCGAGCCTCTCGCGTTCCGCCGCCGCGGCGATGTGTTCGAAGATGCTCATTTTTCGGACGCTTCAAATCCGGAGCATGAGCTTAACGCGAAAATCCGGGCCCCGTCCACCCTGGCATGCTTTTCGCAGGAGAGAGTCGTTCGGGTTACTGCTCTGCCTGCACCACGCCGGGCGGCTTCCAGGTGCCTGCGCCGGGCGGCAGGATGGACGGTTCTTCGACCTTTGGCCAGTAGAGGCGCATAACGAGGTAGACGGGGCCGTCCGGTGCGGGGAGCCAGTTCGATTCCTTATCCGGGCCGGGGTTGTTTTTTTGGATGTAGATCGTCAGCGACCCGTCGGGGTTCATCTTCAGGCCCGGCAGCATCGGGGAGTTGATGAGGTAGCGGTTGATGGGGTTCTCGATGAGGAGCTGCGTCTTGCCGTCATACATGGTGACGGACCAGAACGCGTTGACGGGCGGGAACTGCCCGGCGGGGAAGGTGAGCGTGTAGTTGTGCTTGCCGGTGTCGATGGTCTCGCCGGTGGCGGTCACGCGGGTCATCGGATACATGGCCTCGATGGCGTCGTTGCCGTAGATGCCGCCCTGCGCGGCGGCGGCGCGCTTG
>CAZSMN010000138.1:0-9387 GCA_964607615.1 uncultured Chthoniobacterales bacterium | reverse complement strand
CGGGGTGAGGTCGGCGTTCCGCTCCGCTCCAAGCGCCAGCGCTCGTGAGAAGAATAGAGGGAAGCGCTCCGTCGGTTCCGTGGAACGTCTGAGCGAAGCGAAGACCCTCCCCGGTCCGTAAGGCCGGGCCATCTCTCGGGCAAGCAAAGGCATCGTTGCAGAAGAAAAAGTGGGAACCGACGGAGCGGTTCCCTCCATGGGTTTTCGATGGGGCTGCCGCCCCGGGTGTGACCTGCGCTCCTGCGCTTAGTTCGGAACGGCCGCCTTCTTCGGCCGCCAGGGCCTCCGGCGGCGGATCAGTGGGACGGCAGCGAGCGCGAGGAGAACAAGTGCGATCGGCGCCGGCTCGGGGATGATGTTCATCGCGACGCTGAAGTTCTGATAGAACCAGTTCTCCGGAGTGAAGGGAAGAATCTGAACGCCGGGAGGCGGCAGGTGGTCTGCGAATT
This sequence comes from uncultured Chthoniobacterales bacterium, assembly GCA_964607615.1. Lineage (GTDB taxonomy): Bacteria > Verrucomicrobiota > Verrucomicrobiia > Chthoniobacterales > Terrimicrobiaceae > CAZSMN01. The sequence continues at coordinate 8,938 of CAZSMN010000138.1, read as the reverse complement.
GGCCGTCCAAAGGATATCCCGTGACGGGGTCGATCGCCTGGGTGTCAAAGATCGCCGGTGTGTTGTCGTGGCTGCTGATGACCAGTGGCACCGTCGAGGGGGAACCGTCCGCATTTGTCCCGTAAACACCAAGCCACATCACCACATGCGCGATCGTGCCTCCGCCGCCTTTCATGTAGAGGAGATCTCCCGGCTGGAGCTGTGCGATGACGCCGTCCAAGGAACCCGGTGCGTTGGGGCCCTCCAGGCCATAGCTGGGAGCCATGATGAAATTCGGAGTGATCACCTGACCGGAGGAGTCCAGCAGAGTGGATGTCGGCATTACGCCGGGGGCGGGAGCGCCGCCGGAAAACGTGATCTGCGATGACGTGCCGGAATGCATCTGAATACCGAGCGCCAGATTGTAGGCGTAGGCGGAGAAGTCCGTGCAGTCGATGCCCGGCTGGGCGGACCCATAGCTTGCGGCATAGGGATTCGGCGCGGTTCCGGACTCTCCGGCGCGGAGCTGCTGGGTGCTCTGGAGTACGGAATTGGTGCTGACCGGCTGCCACGGAAAGGTGGAGCCGGTTACGGCTGCGGGATCAAACGTCGGAAGGTGCAGGTGCTGGTAGTGGGTTCCGATCAGGCTTTTCGCTGCTGCAAGGAGGCGCTCCTGCTGCCACCGGGTGGAGCTTACGCCCGGAGCCTGCGAGTTCATCGGCACGTTAAGCACGGCCCGGCCGCGGTCGAACTCCAGTTGGGAAACAATCGCAGGATTCGCCACCGATGATGCGGAGAAGAGCTGGGGGTTCAGCGGGCCGTAGGAGGACGAGCCATAATCGGTCGAGTACCAATCCGCCGGCGCCGGGGAGGACTCCGAGACAATCAGGCTGCTCCGGGTCGAGAAGTCTGACGTCCACGTCGAAACCTCAGGATCGAGGGTGATGGCGAAGGGAGACACATAGGTCTGTGCGACCAGACTCTGCACGGCAGCGCCTGCAGCGAGAAGAATCGGGGCGAACGCCTTCATGAGCCGGCATCCTATCAGGCCGGGCCCGCCCCGCAAGGCGGCAGAAGGATGGAAGGCTTGGCGTCGGATGCGCCGGTCGGTGGTCCGATCGTTCGGGGGAGTTCCCGGAACGCTTTGTGCACGAACGCGGTGATTTTTCCTTTCCCGGATTCTCCCGATACGCTCAAAAGAAGACAATCCGCCTGCCCCTATGAAAATCCCCGTTCCGGCCCTCCTCCTTGCGCTCCTTTGTCTCGGCACTCCGCTCCACGCCGTTGATAATCCGGATTTCTCCGAGGGAAAGAAGGGTTGGACCGGGAGTGGCACCGCGGGCTTCCTGGATGCCGCGGGGGAGTTTTCCGCCTTGGAAAAGCCCGGCTCGACGCCGGTCCTGCGGGTCGAGCTCAGCAAGACGATGGCCAAGACGCTTTCGCAGCGGGTCTCGGCGAAACCGGACGAGACGACGGTGAACCTCCGCCTGCGCCTGCTGGCCTCCAACGATTTTGTGCGGAAGGATGACGCCAGAGGCTTCGGCGACGTGGACTTCAAAGAGGGCGGGCAATATGTCTGGTCCGCCCCTGTGCACCCGCGTTGCGATTTCCTCGTCCGGGTCAGCGACTCCACCTACTTCTACCGCCCGCTCAGCCTGCGTCCGATCGGCCAGTGGAAGACGTTCAGTGTCTCCATTCCGGACCTGAAAAACCGGAAGCGCGAAGTGGAGCTGATTTTCCCGCCGGGCGACGGGGCCATCTATATCCAGACGGGAAAATAATCCCCGTTGCGCCTTAAGACGAAGGCCCGACCCGCGGTCCGCGCGGCGGCTGGGTTTCGCGAGGGGTGTGCCTATGGGCCGCGCCAGTGCAGCACGTTGCGAAGGACCGACCAGCGCGGGGATTGGGACACCCGGGGTTTGGCCTCGAGCCAGTAGGATTTTGTTGCGGCTTCGAATCCATTGGTCGTTTGCAGCTCCAGCCATTGGTCGACGAGAACGGCGAACTCCCGTGAGTCGGGCGGCATCAGGTAGGCCATGAGAAAGGGCGTGCCGAAGTCGCTCGGCACGACCGCGGAGTATCCGGGATGGGACGCCGCCCACGCGCGCGCCTGATCCAGGGTCCACAACGCAGCGTCGATCGAGGAGTCGCGGAGGAAGGCCTCGTAGTCGGGCACGACGATCACCTCGGCCCGGGGAAAAAGTGTCCTGGCGAGCGGCACCAGGATATCGCTCGAAAACGCGGCAATCCGGAGGCCGGGGGTCTCGCGCAAGGTGCGGCCGTCGAGGAAGCGGGCCGTATCGTGGTTCCGGACGATGAGCGCGGGCCGGCTCTGGAGGTAGGGCTTGGACGGGGTGGTCTCCCGGAGCCGCGTCGCGTTGAGGAAGATGCCGCCGACGGCGAGGTCGTAGGTACCGGCGGCGAGATCGGCGTCCAGCCGGCCCCAGTCGGTGAAGGGCACGAACTCCAGATCGACGTTCAGATCCCGCGCCAGGGCGTAAGCGTAGGAAATATCGTAGCCGACGAGTTCGCCCGAGTCGTTGAAGTAGCTGAACGGAATGACGTGCGGCGCATACCCGACGCGAAGCACGCCGGAGGCGCGGATCCGGTCGAGGCTGCTCGCACCGGGCACGGCCGGCGGGGTTGGTTCCTTGTGAACGGTGGCGCGCACTCCCGCTGTGAGCACAGGGTCGAGGGTAAATCCTCCGTAGGGACTGCTCGCCGGTCTGGCCGTGGCATCGTCCGCCCACCGGCCGAGCCCGATCAGCGCCAGCAGGGCGAGCGCGGTGCCCCCGGCGGCGACGATAAGCTTCGCAGGCCGGGGCCGCAGCAATCCGTAGTAGGCGAACGGCGTGAGGATGGTCACAAACGCGATGCCCATCGTGGAGAGAAGCACCTGCGGGTAGCGCGTGAGGGTGAACATCTCGACGTAGAGCAGTCCGGCCTCCGGGGGAAGGTTCATCCACTTCGCGAGAAACTCGACCGCGTCCACCGTCGCGACCGGCGTGCCCACTGTGGAGAGAAGGGTCAAAAGCGGGAGCGCCAGCCAGGTGGCAAGCCCCTGCGCGGCTTCGAAATTATAGGCCGCAAAAACCATGAACAGGAAAACAAACAGATTGCCCGCCTGCGCGATCGGGTAGCCCACGGCCAGAGTTGTGGAGACAACGGCATCCTCATCCTTCTCCTTCCCGCCGACCTGCGTGACGAGCCGCTCGGCGAGCTGGATGATCATCGGCACCGCGGTGATCGGTAGCGAGGTAGCGACCGCTGTCAGCAGTGCCGGCCGGAGGTCGCGGAGCAACTGCCGGTGAGCGACAGGAATCAGCGCCGCGAGCAGGGCCGGGAGCAGCCAAAGGCTCAGAAGAACCGCCGCGCCGAAAAACAGCACGAGATAAAGTGCTAGGCTGCCGAGCCGCTCGATGCGAATGGTGCCCGCCAGATCGGCAAAGAGCGCGAAGACTCCGATCGGTGCCATCTTGATCACCCAGCCCCAGATGCCGATGGACGCCCGCTTGATCACGTCGAACATCCCGAGGAGGCCGTCTTTGTTTTTCTGCGATTGGAGGGCGATCCCGTAGATCACGCAAAAGATCACGATCGCGGGCACATAGTTCCGCGTGAGATCCGAGAACGGATTTGCCGGGACCAGGAGCGAAACGATGCGCGAGACTTCGTTGGTTGCGCCCGCCGTGACCACCAACGGCGGCTGCGCCGGCGGGATGGCGAGGCTTGCCAGCCATTGCACGAGCACGACGACGCCCCACAGCAGAAGAAAAACCGGCAGGCCCCGCTTCAGAAGGCGCACGGCCATGGCCGGGTTCATGCTCCCGAGGCCGTGCAGGAGCGAGCTGATCAGAAACGGAAAGACGACCATCTGCAGGAGCGCGATGTAGATCCCGCCGATGGGTTCAAGCACGGCAGCGTCTTCGCCGAAAACAACGCCGCAGAGGATTCCCGCCGCCGCGCCGAGAAGGATGCGCCGCGAGAGCTTTCCGCTGCCACTGCCCTGCGATGACGAAGCGTCCGCTGATGCTGCCATGGCCGGCGAGGCTAGTGCCTGTTCGGCAATTTGAACAGGCCGCTGTTGGGTTCCGAACTGGCTGCCGGCCATCGGCTCCGGTGCCCGCGCCTCGTTTCGGATGCGTCGGCCGGTGGTGCTCCCGGTTTGTCGATGCGGCTTGCACGGGATCGTGCGCGGATTTCTTTCCTCCGGAGTTTTGACATCGAGCGCACGGTGGCTAGGTTCGGGGCGTGAAAGCGATTTTTGCAGCTCTGCTTTTCTCTCTCGCGCTCTGGCCGACCGGGGCGGCGGCTCAGATTCTGCTCGATGGTTTTTTGAATGATACCAGCGAGGTGACCGCTCCTGCCCCGCCCAGTTCGGAGGTCACGCTTAATATCGATGGGACGCAGATCGACCGCCAGATCAGTGTGGAAGCGGCCGACAATTTTTCCATTGTCAGCCAGGTTCTGGACGGGGTGTTCGTCGTGGATGCCGGCGGCGTGGGCAGCGGGTCCGCGAACGTTCAGGTCGAGTACCTCGGGTTTCTTTTCGACATCGGGCCGAATACCTTCTTTCAGTTCTCTACGAACCGCGTCATCGGCACGCCCGAATTCGGGCTCATCCTCACGGACGCCGCGCTTGGGCAGCTCTCCGGAGCGATCCTTCTTTCCCCCGTCGCCACAGCGACAACGTTCACGCTCGATATCACAAGTTTTGCCGGCTACACGCCGGGGTTCGGCTCGGCGCTCAACGGAGTGACTGTGTTCATCGGCGATGCGAACGAGGCGTTTTTTGCGGAGGGCAATTCGTTCGAATTCAGCCCGGTGCCGGAGCCGTCCTCGGTCCTTCTCGCCGCCCTTGGCGCGCTGGTGATCGTCTGGCGCGGGGGTTTCGGGAATGTCCTCCGTCTCCGCCGCGGTCGTTGAAAAGTCCGCAACCGTCCTTTCCTATCTCCGGATGGTTCGGCGTATCCGGAGGCCCGCTGAGCCTGTTGGCTTGACATGTTTATGCAACAGGTTTTTCGGTGGAGACATGAGACTCCTTGTAGCTTGTGGCATGGCGCTGGCCATGGGTTTCGGTCCCTTGCAGGCGCAGGAGATTTCGATGTCGGGACGCGGGGAGAGTGCCGCATGGTTCGTGACCGACGAGAGCACGGGGGATGTCGTGGGAACGTTTTGGAGTCCGTTCACCGGCGAGAGCGACTTCGGGTACAGCTCGGATCTGGAGATCCCGCCGGTCTTCGAATGGTCGCCCGATCGCGACTATGTGGCGGTGGAGGGCGGGCCTGCCGAGGAGCGCACGGTTTTCCTTTATCGCGCAACCGGCACGACCCTGAAGAAGATTCCCCTGCCGGAGCTGCCGGAATCTCTTGAGGCCGCTTTTGCAGAGCTGGGAAAAGCCCGCGCGGCCGGTTTCCGGGTCGAGCGCTGGGAGTCCGGGGACGAACTGGTCCTGCTCCGGTGGGAGCGTTTCGCATCGGGCCGGTTCGCTGTGTCCGAGGTGCATGTGGTTTTCGAAAAACTCTCCGCCCGCATCGCTTCTGCAACAGAGCCCGAGGGCATGAAATCTCTTCCGGAAAAAACCGATGACTCCGCGCCCACTCCGGCGGCGTTTGATCCGGCGAGCCTGGAAGGCGAGCATCCGGTGAGCGGGTCCAACGCGCAGGGCACCTCCTACACCGGCACGGTGGAGATTCGCGTGAAGAACGGCCTCGTTCTGTTGAAGTGGCAAATCGGGAACAAGACGACCTTCGGCACCGGCCTGGTTCTCAGCAACGTGAGCGGCAACGTCCTCGGCATTGCCTACGATCAGGGCGTTGCCATTTATCAGATCGTTTCCGGTAAAAGCGGTCCCGCCCTCTTCGGCGTCTGGGCCTCGCAAGGAATGAGCTCCACCGGCACCGAGATTATCGGCAACTCCGCTGCGGATCCGGAACTCCCCGTCTTCGACTTCAACGGCCGCTACACCCTCGTAACCGACGACAGGCCCAGCGTGCCGTTCGTGATCGACGGCGGGGATTTCAATAAAGAGATCCGGTTCGGCAAAGAGCGTGCCGAGGGCCTCGCGCTCGGTGACGGCCTCGCCATCATCACGCCACAAGGGCTGATCGTCCTCCAGATGAGCAGCGGCGAAGGCGGCTTCCAGACCATCACCGGAAAGTCGCTGGACTCCCAAGGAAACGTCCAAAGCGTCTCCCTCGTGCAGGAGTCGGATTAATGTCGAAGTAGACGCCTGTCGCATTGGTCACCTTCTAGGAAAGAATGCAACCCGCAGGGTTTTGTCTTGCGTAAGCGATAGGTCGTTATTCTATTCCCGCGATTGCGAAACAACCGGGTGCAAGTGAAGGGCCCGATATCAGAAAGCCCGCTGAACCATTAAAGCCCAATCTATGAGCACGCCCTCCGTAACCTCGTTACTTTACCGGCCTTTCCTTTCAACCCCTCGGTTGGTCTTTACGAACCGGTCGGATCGTCCAGGCGCGCGCGGTTTGCGTCGCATTCAACGGCTCGCGACCCTGCTGCTGGCGATCTTGGTTGTGGCTGCACCATCGAACGCCCAGGTGACGTCCTGGACTGGAGCGGTCAGCGACGACTGGTTCGATGCCGGCAACTGGAGTAGCGGTGTGCCAACGAGCTCCACGAATTTTTTCATTTCTAGCGGCGGAACCAGCCGGATCACGGCGGGAGGATCAGCTTTCGGGAACAATCCGGCTATCGGGACGAATTTTGGCGCAGGAACTCTAGAGATCACGAATGGCTCCCTGACAATCTCCAGTAATTTCAATGTCGGATTGTCGAATGGCGTCAACGGAACTTTGGTTGTCTCCGGCGGAAATGCGACGCTAACGATGTCGAGCAGGGCTCTCTTAACCGGAACTGCGGGGACCGGTGAAGTGACCGTGAGTAACGGTGGAACCATTTCTGCCCCAGCCACAGAGGGCATCGTCCTGGGCATTTTTGCTTCGGGTGCGGGAACCCTCAACATCAACGGCACGGACGGGGCTCGCGGGACCGTGCAAACGGGTCTGATTTCGGAGGGAGACGGCAGCGGGCAGATCAATTTCAACGGCGGTGTCTTGCGCGCTTTGGCCACGCAGAGCAGCTTCTTGCAAAACTTCGAGGCGGGCGACGTGACGATCAACTCTGGCGGGGCCTTTATCGACTCCAACGGCTTCAATATCGGCATCAGCACGGCCTTGAGCGGCAATGGTTCGTTGACCAAACAAGGCAACGGAACGCTCACTCTCACCGGCAACAATACCTATACCGGCGGCACCACGGTTCGCAACGGCACGCTTGCCGTCAACGGCGGCGGGGCCATCAACCATAATTCCGCCATATTCACGGTCGGTCTCGACTCTGGCGACAATGCCCTTTTCAGGCTTTCCAACGGCACGGTTTCCAACCGCGACGGCTACATTGGTCGAAATTCAACCTCCACCGGCTTGGCCGAAGTCAGCGGCGGCTCTTGGGCGAACTCCGGCTCACTGCGAGTCGGACATTACGGCAACGGCACTCTGACAATCAGTGGCACTGGCGCCGTTTCAAGTGGCGGCGGCTTCATCGGCGAATACGCTGGCTCCACAGGCATTGCCACCGTCAGCAGCGGCTCTTGGACGAATTCCGGCCAACTCGATGTCGGCAATACAGGCAACGGCACGCTGACGATCAGCGGCAACGGCGCAGTTTCAAATGCTGCAGCCTTCATTGCGACACAGGCTGGCTCCTCGGGAACTGTCACCGTGAGCGGTGGCTCTTGGACGAATTCCGGCGCACTATCTGTCGGCACGAACGGCGACGGAATGTTGACGATCAGCGGCAACGGATCGGTCTCCGCAAGTTCCGTCTCGGTGGCCGACGGTTCCGGCTCCACCGGCACGGTGAACCTTACCGGCGGGACGCTCTCCACGGGGCAGCTCAGGGGTGGCGACGGAACCGGCGCCGTTATCTTCAACGGCGGCAGGCTCCGCCTCACCGGTAACCAGACATCCCTCTTCTCCGGATTCGACACGGGCGATGTTAGGCTCACAGGAGCCGGCGGTACCATTGACACGCAAGCCTTCAATGCTGCAGTCTTCCTCGGCCTTACCGGCAACGGTTCCTTGACCAAACAGGGCAATGGAACCCTCACGCTCTGGGAAGCCAGCAGCTACACCGGCGGAACCACGGTGGCCAATGGAACCCTGCGCCTGCTCAACAACAGCGCGGTCGGCACGGGTAACATCACCACCACCGGCTCGGTCATTTCGTACGGCAATGGCGTCACGATCACTAATCCGATCGTTCTTAACTCAAACGACACCCAGTTCGAAGTCCTGGGAACCGACTCCGCCACCCAGGCCGGGGCAATCACCCAGACGGGTGGGGCCCGACCGCTGGCGAAAATTGGCAACGGGACACTGACCCTCACGGGAAACAACGTCTATTCCGGCAACACAACAGTGCGGGCCGGCACGCTCCGTATTGATAACGGGGGATCTCTCCGCTTTAACGGGACACCCGGCTTCGTTGGCTGGCTCATCGCCGGCCAGTCCTCCGGCGAGAACGGCACCTTCACCCTGGGCAACGGAACGCTCACGGACATCGCCGGCTTCGCCGGTTTGGATGCCGGCTCCACGGGCACGATCAATATCAATGGCGGAACCTGGAATGCGAACTCCTCCATGTATATCGGCTACTCCGGCAATGGGACTCTGAACATGACCGGCGGCACGCTGGCCTTGGGAAGCTTCGGGAGCTTGACGCTGGGGCTTTATTCCGGAGGTTCGGGCGTTGCAAACATCAGCGGTGGCAATGTAACGGCAGTGGCCCTGAGCATCGGAAACGGGGGCAATGGCACGCTGAATATCTCAGCGAACGCATCGGTCACTGCGGAACGGGCCATCATCGGCCATAATCCGGGCGTGGAGGGAGTCGTCAACGTCACCGGAGGAAACCTCACCTTCACCGATGCCATGAA
>CAZSMN010000137.1:0-9404 GCA_964607615.1 uncultured Chthoniobacterales bacterium | reverse complement strand
GACTCCCATTTTTCGAGCATCTCGGGCTCGCGTTGCGCAAGGCCCGCCTTCATGGGAAAATCCGTCTTCGGCAGGCTGATCGTGTGTTTGTAACCGCTCATGGGAAAGCGCTTACCACTATCAGCCCGAGGGCCGGCGGTCAAATGATGGCCAATGCGTTCCCGCGCCGCTGCGGCTCACGCCCTTGGGTGGGCGTTGTCGTAAGCGCGCTTGAGGCGTTCGGTGGTGACGTGGGTGTAGATCTGCGTGGTGCTCAGGCTGGCGTGGCCGAGCAGGGTCTGGACGCTCCGCAGATCGGCTCCGTTGTCGAGGAGGTGGGTGGCGAAGGTGTGGCGGAGCTTATGGGGCGAGAGGTTGGCAGGGAGGCCGGCCTGGACGAGGCGGGCTTTTATCATTGCCCAGATCGAGCGCGTGGTGAGGCGGCGGCGGGACTTGTTGATGAAAAGCGGGCCGTTGTGCACAGCGGCTGCTTGCCGGTATTTTGAAATGGCTTCCAGCGCCGGACCGCCGACAGGGCAGACCCGTTCGCGCGCGCCCTTGCCCGTCACGCGGGCCGTCTCGCCGATCACATCCACGTCGCGCACGTCGAGTCCGGCAAGCTCGGAGAGGCGCATGCCGGTTGAGTAGAAGAGCTCAATGATCGCCAGATCGCGGAGCGCGCTCCATGCAGGGGCCTGCTTGGTGCGGGGAGCATTCGCCGGCGTCTCGATGAGCGTCTCGACCTGCGTCGTGGTTAGGAAGCGCGGTAGGTTCTTTTCGGTCTTGGGCAGCGAGAGCTCGCGAAGCGTATTCTTCGGAACGAGTTGCCGCATCACGAGAAAATCGTAAAACGCACGCAGCGCGGAAAAGCGGACGCGGATGCTCGCCCGGGCCATGGAGTTTTTCATCAAGGCCTGCATCCAGGCGCGGTAGTCGTCGGCCGTGAGGCTGCGCCAGTGGCCTTCGGGGCGGAACTTGCGGAACTCCGAGATCGACGTCCGGTAGGTCGCTACGGTTCGCGGTGACGCGTTGCGCTCCGCTTCCAGCCACTGGAAAAAATCCTCCGTCCAGCGGTCCCGCGGTGCGGCGGCTTTCTTGCTCACCCTTGGCATGGGGCCGTTTTAGACGGTGTCCGCCGGATTGAGAAGGACGTTGTCGCCGGAGCGCCGTCGATGCTTGGCCGGCCTATTTTGCCCCGAGGGGCGAGGGGAGAGGCGGCTGAGCGGTGTGTCCGACATCGCCCGTGCGGGCGGTTGAACGGTCGAAGGTCAGCGTCGCGCTCCGGGTCTCAACGCCATCCGGCGAGGTAGCCGTGATCGGAATCTCGTAGGTGCCATCCGGGAAGATGAAGTGATGGCGGAATGTGCCGTCCGGATTGAGCTGAACCGGCTTGCCGGCGATCGTCACTTTCGCATTCGGGTGGGTGCCTCCGTAGAAAATGACCTCGGCATTCACGTGCAGGAAAAACTCGCGCGGAATGGAACTGAACGAGTTCACGGTCTCCGATCCGCCCCAACTGCTCGTTGCGGCATGGCTCCAGCTCGTCATGGCTGCCTGCGACCAGCTGGAGAGGGCGGCCTGTGACCAGCTCGACATGGCAGCTCCAGCCCAGGAAGACTGTGCGGCCTGCAGCCAGCTTGAAAGCGCGGCGGCTTGGAAGGAACTCTCTGTTCCGCCTGCCCATGAACTGGCGGCGGCTTTAAGCCAGCTCGTGAGGGATTCGGCTCCCCAAGACGACGTGGCGCCGGCATTCCAGCTCGATGCGGCGCCGGTGCTCCAGGACGACTGAGCTGCAACAGCCCAGCTCGTCAGCGCGGCCGCAGCCCAACTGGAGAGGGCGGCATTGGTCCAAGAGGCGCCGCCGGTGATCGCGCTGAGAGCGCTGAACAGGCTGCTCTCTGCAGGACCCCATTCGCCGCGGGTGAGAAACTCGCTCGAACCACCGGATCCCAGCCGCTCTTCCAATCGCTGGTGAATCCGCGAACTCAATTCCTCGGAGCTGAGTGACGAACTCGTCAGTTCTTCGAGAGTCTCTTTGCCGAGGAGTGCCTCGAGCACGATCTTCTCATCAGGAGAAGCGGGTGTGTTCTGTGCGGAGGATACCGGGAGCAGGCGGCCTTCTTTCTGAAGGCGGGCCAGCGCCTGAATCAGAGCTTCTCCGTCGTGCAGAGTCGTATGGATATTTTCCATAAGCTTCTGGAAGCTCAGGTGGAGGGGGATCGTCGCGTAATCGAACTGCTCGGAGTCGGACATTTTGTCCGGTGGTGTGCTCACCGAGATGGAGCGTGCAATGACGTTCCAAGCCGGGCCCCGATAGTAGCCGATCTCGACCGTGTAAGTTGCGCCGGCCTTCCCAACCGGAATGTACCAGTTGCGGGTTTCGAAAGGGACTTCGATTTCGGCCTCGACCGTATCTTCTCCTGTGATGACGCGGAGGAACGTTTTCCCTCCCGGGTGGAGCGAGATGTCGATATCCCAATAGGTGAAGAGCCAATGGGGTTCCTGAGCAACGAGGAAGATGGTGTCGGTCCCGTAGGAGCGGGGTAGCTCGCCGAGGCTACTGAGCGCCTCAGTGAGATCTGGTGCCACACCGCCCACCGGGTCACTCTGCTTGACGCCTGCGGGTTTATTTCCTCCGACCGGCTTCTTGCTCATATGGCGGCCAAACTAAGTCACTGTCGTTCACGAGGTCAAGCCCCGCAGGGGTGGGTGAAACAGGTATTGGCGAAACGGCTGCCGAGGGGCCACTTGAAATCGCGCCCGGCCATCGTAAGTTCGCTGGCATGAAGTGGCGTGCTCTTGTTGCGGGGATGGTGTTCAGCCTCCTATTTACAGATTCCTCAGGGGCCCAGGACGCCGGTGCTCCGCCGCCGGGCCCGGCACCGGCTCTTGCTGCCTCTCCGCTCGCTAGGCAACTGAACGATTCCTTTGCCGGGGTGTTCGAAAAGGTCGCGCCGGCGGTGGTCGTCATCGAGTCGACGCGTTCGTCGGAGGTTCCAGTGGCGGGACTGCCGAAGGGGTTGGAGTTTTTTCTCCGCCGGCCGGATGGGAGGGAGATCGATCCGAATATCGGCTCCGGGTTCATTATACGGTCGGACGGCTATATCCTGACGAATCATCACGTGGTGGAGGACGCCACGGAGATCACAGTGAAGCTCCATGACGGCCGCAGATTTCCTGCGACTGTGGTGGGCAACGATCCACGGACGGATCTCGCGGTCCTCAAGCTGGAGGCCACGGGGCTCCCGGTGGCCGATCTCGGGGACAGTGACAAGGTCCGCGTTGGCCAGTTTGCTTTTGCAATCGGCACGCCTCTCGAGCTGCCCTACACGTTCACGGTCGGTGTGCTCAGCGCGAAAGACCGCAGTCTTGGCGGGGTCTACGGCGAGCTCTTGCAGACGGACGCCTCGATCAACCCCGGCAACAGCGGAGGACCGCTCTGTGATATCGATGGCCAGGTGGTGGGCGTTAACACGCTCATCAGCGGGATGAACCGCGGCCTCGGCTTCGCGATTCCGATCAACGTCGCCAAGAACGTCGCCCAGCAGCTCATCGCCGAGGGTCGCGTGCGCCGGCCATGGCTCGGTATCTCGATCGCGGGCGTCGAGGAGAACGTTCAGCTCCGCCGCCTTTTCCCGTCGGTCAACCGCGGCGTCGTGGTGCAAGGAATCGAACCCAATGCTCCGGCGCAGTCGAGCGATCTGCGTCCGGGTGATGTGATTCTGCGTGTTGATGGCGTGGAGGTCGGCCTCGCAGGAGAGCTTCAGCGCCAGATTCTTTCGAAGCAGATCGGCCAGAACGTCGAACTCGAAGTGTGGCGTCAGGGTCAGAACGTGAAGGTCGGAGTCCGCACCGGCGAACAGCCGGACTTCCAGCAGGCGTCGATCCGGCCGCGGAGAGAATCCGGCACGGTCCGCCCGCCGTCGGAAGGATCGGTTCCGACGCCCTCGTCGCCGGGAATGTCGTTTCGCGATGCCACGCCCGAGGCGCTTCAGGAGATGGGGCTTCCCTCCCGATCGGCATCCGGCGGCGTTCTGGTAACGGCTGTCGAGGAGTCCAGCGCAGCGGCCGGGGCGGGCCTCGAGGTCGGAGACATCATCACCGATGCCGGTGGGCGTCCTGTGAACTCCTCAAAGGAACTGGAGCAGGAGCTGAAATCTCCTAGCCCCGGCAGCGGACTCCTCCTCTTGATTGAGCGCAAGGGAACCCGCACGTTCGCCATCCTCAAGCCCTGAGCAGGCAAAAGGACCTCTATGTGACGGGTTCGGCAGTGAACGATTTTGCCTGGTCGAGAATGATGTCGGCAAAGCCGGGTTCCGTTCCGATCGCGCTCGCATAGAAAAGCTGCCTGCCGCGGAGGTGATGCGGGTTGTGCCGGAAGACCTCGGCCTGGCTCGCGGCCACGCCGACCTCCTCGGCAATCCCGAGCAGGACCGGGATATCCTGGTAGCTGTGGAGACCGTCGGAGATGAAAAACGGAACGACGATCACGTTCGGCTGTGTCGTGTAGCGATCCCACTCGGCGATGAGCGGAGTTTCCTCCATGTAAGTCGCTGCGACCTCCGCGTATTCCCCCATGGCGCTGATGACGGCGACTTGATGTTTGGCGGCTTTGGCTGAGTTGTCGTTGAGGCCGGTGCCGTGGCCGACGATGAGAAGACTCGTTTCTGCCGGGGAAATCCCGGGCGCCACCTCGCGCGCGCGCTGCATCAGGAGACCGGTCATGAGCGCATGGTTGCCGGTGGGTTCGCAGTAGCGGATCGTCCGGCTGCCGCGGATGGTGAGGCGTCCGTCGAGTTCGAGTTCGCGGGGGATGACGGTCTGGGTGAAGTAACCTTCGCTGATGAAGTTTGGCACGACGTAAACGTCATCGCTGTCGATCATCCGCATCACCTCGCGGAACGAAGGTTCCTCTTTCCAGAAGCAGCATACGACCTCACGGAAGATGCCGCGGCGGCGGATTTCCTCAGCGTGGATCAGCGAGGGCGCGCTGGAGTCGGGGTTGAGCGTCGATCCATGGCCGACGATGACGAGAGCGGAGTCAGAGAAAGGATTCATTCCAAAAGTCCGGCGCAGACCTTTGCTGCGTCGAAGTGTTTCTCTGAATACGCGCGCGCCGCCCGGGAGTGATGCTCATAATTGCGCGCCACGGCATCGATCGCCGCGGTGGCCCCGTCCGGATCGGAGAAGGCAAGCACTCCGTCGCCCGAGGGAAGGTGGTCGGTCCAACCGGTGTCCTGGACGACGACCGGCTTGCCGGCCGCGAGGTAGCAAGCGCTCCGGCAACTGAACCAGCCGCTCCGCGATGCGACGTAGCCGTTCTTTGCAATGCTCCACTCGGCCTTCGAGTTGCTCAGGAAATCATGATAGCTCGCATAGTCGGGGATGTGGATGTCGGGCTCGATGATCGTCCATCCTTTTTCCTCCAGGAGAGCGGTCGGACGTTTCTGGCCGACGCCCTGACCCATCGCGAGGACGAACTTTTCCTCGGTGGTCTCCGGAAGACTCATGAAGCGGGTGAACTCCAGATCCTTCTGGCCGTACATTTCGCCTTCGAATTCCTTCGGCGCGTAGCTGGCCCAGTTCATCACCGTCGTCCAGGCTCCATCGGCGACATGAACGGCGCCTGCCGGCATGAGGGTGCGGTTCCACCACGCGAGCGAGATCGGCTGGACCGTGGGACGCCAATTCAGACCGGCCGTGGGCACCTTGCAGCCCGTTTGGCCGATGTTCATCCCGAAGGAAAAATGCCGCTCGTGCGCGGCCACTTGCTCGGCGAAGGCGGATTTTTTGGTCTCCAGCATTCCGATCTGAGTGAACATCGGATCCCCGTCCAAGAAAAGCTTCATCGGGATCGCGGCCGTGGGTTCGCGAAGCCAGCAGGCGCCCGAGACGTTGGCCAGGACATCGGCCGACGAGAGGATGCTCTCCGCCGTCCCTGCATCCGTGATGCCGTGGTAGGTGCCGTCGGCCCCGTTACGGTAGATCCAGCGGTCGCCCAGATCGAACTCGCGCATCACGCGATCGAGGTAGCCGACATTGTGCGAGCAATCGGCGCTCGGTTCCTGCTTAACGGGATCGTACGCCCAGCTGGAGGTGTCTTCCAGATACCAGACTTCGTGTCCGAGTTCCTGAAATCCGAGCACGTATTGAATGTAATCCCAAGTGACCCCTCCGAAGGCATATTGCCCGATAAGACCGGTAACGACGATCCGCATGATCTCTGGACGCTACGGTCTGCGCCCTTCACCGGCAAGCACATCGGGATTGGCGAACGGCAGACGAGCGGGCATAAGGGAGCTTACGTGAAGGATGTTACCATTGTCGGCTGCGCATTCGTTGCAAAGTATCCCGAAGGCGGGGGAAATTTCTCCGTGCCTCTGCAATACGTGCTCGGCCTGCGCCGTATGCAAGTGACCTTCCTCTGGCTGGAGGTGCTCGAAAGCACCGGCGATCCCGATCTCGACAATGCCCGCATCGCCGCGTTCCGGCGCCGCCTCAAGACGTTCGGGCTCGAAAAGCATTTCTGCCTCATCCTTTTGGCAAAGGGCCGGGCGGATCTGGAAGGGGCGAGGTTCTTCGGACGCTCGCGCCGGCAATTCAAGGATCTCGTGGCCGGCCCGACCACGCTGCTGAATCTCAGCTACTCGATCAAGCCGCCTCTGCTCGACCTCTTCACCCGGCTCAAGCTTTGCAGCCTTGATCCGACAGAGGTCTGCTTCTGGATGCAGCGCATGGAGATGGGGCAGTCGTTTCACCACGAATTCTGGACGATCGGGCTCAATCTTTATGGCAAGGGCTCCAAAGTGCCCACCGGCGTGGTCGGGTGGAAGACGTACTTCCCGCTCGTCGATTCCTCGATTTTCCGGATCCAGCCCCGGCCCCCGGTCGATCGCTTCTCCACCATCGGGCAGTGGTACTGGGACGGAATGATCGAGTTTGGCGGCGAATGGAAGGACTTTTCCAAACGCGCGGCTTTCGAGCCCTACCTGCCGCTGGCCCGCCGGATTCCCGATGCGGTCTTCGAGTTGGCGATGAACCTCACCGAGGACGATCCCGACCGGGCGCGCCTCGCCGGTTTGGGATGGCGGCATGTCGTCCCGCATAATGTCGCCCGCTCGCCGCGCCTCTATTACGATTATGTCGCGCGTTCCTCGGCGGAGTTCAGCGCGGTGAAGCTCGAGAGCCACATGGCCTCCGGCTGGCTGAGCGACCGCTCGGCAGTCTACCTCGCCATGGGACGGCCGGTGATCACCGAGCCGACGGCGGCGGAATCCTACCTTCCGGACGAGAGCGGATATCTTTTCGTGAGCAACCTTGAGCAGGCTGAGGAGGCTGTCCGGCGGGTGAGAAGCGATTGGAAAGCGCTTTCGCGTCAGGCCCGCCGGTGCGCGGTCGAGTGCTTCGACTCGGTTGTGAACCTCGAAAAAATCCTCGCGTGATCCTGGCGTCAGGCCGATCGCGGGGTCTCACGCGGAATGCGATTCGGTGGATTGCCATTTGCAAAACACCACTCATGGTGTGAGGTTGTGGCCATGAAGTTCGCGGTCATCTTGCTGGCGCTTCTCTCTCTGGCTCTGCCACTGCCGGTGGCGAACGGCTTGCAGGTCGCGCAGGCGACCTCCGAGGAATGTTGCTGCGAGGATTGTGCGGCGACTCATCACAACCAAGCCGGCTGTCCCTGTGCCGGCCTGGCGACCTGCTCGGCTGCGCAGCCTGCGGTGTTGCCGCGGAGCATGCATCTGATCGCTCTACCGCCGGCGACGGAAGACTGGCCGGCTTTTAATTTCTCGTTCGCAACGCGGCTTGAGACACCGCCCTCGCCTCCTCCCCGCTCCTTGGTCTGACTCTTGAAGACAGGCGGCCTTTCTCCGGATCGGCCGTTTTACTCAGACAAACCACTCAAAGGAGAAAGAAAATGAAATACCTTCTTATGACCTTGGTTGCTCTCGCCATGACCTTCACCGCCTCGGCCGGAACAGGGAAATCCTGTAACGACTGCTGCAAAGGGAAGTGCGCGGAGTGCTGCAAGGGCGACTGCAAGTCCTGCTGCAAATAGTAGCGTGACCTGAAAAAAAGCCCGGGGGCACGTCGTCGGAAAACCGATGGCGTGCCCCTCTTTTTTTGTTCCGGGAACTTCCGGCGTCAGACCGTGAGCGAACCCCGGAAGCCGCGGACGCCGTAGTAGGATTGCGCGCCGTTGTGCCCCACAAAGATCCGCCCGTAGCGGCACTCGCCATAGAGCGCCCCGCCGCGCTGACGGATGTCGTCCGGCGTTCGCAGCCAGCTCGATGTCTTGCGGTCGAATTCGCCCAGCTTCTGGAGGGCAACGTATTGCTCTTCGGTCAGCAGCTCGATCCCCATATCCGCGGCCATCTCCATGGCGGAGGTTTTCGGGCGGTGCTCCTTTCGCGATTCGAGCCCTTTCCGGTCGTAGCAAACGCTGGTGCGTGCCTTCGGAGTTTCCGGCGAGCAATCGAAGAAAATGCAGGCCCCGGTGGCCTGGTCCACGCCCACCACGTCAGGCTCGCCGCCGGTCGCTTCCATCTCGGCAAGCGGGCAGAGTTTTTCCGGATGCGCCTCCAGCCTTGCCAGCACATCGGCCCAGTCGAGGCCTTTGTGGCGTTCCGGGTTTTGCTCGAACCTTTCTCGCAGCGCCTCGAGCAGGTCTTTCCGCTGTTTTTCGGTCAACTTCTTCATCGGGATTCTGTTCGGGTTACCAACCTTCGAGTGTTTCAAAATGGAGGCCGAGCTCGCGTTCAAGCTCGCTGATGTCGCGCCGCTCTTCCGGTTCGATAAGGCAGATCGAGACGCCCGTGCGCCCCGCTCTCGCGGTACGTCCGGCGCGGTGGGTGTAGTACTGCCGCTTCTCGGGCAGCTGCCGGTGGATCACGAAGGAGAGACCCTCGACATCGATGCCCCGCGCGGCCACGTCGGTCGCGATGAGGAACTGGGCGCGCTCTTTCTTGAAAGCCCGCATCACCTTGTCGCGGTCTTTCTGGCTCAGATCGCCCTGCAGGACGCCGGCGGTGATGCCACGTTTCTCCAGCTCCGCGCCCAGCTTGATTGCTCCCGCTCTGGTGCGGCAAAAGATCATTCCGCGTTCGGAGCCCTGCGCGCGGAGAAAATCGGCCACCCAGTCGTCTTTGTCCTCGCGCGGGCAGATCACGTAGCGGTGCGAGATATTGCGGTTCACGACGTCGGCCTTTTCCACTTTGATCCTTTTCGGCTCGGGAGCCATGCAGTCCGCGATCAGGCGCTGGATTTTTTCGGGGAATGTCGCTGAGAAAAGCCAGGTGCTTCGACGCGAAGGGGCGGTCATTTTCACGATCCGGACGACCTCCTTGCGGAATCCCATGCTCAGCATCTCGTCCGCTTCGTCCAGCACGAGATGCCGGACCGCGTCGAGCCGTAGCGCGCCGAGG
>CAZSMN010000136.1:0-9499 GCA_964607615.1 uncultured Chthoniobacterales bacterium | reverse complement strand
CGCCGCTGTTGGCAATGCGCGGCCAGTGCTGCTTGCCGGCGGCGTTTGTGATCAAGCGTCCGGCTCATCTACTACCCGAAGAGGCAGCGACCATCCCGGTGACCTTCCTCACCGCGCACTACGCCCTCCACCACCTGGCCCGGATTCAAAAAAACGAACGCGTCCTGATCCATGCCGCGGCCGGAGGTGTCGGCCTGTCGGCCATCCAGATCGCGCGGCTCGCCGGTGCCGAGATTTTCGCCACGGCCGGAAGCGACGCGAAGCGCGAGCTCGTCCGGCGGATGGGTGCGGCCCACGTGATGGATTCCCGTTCGCTCGATTTTGCACGGGATATTGAAGAGATAACAGACGGACGGGGTGTGGACATCGTTCTGAACTCCCTCGCCGGCGAAGCGATCCCCAAAAGCCTTGCCTCCCTCGCGCCCTACGGACGGTTTTTGGAAATCGGCAAACGCGATATTTACCAAAACAGCCGGCTCGGCCTGCGTCCTTTCAGCCGCAATCTTTCCTTCTTCGCCATCGACCTGAGCCAGCTCCTCCGCGACAAACCCGCGCTCATCGCCCGGATGATGGGAGAGCTGATCCCTCAGTTTGAGTCCGGTGTTCTCACGCCACTGCCGAATAAAGTTTTCCCCGCTTCTCACGCCGCGGAAGCCTTCCGCGAAATGGCCCAGGGCCGGCACGTCGGGAAACTCATCCTCTCGTTTGATGACCCCGAAGTTCAGGTGCAGCAGCCGGCCGATGCGGAATTCCGGCTCCGGCCCGATGCCACCTATCTCGTTACCGGAGGCGTTCGCGGATTTGGACTGGCTATTGCCGAGTGGATGATCGAGCGCGGCGCCCGGCATCTCGCCCTCGTCGGAGCCAGCACCGCATCGGCAGAGTCGGCGACAGAGCACTTTTCCGGCGCGCTTGCGAACGGCGTCCGGATCACCACCGCAGCGGTCGATGTCAGCGATCCGGACGCCCTTGCGGCCTTTCTCGAGACCCTGGCCGGAACCATGCCCCCGATTCGTGGCATCGTGCACGCGGCCATGACGATGGATGACGGCCTCGTGCAGGACCTCACTCCCGAACGTGTTGCCCGCGTCCTTGGACCCAAGGCCGAAGGCGCATGGAATCTCCACGTTGCAACGCGGGGGACGGATCTCGACTTTTTCGTCATGGCATCATCCGTTTCCTCGCTGATCGGCAATCCAGGGCAGGCGAGCTACGCGGCGGCGAATGCGTTTCTCGATGCGTTGGCTCATCTCCGGCGCTCGGCAGGTCTTCCAGCGCTGACGATCAACTGGGGCCACCTCGGCGAGGTGGGCTACGCTTCGCGCCACGCGAATGTCAGCACGCACCTCGAGCGCTACGGTGTGCATCCAATTCCCCGCTCCGAGGCCCTCGCAATGCTGGAGCACCTCCTGAGCTCCGATACCTGCCAGGCCGCTGCCATGAAAATCGATTGGGCACGGTGGATGGAGGCCAATCCCCGCTTCCGTTCGCTCCCGCGCTACGAGCTCGTCCGCCCCATGGAAGGAACGTCAGACACCGGGTCGTCAACCGGTGGAGTCGCAACAGCGATTCTCAACGCCTCGGGCGGCCGGCGCAAAGAGCTGCTGGAAGGCTTCGTCCGCGAAACCGCTGCGCGAGTGCTTGGAATGCCGGCGGCAGGGATCGATCCGGATCGCCCGCTGAACGAATGTGGACTCGACTCTTTGATGGCGATCGAGCTGGTCAACCGCATCGAGACCGGACTCGGCCTGCCCTTTCCGACGGAGAAAATTGTCGGCGGTCCGAGCGTCCGCGCGCTGGCACAGATTCTCGAACAGACACTTCCAGGCGGGAACTCCGCTCCGGAAGAGCCAGCCAGCCCAGCAGAGCCGACTCCCCCTGCTCCGGCAATATCTCCCGCGCCCGTTACCGCCTCTGTTGTGCAGCCGTCACCTGTCGTTGCACCCGCGGAGTCCCCCCGCACCGATCCGGCACCCGCCCCAACGATCGAGCCGACTGCGGAGGAATCGGAGCCGCCGGAAGAGATCGGAAGCCTTCACCGCGCCGCCTATTTCGCCTACCGTGTCGGCAGCGGCATCGCCCGCGCCTTCCCGCTTCCGTTCGTCTACCTCATGGGCTCGTGGTTCGGCGGTTTGGCCTTCCATTTCTTGAAAAAACGTCGGGAGCTGGCCGTGGCAAATCTGCACCTCGCACTCGGACTCTCGCAGACCGAGGCGGAAAAAGTCGCGCGAGAACACTTCAAGCGATTGGGTGCGAATATCCTTTGCATGCTGAAGCTTCCAACAATGAGCAGCGAAGCGATCCGGAGCCGCGTCTCCATCGACATCGCTCCGGGCATCGCCCGTGAGCTGTCGTCGACCGATGGCGCCGTCGTCATTCTCAGCCACATGGGCAATTGGGAACTCGCAGGCCGGCTGTCTCAGCTCTTTCGCGGACACCGCTTCGGTGCCGTCTACCAACCGCTCGCCAACCCGCTCATCGATCGCCACTTCAAGGCCTCCCGCGCCTCCTCCGGCATTTCGCTTTTCAGCCGTCACGACGGATTCTGGAAACCCATTTCGTTTCTGAAATCCGGCGGCGTCCTCGGCGTTCTGGCCGACCAGAACGCCGGCGATGCGGGCACGATGTTGCCGTTTTTCGGAGCGCCCGCCTCCACCTCTACGCTCGCGGCAGGCCTCGCCACGGGTGCCGGCGTCGCCCTTGTTCCGGTCGCCATGAAAACAACCGGCATCGCCCGATGGCATGTCTCGGTCTGTGAGCCACTGGAAATGGGCGCTACGGCCGCTGATACCTCGGCCGCTATTAATCGCGAACTCGAACGTCAGGTCCGCGAATCCCCGGCCGACTGGCTTTGGTCCCACAATCGTTGGAAACTGAAACTTTCCTGAGCCCTCAAGTGCTCACCACAACCTCGCCTGATCGGCGGGCCTCCTCCTCAAACGGCCGGGGCCCACAGCAAAGCTGGATGTAATCATAGGACGCATTTATCCTCTCGCTCGCCTTCAGGAACTGGAAGTGGATCCCGAAAAATCCCAACCGGAATTTCGCATAGTTCTCCGGCCGGATGCTGTCTCTGAACGAGACCCGCACAATGACCGGATTCGTGCAATCTTCCTTTAACGAAAGCCCGTGGTCCGCCACAGGATCAAACGGGCCGAATCCCACCACGTCGCGGCTGGATTGAAAATCGATCCAACCGATGGACTTCTCGCGCGCCAGGCGTTTGATTTTCTCGCGCAGCCACCCGCCTGCGGGATCCAGTCCGACGACCGGCAGGTTGCCTCCGAGCGTGCAGAGAACAACCCGAGGTCCGCTCGTCCCGAGATCCGGATTTTTCGCAAGCGCACGCGCGAGACAGTCGACCGCAGTAACCGCGCCCAGGCTGTGTCCGACCAGCACGACCTCGTCCGAATCCGCCGCGCGCACCACGCTCTCCAAATGGTCGGCGAAGGTCTCAAACCTCTGCTCCCACCCGATCGCCTCGCTGCGCGCGTAGCGGATCGACGCGTCATGCAAGGCGAACAGATAAAGAAGAAAGGTCCGCCGCTCGGTGAACTGGAGCAAAAGTGCCAACGTGACAGAAAAAACGCCCGCCCCCACCAGCACAACCGCACCTTCGCTCCCAGCCCAACGCGATAAGGGACCGGCCAGCGCCATCGCAAGTCCAAGCGCAATAACAACCTCAAGGAGCAGCAGAAAAAACGGATAGAGAAAGAAAAACCGGAATCTTGTCTTGGAGCGGATGATGGCCCCAAGCGTGCCACTGGCACACCTCGACATGAGCGAACGGATCGCATGAAAAATTTTCACCGGTGCCGGAGTTGAAAACTGCGGACGGATCAGATCCTCCCACCCCAGAAACTGATACGTCGTCTGAGCCCGCCAACCCGCACCGGCCGTTGTGACATTCCACTCCGTGACAAACCCCGAGTTTTCCGACGGGTCGATCCGCCCCTCAATGCCATGGAGCCGGCAGAAGTCACCATATTGTTCCTCGAACAAGCGGCGGTAAGCCTTCACACCACGCGGATCGTAGCCGTGAACGTAGAGGATATGCCGCTTGATCACGTGCACCCCGTCCCCCGTCGCCTCGGCCTTGTTTTCCCGATCATCACCAGGCACGGAATCCGCGTCCCGGGCCATTGGCCCGCCGGTTCTCTGTGCCTCGCCTCGCATCGGCGCACACTGTCCGATCAGCTCCCCGCCTTCAAGACATCCCGACCGCGCCGCTCCGCGTAAAAAATCCAGGCCCGGGCGTGAAACGATATCGGCCTTCTCACCGGCGCAGCCATGGGCTAGAACAACGACATCCTTTGCCGACCATCACCCCTATGAAAATCGATCCGACCGCCACCGTCTCTCCCGGCGCCCACCTCGCTGACGATGTCGAGATCGGCCCATACGCCTCGATCGGTCCGGACGTCACGCTGGGAGAGGGCTGTGTCATCAACGCGCGGGCCGTCATCGAGGGCCGGACCACCCTCGGCGGGAAAAACTGGGTCGGCTGCGGCACCGTTCTTGGCACTCCTCCGCAGGACCTTGCGTTCATCTCCTCGACCGAAAGCGGCCTGATCATCGGCGATGGAAATGTTTTCCGCGAATACGTCACGGTTCACCGCGGCACGACCCCGGGCTCGCAGACACGTATCGGAAATTCCTGCACCCTGCTCACCGGTTGCCATGTCGGACACAACGCTCAGGTGGGTAACCACGTCACGATTGCCAATAACTGCCTTCTCGCAGGCTACGTGCAGATCTCCGATTATGCGGTTCTCGGTGCCGGATCAGTCTTTCACCAGTTTCTCCGCGTCGGCGCCGGAGCATCCGTCAGAGAAGGCACACGCTGCGTGAAGGACATCCCGCCGTTCGTCTCCATTTACGGCCGAAACCTCGTATCCGGCCTTAATGAAATGTCGATCCGCGCCACGGACGACAACCCGGAAACGCTGGCCGAACTTGAGCGTGCCTTCGCGCTCGTCTACCGGAGCAACTTGAACATCTCCCAAGCGCTCGCCGCCTCGCGCAGCTTGAACTGGAGGCCCGCCGCGACTCAGTTCTTCGCATTCATCGAATCTTCGAAGCGCGGAATCTGCCGTCCGGACCGTGCGGCATCTTCCCCGTCGGCGGTCTCCTAGCCAGCTCCATGGGCATCCACCAAGCCCCATCGAAAGACACGTCCCTGCCCCAAGGGTGAAAATCATCGACCGCCACATCGCCGCCGACGTGCTGATCGCAGGTTTCATGGGAACCGCCGTATTGAGCGTTTTTATGATCCTCGGGAATCTCCTGCGAGAGCTTCTGAGCCTGCTCATCAACCAGAGCGTCCCGCTGGAAGCGATCGTCTCTTTCGTTGGTCTGGTTCTCCCGTTTTCGCTCCCGTTTACGATTCCCTGGGGCTTCCTGGTTGGCCTGCTCCTCGTTTTCGGGCGCCTCTCCTCGGAGAATGAACTCGTCGCCCTGCAGTCCGCCGGCATGAGCATTCCCCGGCTGGCGGCTCCGGTGTTCCTTATCGCCCTCGGACTTTCTGCCATTTGCTTCTGGATCAATTCCGACGCCGCCCCCCGGGCCAAAAAGGAAATTCTTTCCTCGCTGGGAAGCCTTGCGTCCATCGACCCGATCCGCTTTCTGAAAAGTAACGGGATCATCGACCAGCTACCCGGCCACAGGATTTTGATCGGCACTACAGAAGGCGACGTCCTGCAGAACATCACGATCTTCGAGACGGATCCCACCGGACTTCCGCTCCGGATGGTTCACGCAAAGAGCGGACGGGTTTCGAAAGAGGCGGACGGCTCCACGTTCGTCCTCTCGCTCGCGGATGCTCGGTTCGAGGAACGCGACAAGTCCGACCCTTCAAATGTCACCAGAATCCAACAGGGAATGCGCATCGGTGAAATCAGCTACCGACTCCCCCTGCGGGAACTGCTCCAGAAGACCGGAGGAGGCCGCACCGTCTCGTCCTACACGCTTCCCGAGCTCGTCGCCTTTATCCGCAGTGGAGCCGGAGGCGAACCGCTCAAAGCAGCCGTCGAATATCACCGCCGCTTCGCCATCGCGTTTGCCTGCGTCGCCTTCGCCTTCGTCGGGATCCCCCTCGCCATCACCGCCCACCGTAAGGAAACCTCACTCGGCCTCGGACTCAGTCTGCTCGTTGCCATGAGCTACTTTTTCCTGATTATTGTCGGGCAGACCTTCGGACGCACCACCTTCCTACCCCCCCTCCTCCTCATGTGGCTGCCCAACCTTCTCTTTTGTGGACTCGGCTTTTACCTCTTCCACCGGTTAAACCGCCGCTGACGAGAAAATGAGCTCCGCCGCGCTAAGCAAAGGACGTTTGATGGCCATCTCACATGGCGTCACGGACCCTGCCAGCCGCTTCCGGATCGTCCAATACCTTCCCCGCTTTGCGAACGCCGGCTGGGAAGTCACGCACCGCCCGAAACGCCCGCGAAAATGGGAGCCACAGACACCGGCCGGCCGTTTCCTGCGAACCCTTTCCTCACCCTTTGGAAAATGGCAACGAGCCCGCAATCGCGCCGCCGACATCCGCGATGCGGCCGGCTGCGAACTCGTCTTTCAAAATCGCGACCTTCTTGGCGGCAATCTGAAGTGGGAACAGGCGCTATTTAAAGCCAATCCCCGCGTCATCTACGACTTTGACGACGCCATTTTCCTCGGCCCGAAACGCGAACGGCACACCGCATGGGTGTGCCGTCAGGCTGCTTGGGTCACGGTTGGAAACGAGTATCTCGCGCGCTTCGCCCGTCAATACACCGACAGGGTTTCGATCGTCCCCACCGCCGTCGACGTCTCAACGTATCACATCAAAGACTACAACGCCCCACCGCCGGAAACACTCCGCATCGGCTGGATGGGATCAGGACACTCGATCCGCGAAACACTCTTCCCTCTCATCGAAACGCTCGCCGCTATTCAGCGCGATATACCGTTCGACTTTGTTATCATCTCAAGTCCCCCGCCACCTCTGCCTGAGTCTTCCCTTCGCTGGAAATTCGTCGAGTGGACTCCTGCCGTCGAGATGTCCGTCGCATCGTTCATCGACATTGGGATCATGCCCCTCGTCGATAACGACTTCCAACGCGGCAAGTGCGGCCTCAAACTGCTTCAATACATGGCCGCAGGACTGCCCGTCATCGCATCCCCTGTTGGCGTGAACTCTGACCTCACGAGGGATTCCGGCCTCCTCGCGTCAACTCCCGCCGAGTGGAAGCTTGCAGTCGAGCACTTTGTCACCCAGCCAAACAGCATGAAACTTCTCGGTCTCACTGGAAGACATCGCTGTGAATCCGACTTCTCCCTCGATCGGTGGTCCCGCCACCTCCTCCAACTTTTCGACGCCACCGCTCTCAACCGGCCACCAACCCCATAAGAATCCTACCAGCGCAGCTTAGCCGGCCCTGCATACGGAGTGACAACTGGCAGGCGTTGGGTGCATGCGCTCGTTGTTCTATTTCTTTCGGTTGATCCAGTCTCGGTCGACCAACTTTACATACGCCAGGTCATTCAGAAAACAGATCGCTTCGGAGTCCGATATCCATTCAATCGTGGAACTCTTGGCATTGTGGCTCTTGCCAGAGAAAGATGTCGTGCCCCAATGGTAATTCCGAGGAAACCGGTATTCAAATCAGAATGCCGGGTTGTATCTAAAAAGCAACCCGTCCAGGAGGGATGTCAGAGGCTCAACGATTCTGATCTCCCAGAAACCGCGAGGATGCATAGAGCCCGCGAAGCGCATTCGGAAGGAGAACTGCCAGAAGTCCCGCAGGAACGCGGATCTGCCCCATCAACCCTTCAGGTATTATGCATTACCAAGAAGAAGCTGTTTCATATCTCCTTTTGTCTGCCAACTCAGCACGAGAAGATAAACAGCCAAAAAGAGGCTTCCACCAATAAGCGCAAAAAATGCCAGCATCATACCAAATCGAGAAAAGCGATTTCGCCAGGCCGTCCATGTGGCCGCTAGGATAAGCATGAAGAGGAAATCTAGGTTGAATTGCCCTGCCCAGCTTACTCTCAGTATGTCGCCGAAGAAAACAGGCAGGAAACCAAAGCCGTGGAATGACACCACAACGCCGGTATAGATCAGAAGGACTGCTAGCATCAAAAATAGCAATATTCGAAAAAGCATCATAAAGGTTAGAAAAGGAATATGTGCTGGGAGACAGCAGAGTGAGATCCCAGTTTTTCTCGTCTCCGCCAAACGTCCCCGATCACCTATCCCGGCGCGCTGGCGGTCGGGGTGCGCAAGCAGCCCGAGTGACAGCGGGTAGGTGTTAGGTGCATGCGCTCGTTAGAACACTTGGATTCAAGTTGTAAGTGCGACAAGTTCTGGGGATGCAATACGAGCATCTGAGCACGGAGGAAAGGCATACGATCGCGGCCATGCGGGGGCAGTATGTCAGGATGGAGGAAATCGCGCTGCAGTTGGGAAGGCACCGAAGCACGCTGTATCGCGAGGTGAAGCGCAACGCGTCGGTGCATGACGGGGGCTACCGTGCGACGCATGCGGTGTGGAAGGCAGGCGGGCGGAAAAAGCGTTCGCGAAGGAACCTGCATTTTGGGACGAGAGACTTTGAGCCAGTCGAGGCGATGGTTCGGGGGGAACTCAGTCCGGAGCAGATCGTGGGAAGGAGGAGGCTGCTGGGGCAGGCGGTGATGAGCCACGAAACGATCTACAAGTGGATCTGGGCGGATAAGAAGCGTGGAGGGACCCTGTGGAGGCATCTTCGTGGAGCAAGAAAACAGAAAAGGAAGCGCTACGGGGCGTATGACAGCCGAGGCCGCCTAGCCGGGAAGAAGATGATTCAGACAAGGCCTGCCGTCGTCGAGAGGCGAAAAAGGATCGGCGATTGGGAGATCGATACCGTTCATGGAAAAGGCAAAGCCGCGCTAGTGACGGTCGTGGAACGCAAAACGGGGATCGTGCGGATCGGGAAGCTCAACCGGGCCACGAAAGACCAGACGCTGGCTCGGACAATCCAGCTTCTGTGGCATGAGAAGGAGCGTGTGAAAACGATCACAGCGGACAATGGATGCGAGTTTCACAACTACAAGGACTTGGAGAAGGCATTGGACACCCAGGTCTATTTTGCCACGCCCCACCATGCCTGGGAGCGCGGGACCAACGAGAACACCAACGGTCTCATCAGGCAGTATCTGCCGAAGGGAACAAATCTCAGTTCCGTCACACAGTACTACTGCGAGAGAGTTACTGCATCACTGAACAATCGGCCAAGAAAACGCTTAGGGTTTAGAACTCCCAATGAAGTGTATAAAGGATAAGCCCGCTTGTCGCACTTCAAACTTGAAACTATTGCTTTTATGTTCTCGTTTAACCGTCGTGCTTGCACGCCGGCTTCGATTGGTTTCTTGGTGCTTGGCGGTGCTTCCGCTAATCGTGGTCGATCCAAGCTGAGCCATATTGTCCGGGGAGATCCGTGAAGCCTCGCTTGATGTCCCCTCGCCCGTCGGCCTTCCC
>CAZSMN010000135.1:0-9505 GCA_964607615.1 uncultured Chthoniobacterales bacterium | reverse complement strand
ATCGACGACGACTTCCTCGATCCGACGTTCTTCCGCAAGGATTCCGTCCTGGGCGTGCCGGGCCTTGTCGATGCCTACCGTGCAGGGAATGTCACGCTGGCCAATGCCCTCGGCACCGGGGTCGCCGACGACAAGGTGACCTACTACTACGTGCCGGCGATGATCCGTTACTACCTCGGTGAGGAGCCCATCCTTCCGAATGTTCAGACCTTCCTCTCAGCGGTCGACAGCGACCGCAAATACATTCTCGAACATCTCCCCGAGCTGGTCGTGAAGGCTGCGAACGAGAGCGGCGGCTATGGAATGATGATCGGGCCGCACGCTTCCAAGGAAGAAATCGAAAAATTCCGCGCGGCGATCATTGCCGACCCGAGAGGTTATGTGGCCCAGCCGGTGATCAGCCTCTCCCGCTCGCCCTGCTACTGCGACGGGAAAATCGAGGGCCGGCACATCGACCTCCGGCCCTATGTCCTGTCTGGCGAGAAGACGGTCATCATTCCGGGTGGTCTCACCCGCGTCGCGATGCGCAAGGGATCGCTTGTTGTGAATTCTTCCCAGGGTGGAGGCAGCAAGGATACCTGGGTGCTGGATGAAGGGGAGGACGCATGCTGAGCCGCGTTGCCGATGCCTGTTTCTGGCTGAGCCGCTACATGGAGCGCGCCGAGACGAATGCCCGTCTCCTCGACGTGAACATGCAGCTCCTGCTCGATTTTGAGGATGAGAATGGCGGGAATGGCGAGCAGCACTGGCTTCCCATCCTGGCCTCGCTCGAAGATCAGGAGCTCTTCCGCAAGCTTTGTCCGGAGGGGATCTCCGGCGATGCGGTGATGAGCTTTGTCACCTTCGAGAAGAAAAATCCCAACTCGATCCTCTCAACGGTGACGAGCGCGCGCGAAAATGCCCGAACGGTGCGCGAGCAGATCTCCAGCGAGATGTGGGAGCAGCTCAACCGCCTCTACCTCTACATGCAGAGCCCGGCAGCCCGCTCCGAATTCGTCGACAGCCCGATCGAATTCTACCGCTCGCTCGTCGACAGCCTCCACTCCTTTCAAGGAATCACCGATGCCACGATGACGCACGGCGAAGGCTGGCAATTTCTCCAGGCCGGAAAGTTTCTCGAACGGGCCGACTCGACGTCGCGCGTCCTCGACGTCAAGTACCACATTCTCCTCCCGAGCGGCGAGCAGATCGGCGGCACTGTCGATATCACCCAGTGGATGGCCGTGCTCCGCTCCTGCAGTGCGATGGAGGCGTTTCTCAAGATTTCCCGCGGACGCGTGACGAGTTGGGAGGTGGCGGAGTTCCTTATCCTTCACGATTCTTTTCCCCGCTCGATCCGGTTCTGCGTCGACGCCCTCGACTCTGCTCTTCACCACATCTCGGGTTGCGGGCGAGGCCATTTCAGCAACGAGGCCGAACGCCTGAGCGGCATGCTCCGTTCCAGCCTCGACTACACCACGATCGAGTCGGTTTTTGAAAAAGGTCTTCATCAATACCTCGATGAGACCCAGAAGCGACTCACCGAGGTCTCGAACGCCCTCGTCAGCGCCTATGGCCGATGGCTCGAAGATTCGGTGATCGGCGGCGACGAACAGTAGCCGGCTTCACGGGCAGGTGAAGGAGCCCGGAAAAAGGCATGACACCCGCTAAAGGGCGGGGCCGACCATTTTCTTCAGCCGGAGCATTCCTCGCCGGATCCGGGCTTTCACCGTTCCGAGTGGCTCCTTGAGGCGGGCGGCGATCTCCTGCTGTGTCAGGCCGCCGAAGTAGGCCATTTCGATCACTTCCCGCTGCTCCTTGCTGAGCTTCATCACGGCGGTCCGGACGATGTTGCCTTTCTCCATCGCGTCGAGCTCGTCAACCGGCCGGCGGTCGTGAATGAAATCGTCCGCGCAGGTCTCACGCTCGACCTCATCCTGAAGCCGGAATCTCCGCTGCACCGAGCGGAGCCTGTCGATCGCTTTGTTGCGGGTCATGGTGACCGCCCAGGTGATCGGCTTCCCGCGCGCCGCGTCATACATCGGCGATTTTTCCCAGATCATGAACATCACATCCTGGGCGACATCCTCCGCGTCGGTCTGGTTGTTGAGCACGCGGTAGGCGGTCGAAAAGATCAGGCCCGAGTAGCGCTTGTAGAATTCCTCAAAGCTCCGGAGGTCGCCCATGCCGATCTTCCGGATCATTTCGATATCCTCGGCGAGCGTTTCGGGCGTTTCCATGGATGGCAGTTTAGACGCAGAATGGCCGGGCTGCAAAGAAAAGCATTTTCCGTGGCACGCTGGCCCTGAAGGCGATAAATTCTGCGCCCATGTCGGATTCCTCCTCGCCTCATCGCACACCGCTTCGCAACGAAGTCGATCCTGCCCATACGTGGGACCTCACACCGCTTTATCCGGACGATGCCGCCTGGGAGGCGGATTTTGCGGTGCTTCAATCAGAATTCCCCCGTATCGAGACGTTCCGCGGCCGCTTGGGCGAGTCGGCTGCCGTTTTGGCCGAATGTCTGGAATTCGAAAAGTCCATCGACCTCCGCGTCGGCCAGTTGAACCAGTATGCCGCCCTCGTTGTGACGGGCGACAGCTCCGATGCGGCCGCCCTTGCGCGTGAGGCCAAGCTCGACAGCCTGCTGGTTCGTCTCGGGAGCGCGTTTTCCTTCATGTCTCCGGAGATCCAGGCCCTGCCGGATGAGGTCTTCGAATCGTTCCTGGCAGACGCGGTTCTTGCCGAATGGCAGATCCCGCTGCGCAAGCTCCGCCGCCTGCGCGCCCATACGCTTTCCGCCGCCGAGGAGCGGTTGCTGGCGCTGGGATCCGCCGCCGTCCGCGGTCACAGCGAGACGTTTTCGCAGTTGACCAATGTGGACATGAAATTCGGCCGGCTCTGTGACGGCACGGGCCAGGAGCGGGAGCTCACGCAGAGTTCGTTCTCTTCGTTTCTCCAGCAGCGGGATCCGGCAGTGCGTAAGGCGGCCTTCGAGCAGTTTTACGCCGAGTTTACCGACCACCAGTTCACGCTGGCCTCGAGCCTTGCCAGTTCCGTGCGGGCGGATGTCTTCCATGCCCGGGCAAGGAATTACCCGTCGGCGCGCGAAGCCGCCCTCTTTCCGGATAACGTTCCGCTCGCCGTTTACGACAACCTGATTTCGACCGTTCGCTCGAACCTTGCTCCGCTCTTCCGTTACTTCGAACTCCGCCGCCGCGTGCTCGGGCTTGAGGAGATTCACGCTTACGATACGGCGGTTCCCATGGTCGGCGATGTGAAAACCGACGTGCCTTGGGATGAGGCGGTCGATCTCGTTTTGTCCGCCGTCGCTCCTCTCGGCAGCGAATACACCTCGGTGCTTGGTCATGGTCTCCGGGATGGACGGTGGTGCGATCGCTACGAGAACAAGGGCAAGCGCAGCGGGGCCTTCTCTTACGGCACCTACACAAGCCCGCCCTACATCATGATGAACTACAAGGTCGACGTGTTCTCCGATGTCTACACGCTCGCGCACGAGGCCGGCCATTCCATGCACACGTGGTATTCCCAGCGGGCCCAGCTTTACCAGAACTACCACTACCCGATCTTCCTCGCCGAGGTGGCCTCGACGTTCAATGAGATCCTCCTCACCGAGCATTTGCTCAAAACGACGGAGGATCGCAAGATGAAGGCGTTTATTCTCAACCGTCAGATCGATGACCTTCGCGGCACGCTCTACCGGCAGACGATGTTTGCCGAGTTCGAGCGCGCATCGCACGCGGCGGAAGAGGCGGGAGAACCGCTCACGCTCGAGACCTTCAAGACGATCTACAACGGGCTCCTGAAAGATTACTTCGGTCCGGATTTCACGCTGGACCCTCAGCTCGACATCGAGTGCCTGCGCATTCCGCATTTCTACAGCGCCTTTTATGTCTACAAGTATGCGACCGGTATTTCCGCTGCCGCTGCTTTGGCCGCGCAGGTGCTGGCGACGGGCGATGCGTCGGCCTATCTGGGCTTTCTACGAAGCGGCGGATGCAAATACCCGATCGAGACGCTTCAGGCGGCCGGGGTCGACATGGACAGCCCGGCGCCCGTTCAGGAGGCGCTCGATCTTTTCGCCCGGCGCGTCTCGGAGCTCGAGGAGATCCTCGGATAGTTGGCCTGCTTATTCCGGGCCGGCTGGTGCGGCCGGTTCGGAACCGGGCTTTTTCGCCGGAATAAAAGCGAGTAACCGGTTGATCAGGTCCACGAGGAGGTCGGATTCCCTGTGCGACGCGATTTTCTCGTCGTGTCCGCCAAGGGCCCTTTCCTGCTCCAGATCGTCCTTTGCCGCGAGCAGCAGGTCGATGAACGAAGGGAGCTCTTTTTCTTGAATGTAGAGCACAAGGAAGTTTGCTCCGGCAAGGCGTCCACCAAGTTCCCGGCCCAGTTCGGATTCCTCCAACACATGCCGGAAGAGGCTGTCGAGTAAGGCACGGTCGGCCAGTGCAAACTTTGATAGGATGATTCCACTGTCGGTCGTTTGGATTTCCATCAGGAAAGATGCTCCGGGTGATTTTGCCAAGCGTCAAGCTAGCGCAGTGAAGCGCGGCTCGGGACGGCCGTCAGAGCTTCAGCCCGAGTTCGCCCAGGAGCCCGCGGGTCTCGGCGCTGTCCCGGTTGAGAACGCTTACGATGCCGAGCGAAGAGGCCACTTCGCAGAGCAGGGGACGGTCCTCGATGTAGGCGACTTCGCCGGGGTGGACCTGGGCGACGTCGAGCGCCATCCGGTAGATATCGAGGTCCGGTTTGCGGAAGTGAACGAACGCGGAAACGATAAAGAAATCGACGAAGGATTTCAGGTTGAACCGCGCAATGCGGTCCTCGGCGATCTCACGCCCTTCATTGCTGACAACGGCGATCTTCAGCCCGTAAACCGCCTTGAGCCGGCAGACAAGGTCGATGGTATCCTGATAAGGCTGGGCCTGTTCGAGGATGAAGTTCGTTACGTCGGCGGGCGTGTAGTCCCTCTTTTCGTAGAAAATGATCTGCCGGAGGTAGGTATCGAGCGACATCTTGCCCTGCTCGTAGGTGTCGTAGGTGACGCGGTGACGATGATCGAGTTCCTTGTAGTCCACCCCGAAGTGCTCGGCGGTTTTTTTGCGGAGGGCCGTATCCCAGCCATTGGTGAGAAGTACGCCACCGATATCGAGAAAGAGCGTGGTGATTTTGGACGGGTTCATGCGCGCAACAAAACAGACGCCCTGCCGGTTGGCGAGGCTACAGTTGCCCGGTGGATTGGTAGTGGTCGAATGCTTCCTGCATGGCCTGCTCGAAATCGACGCGGGGCTTCCAGCCGGAAGCCGAACGAAACACCGTCGAGTCAACGATCCAGCGATCCGCCCAGATCTCCCGCGCCCGGTCGCGGGTGAGGCTTGGCGTAGCCTCCCTCATTGACGGAACGGCATCGACCAATGCTGCAAACAAGCGGATGAACGGCTGCGGGATGGGAAGTGTGATGCCGCGGCCGTTGGCGACGCGTGCTGCCGTGGCAAGGAGTTCGGTGTCGGTGATGGTTCGATCCGATCCGATGTAGAACGGACCGCGGGCGTCCAGCGCCGCCGCCGCCAGGATGGCCTCGACCACGTCGTCCACAGCAAGAAATGTGTAGCGCTTCTCGCGGAGCCCTGGCTTCATCCGCACCAGGCCCCTCGCCATCTTGAAGAGCGGAAGCGTTGCCGCATCGCGGGCGCCAAGGATCATCGGCGGGCGAAGGATGGTGATTTTCCGGTCGGGAAATTCGGAGCCCAGTGCGGATTCGAGCGCGAGCTTGGACTCGCCATACCATGTGACCGGCGCGTCGGGTGTCGATTCCACGCGGGCGGGGAGCCCGCCGGACGTGGGGCCTCCGGCGCTCTGCGATGAGAGGACGATCAGTTTTGTCGCCTTCGGAAGCGCTCGGATGATCTCAAGGTTCCAGTCAACGTTCGTCCGGAAATAAGCCTTCCGGTCGCGCGCGAAGAGCACGCCGGCGGAGAGGACCGCCAGGTCGGGCCGCAGAGCGGTCCATCTCGAGGGATTGCAGGATACCGCCGTGACCGGCGCCTCTCCGAGTCCCTCCGCACGGAGTTGGCTTTGCAGTTTTCCCTCATCCCGTACCGCTGCGACCACATCCCAGCCGTCGCGAAGGGCCCGGATGACGAGATTGCGTCCGACGAAGCCGGTGGCGCCGGTGAGGAAAAGCTGGGGCATAGCCGGCGATTAGAGATCCTTTTCGTAGAATCGCCAAGTCCGGTGCTGCTTGGCCCCGAGAAGCCGGACGTGTTCGATGATCTCCGTATTCGATTCCTCGATCCAGCCGAGCTCTGCATCGCGGTAGCGTTCTTTGGCTTTCTGAAATTGCTCGTAGAGGAGCCAGGCGTGCAGGCCGCCCTTGTCGCGGTATCTTGGCGAAATTCCGTAGATCACCTGACGGGCCGTATTGATCCGCCGCGTTTTCATGAGCCAGGCAACATGGAGAAGTCTTAACCAGCGAGGCGTCCGTTTGGTCATCGCAAGAATCTCGTTGATGTTCGGCAGGGAGAGCGCAATGCCGGCATTGGCTCCGTCCATCTCCGCGATGAGGATCATGGCCGGATCGGCGATGGCCTTCATATCATCCGCTGCCACCAGCAGGTCATCCATCGATATGGGAGTGAACCCCCAGTTGCGCTCGAGTGTGGAATTGTAGACCTCGTGGATGATCTCCATTTCTTTTTCAAGGACCTCCATCTTGATCGGTCGCAGGATGAGGTGTGCGCGCTTTGCCGCGCGCTCGACGATTCTCCGAAGACGCTCGGGAAAGTCCAAACGGTGGAGCGGGAGTTGGTAGCCATACATCTCCCGAACGGCCGAAAAGCCGCAGGCGGTAACGAGACGCTCGTAGAAGGCAGGATTCCATGTCAGGCCGATGAAGACCGGGATATCATTGCCTTGAACCAGCAGCCCGCACTCGTCGTTGATGCTGGGATTGTAAGGGCCTCGAAGCTTCGTGAACCCCCGGTCCTTGAGCGCGCCGGCCGCGGCAGCAAAGAGGGCGTCCGCGGTTTCCGCGTTATCCTCGCAGTCGAAGAAGCCCCAGAACCCCACCTGGTCGCCATAGTGTTGGTTGTGTGTGCGGTTGATGATCGCCGCGATGCGGCCGACCACGCGGCCATCCCGCGTGGCAAGGAAGGGAAGAATCTCGCCGTGTTTGCGGTGGAATGCGGACTGAGGCGACAGCATCTTTACAACGCTTCCGGGGAAGGGCGGGCAAAACCCGGTGATTCCGGCATTCAGGTCCTCGCCTGTGTTCTCAAATCTCTGAAAGTCCCGCCGCGTCCGGCACAGGGTGATCTCTGGCATTCCGATGCGTTTAGCAAAGGATTTGCCGGAAAGAACAGCAGGAAAATCGCGACAGAGATGTCCCTATTTCGCGGCAGGCGCGGAAGCCGGAGATTTCGTGAACTTCCGGATAATCACGTAAAAAACCGGCGTGAGGAAGATGCCGAAAAACGTGACGCCCAACATGCCGGCGAACACGGCGGTGCCGAGCGCCTGACGCATCTCTGCGCCGGGACCTTTGGCGATGACAAGCGGGACGACGCCGAGAATGAAGGCGAAGGACGTCATCAGAATGGGCCGCAAACGCAGCCGGCAGGCTTCGACGACGGCGTCGAATGTTTCGCGCCCGCCGTCCTCGAGTTGCTTCGCAAACTCGACGATGAGAATGGCATTTTTGCAAGCCAGCCCGACGAGAACAATGAACCCGATCTGCGTGAAAATGTTGTTGTCCATTCCACGGAGGAGCACACCGGCGATCGCAGAGAAAAGGCACATCGGGACGATCAGGATGATCGCCATCGGCAATGTCCAACTCTCGTATTGTGCGGCGAGCGTCAGAAAAACAAAAAGCACGCAGAGCGGAAACACGAACAGGGCGACATTACCGGCAAGCTTTTGCTGGAGTGTGAGGTCGGTCCACTCGAACCCCATGCTCCTCGGAAGGCTGGTCTTTGCGAGACGCTCCATAGTGGCAACGGCACTTCCCGAACTTGCGCCGGGGGCGGGGTTTCCCACAAGGTCGGCCGCCGGGTAGAGGTTGTAGCGCATGACGGTTGCCGGCGCGGTGATCTCGGTCACGGCGGCCAGCGTGCCGAGCGGCACCATAGCGCCCGAGTTGCTCCGCGCCTGGAGTTTCAGAATATCCTCAGGCACCACGCGGAAGCGGGAATCGGCCTGAGCGTTCACCTGGAAGGAGCGCCCGAAAAGCGTGAGATCGTTCACGTAGGACGAACCGAGAGCGATCTGGAGCGTGCTGAAGACGTTGCTGAGCGGCACGTTCAGCGCCTTGGCCTTCACGCGATCGATGTCGACGTAGAGCTGCGGAGTATCCGCGCTGAAGCTCGAGAAGGCGCCCGCAATGCCGGGCGTTTTTGAAGCCTCGGCCGCGAGGTTCTGCGTGGCTTCCTCGAGCGCATTGAAGCCGGCACCGCCGCGGTCCTGCACCATCATGCGGAAGCCGCCGGTAGAGCCCAGGCCATCGACGGGGGGCGGACCGAAGACTCCGGAGAGAGCCTGCGGAACGCGGGAAAGCTTTGCATTGAGCTTTGCGGCGATGGCCTGGCCTGAAAGGCCGGGGCTCCGGCGGTGCTCAAACTCCTCGAGAATAACAAAGACGGTCGCCGCATTCGGGATGTTGGATCCGGAGACGACGGACAGGCCGTTGATGACAATGGTGTGGGCAACTCCTTCGGTATCGCGGACGATTTTGTCGACTGTGGCAGAGACCGCCTTGGTGCGCTCGAGTGAGGCTGCCTCGGGGAGCTGGACATTCGCGATCAGGTAGCCTTTGTCCTGCTGAGGAATAAATCCCGACGGCGCTTTCATGAAGCCGAAGCCCGTGAGAACGAGAAGCCCGACGTAAAGCAGGGCCACAAAGGCAGTCGCGCGAACCAGCCGGGAGACCGTCCGGCCATAGGCGGTTTCGACTCGGCTGAAGAAGGTGTTGAATCCACGGAAGAACCAGCCGAGCGTGCGGTCGAGGATGCGGGTTAGAATGTCTTTCTTCGCCCCGTGGGGCTTGAGCAGCAGCGCGGCGAGCGCCGGGCTCAGGGTCACCGAGTTGAACGCGGAGATAATCGTCGAGACCGCAATCGTCAGCGCAAACTGGCGGTAGAATTCGCCGGAGATTCCCGTGATGAAAGCGGTCGGGACAAAGACGGCCGTCAGGACAAGTGCGACGGCGACAACGGCACCGAAGACCTCGTCCATCGCTTTCTTCGCCGCTTCAACCGGGCCCATGCCGAGGTGGAGATTTCTTTCCACGTTCTCGACGACGACAATCGCGTCATCGACGACGATACCGATCGCAAGCACGAGACCGAACAGCGAAATATTATTGAGGGAAAATCCGAACGCAGCCATCGCGGCGAAGGTGCCGATCAGCGATACCGGCACCGCGATGAGCGGAATAATCGTCGCCCGCCAGGACTGCAGGAACACAAGGACGACGAGGATGACGAGCACGATCGCCTCGAAGAGC
>CAZSMN010000134.1:0-9529 GCA_964607615.1 uncultured Chthoniobacterales bacterium | reverse complement strand
ATGCGCTCTCGTCGGTGGCGAGACCGCACAGATGCCCGGCATGTATCTGCCCGGCGAATACGATGTCGCAGGCACGATCGTTGGCGTGGTGGACCGGCCCAAAATGCTCGACGGCTCGAAAGTGCGCAAAGGCGACGTGCTGATCGGCCTCAAAGGCAACGGGCTCCATACAAACGGCTATTCGCTCGCGCGAAAAGTCCTCTTCGACAAGCTCGGGCTCTCGCTTCAGAAGCCGGCCACCGGCATGCGCGCGCCCCTCGGGCAGGAACTTCTCAAAGTCCATCCCAACTACCAGCCGCTTATGGCTTCCCTCCCCGCTGGCTCGCTCCACGGAGCGGCGCATATCACGGGCGGCGGACTGCTCGACAACCTGCCGCGTGTGCTCCCGGAGGGATGCCGCGCGGAGATCCGCAAAGAGACGTGGAAGGTGCCGGCCATTTTCGATCTGATCCGCTACGGCGGGAACATTCCCGAAGAGGAAATGTATCAGGTCTTCAACATGGGCATCGGGATGGTCCTCATCGTGCCTGCCGCACGCGCCGGCGATGTCCTGCGGAAAACGCGCGGACTCGTTATCGGCTCGGTCGTTGCCGGACCGAAGGACGTTGCCATCATCTGAAAACCTCCTTCCGACCGCTTGTCAACAGATGCTCCACGGAGCTGTTGGCCGCGTGTCGGCAAAGGAAAGCATTTCAAGACGCAACCGGATCTGCTAGGGCGGAGGAAACGTGAAACTCTGGAAGCGCAAGCCGGCACTCGGCATTGGAATCGGCGTCGGTCTCCTCGGGGCCGTTGCCGTTGCCGTCCGTTACAGCCTGCGGAGGGCCGGCAGGCTGCCGATACCGGACGAGATTTCGCCGGCGATCTTCGCCACCCGCGTCGCGCAGACGCGGCACGGGGAGATGATCTATCATGTCTCGGGCTCGGGTGCTCCGCTCGTATTCCTCCACGGGGTTTTTCTCGGCGCCTCCTCCTACGAGTGGTCAAAGATCTATCCCCGCTTCGCAACCTCGCATGAGGTGATCGTTCCGGATCTGATCGGCTTCGGCGAGTCGGAGCGTCCCTCGACCACGATGGATGCCGCCGACTATGCCTCGAGCTTTGCCGATTTTCTCCACGAGGTCGCACCCTCCGGCGATGCCATCGTCGTGGCAAGCGGGCTCACCGCCGGTATCGCGCTCCTCCTCGCCGCAAGTCACCCGGAATCCCTTTCGCGCCTCATTCTGCTTCTGCCGACCGGTCTCAGGGAATCCGGAAACTGGCGCGCCATGGGCATGCAAGCCCTCAGCGGACTGCCGGGCATCAATCGTTTCGTCTACCGGAACTATCTCGCACGGACATCCTTCATCCGCGGCTGGCTCTCCCGATTTGCCCTCGCGGATGCCTCCAACCTGACCGAAGAAATGGTCAACATCCTCTCCACGTGCGCTCACCAATACGGAGCCGAGCATGCCATTCTGGGATTCCTGCGCGGCCGCCTGGCCTTCGACATCGAGGAGCGCCTCGCCGATGTGAAAATTCCCGTCCACATCATCTGGCCCGAGAAGGCCTCCGGATTTTCTCTCGCCGTCGGGGAGTCCCTCTGCAAACGCCTCGACCGCGGGAGCCTCGAAGTTCTGCCAGCGGCCGGCGTGCTCGCCGCTTTGGAAACTCCCGACCCTCTTCATGGCATGATCGAACGGGCAATCGGGGACGAACTTCACTCTGTCGCCTGAAGAAAATTTTGCGTTTCGTTCTATCGCTCCGGCAAGCTTGTGATATAAGCCGACTTCCTTAGCGTGAACGTATCCGATCTTCGCGAGATTCTTCAATATGTGCCCCGGTTCCGGGAGAGAACGTTTGTGGTTGCCGTCGATGGCGAGGTGACGGCCTCGGAAAACTTCTCGAATGTCCTTCTCGATCTGGCCGTCCTACGTTCGCTGAGCATCAAGGTTGTCCTCGTCCATGGCGCGAGCCACCAGATCAGCGCCCTCGCCGCTTCGCGAAATGTTCAGATCTCGAACTCGGACGGAATCGGCGTGACCGATGCCGAGACGCTCCAGCTCAGCATTGATGCGGCCATCCGGCTGACCAATGAGATCATGGAGGGGTTATCCTCCGTCGACCTCCGCGCGGCCTACATCAACGCGCTCATCGCCCACCCGGCCGGCATCCTCGGCGGCGTCGACCAGCAGTATACGGGCAAGGTCGAACGCGTCGACGTGAAAGCCCTCAAGCTGCTGCTCGATGAGGGCATCATCCCGATCGTGCCTCCGCTCGGTTTCGACGGAGAGGGCCGGACCTACCGGGTCAACTCCGACGCCATCGCCGTCGAGATCGCCGAGGAACTCTCCGCAGCGAAGATTCTCTATCTGGCTCCGAGCCGTGCTTTTCAGGAGTCCAACCCCCTCCCCCGCCAGCTTTCGGTGCCGGAGACGCAGGATCTCATCAAGAAGCGGCGCGGCGATTTTTCGCCCGGCCTCATCTCCAAGCTCGAAAACAGCGCACGGGCCTGCGTGCAGGGCGTTCCCCGCGTTCACATCCTCGACGGAGGGGTCAATGAGGCCCTTCTCAACGAGGTCTTCAGCCACGACGGCATCGGCACGATGGTCTACTCGAACGAGTACCAGCAAATCCGCCGCATTTTCAAAAAAGACGTCCGCGCGGTCATGTCGCTCATCCGCCAATCGGTGCGGAACGAGGAGCTTGTGCGCCGGACGCGCTCGGAAATTCTGGAGCATCTGGAGGATTACTGGCTGCTCGAGATCGACCGCTCGCCGATCGCCTGCGTGGCCCTTCATCTCTATCCCGAGGAATCCGCCGGCGAGCTCGCCTGCCTGCACGTCAGCAAGGCACATGAAAATCAGGGGCATGGCCGCAAGCTGATGGGATTTGTCGAGAACCTCGCCCGGGAGAAGGGCGTCCGGCATCTCTTTGCGCTCTCCACACAGGCCTACAGCTACCTCCAGCAGAAAGGCGGCTACCTGAGCGCCGAGCCCTCACAGCTCCCCGCCTCACGCCGCGCCCGCTACGAGGCCAGCGGCCGGAATTCCAAAATCCTCGTCAAGCAGCTGAGAGCCTGACGCCATGGAGGGCGTCCATTCCCATTTCCTCTGGATCGACTGGGCGGTCCTGGCCGGCTACCTCCTGCTGACGACCTGGATCGGCCACGCGCTGAAGGGATCCCAGGCCACTGTTAAGGATTTCTTCCTGGCAGGCCGCTCGCTGCCTTGGCCGGCCGTCACGGGATCGATCATCGCCACAGAGATCAGCGCGATCACGTTTGTTGGCGTGCCGGGGATGGTCTTCGCCGCCGGCGGGGATTTCACCTACCTCCAGTGGGGCATCGGATCGATCATCGCCCGCATCATCGTCGGCGTCTGGTTTGTGAAGGTCTTCTACGAACGGGATATCTTCAGCCCCTACGACTATATGCAGTCGAAGCTCGGGCCGGGTGCCCGGGCACTCACGACCTGGCTTTTCTTCCTCGCCTCCATCCTCGGTCAGAGCGTCCGCCTCCTCGTTACGGCGCTGATTCTTTGGACCGTCACCGGACTCGATTTTGCGTGGTGCATCGCGATCATCGGCGTATTTGCGGTCGTCTGGACGCTCATGGGCGGGATGACCACAGTCATCTGGACCGATGTGATCCAGTTTTTTGTCTTCATCGGAGGCGGCATCCTCGCGCTCGTCGTTCTTCT
This sequence comes from uncultured Chthoniobacterales bacterium, assembly GCA_964607615.1. Lineage (GTDB taxonomy): Bacteria > Verrucomicrobiota > Verrucomicrobiia > Chthoniobacterales > Terrimicrobiaceae > CAZSMN01. The sequence goes on along the minus strand of CAZSMN010000134.1, from coordinate 5,849 downwards.
CAGCAAAATCGAAGGGGGCTTCCCGGAATTCCTCGCGACCGCCGGCGAAGCCGGAAAGCTGCGCCTCTGGGATCTTTCGACCAATCCGAACGTCCAATTCACCCTATGGGTCGGGCTTCTCGCCATGCCGTTCCAGAACCTTGCGGCCTTTGGCACGGATCAACTGAATGCCCAGCGCATGTTCTGCTGCCGTTCTGCTTCAGATGCGTCGAAGGCGATTATCGCCAGCAGCGTCTCGCTCCTCGTCACCGTGCTGATGCTGGCGGTAGGAGCCGCCCTTTACGTTTACTATGTTCAGAATCCCCCGACGGCGGCCGAAATCGCTCTCTTTGCGAAGGATACCGACTCCGTCTTTCCGGTCTGGATCACGACCGTCCTGCCGCCCGGCATCACCGGGCTGATCCTCGCCGGCGCATTCGCCGCTGCCATCTCGAGCCTGGACTCCGCTCTTGCCGCCCTCGCCCAGACCTCGCTGGCCCTTGTCCATGGCAAGACCGGTATGCAAAATGCCGACCAGGCCCGCCTGATCCGCCAGTCGCGGATCGCCATCGTGGCCTGGGGCATTGCGCTGATTCTTGTCGCAATCGGACTCCAAGCCGTCCGTGGCCACATCAATCTCCTCAGCCTCGCCTTCGGCATGGTCACCTACACCTACGGCCCCATGCTTGGTGCCTTCCTGCTTGCTCTCAGCCCGATCCGCCGCGATATCCGGGGCGTATGGATCGGCGCCGTCCTCTCGATCCTTCTCGTTCTTTGGGTGCGGCCGGACCTGTATAACATCCTTGTCGCATTCGGTTGCCTGACTCCCGAGGCGGCGACAAGCCTCCGGCCGGCCATCAATTTTGCCTGGCTCTATCCCGTGACCTGCCTGATCACGCTTGGCTGCGGGATTCTTTTCGGCCGCAAAACCACTCCCCATCAGGGCCCGTAGACGAACCTCCGCCGTCAAGGAAATTGACCGGATCCCGTGGTATTTTTTCCTGCCGCGAAAGAGGAAATTTTCTTGAGGCGCGCTGACCCCATTCTTATTCTCGCCCCGTTGGCGGACATGAGGAATGCCAGCATGTGAATAACCTGTGAAGAACTCCACCTCCCTGACTCTCCCCCCGTTGGGTAGCGTTTCCGCTTTGGAATCTCTTTCTGATCTTCAGATTATTCGCATAGTAAGCGATAATAGTATTAATAAAATCCAAACGTCTCTTATAGAACAAATTGTATTTCTTGCTACTTGTTCTCTGAGAGACTTAACGCTTCGTTTGACGACCTGGTTTTTCGCTGAGAAGCTCTCTCCCTCTCTGCCGAACCAAAGGAATGCGAAGCGTGCGTAGCCTGCACATAAATCATCATGACCGACAGTAACGATATCTGGGAGGCCATTTCGGGCCGTATTCGCGAGCGGATCAGTTCCGATGGATTCGAACGCTGGTTTTCTGGCGTTGTCGCATCGACGAACGGCAGCGAGACACTGACGCTGAGCGTGCCGAATCCGATCCACCAGTTTTTCATTGAGAGCAACTACCTGCCGATCGTGGAAGAATCGGTGCGCGAAATCGCCCCTTCGATTACAAGGATTCACTTCGGAGCGGCCGCCTCGGAGAGCGAACCACAGGTCCGGCAGTCACCCGCGGCCAAGCCCGCCAAGGAAAAGCCGGCAGCCGCCAGCGCGCCCGGCCTCAACGCGCGGAATACTTTTGAAACGTTCGTCGTCGGCACGAACAACCAGTTTGCTCACTCGGCTGCTCTGGCGGTCGCGAAGGCGCCGGCCCGCACCTACAATCCGCTCTTCGTTTACGGCGGGAGCGGTCTGGGCAAGACCCACCTCCTTCAAGCCATCGGACATCACGTGCTGTCCCACCAGAAGGGTGCGAAGGTCATGTATCTTTCGAGCGAGCAGTTCACGAACGAGTTCATCGACGCGATCCAGCACGGCTCACTGGTGAAGTTCCGCAAGCGCTATCGTCATGCGGACGTTCTGATGATCGACGACATCCAGTTCCTCGCCGGCAAGGAGCGTTCGCAGGAGGAGTTTTTCCACACGTTCAACACGCTGCACGATGGGCACAAGCAGATCGTCCTCTCCAGCGACCGCCCGGCGAGCGAGATCGAAAAGCTCGAGCAGCGTCTGGTCTCGCGCTTCGAGTGGGGAATGACGGCCGAGCTACAGCCCCCGGATACCGAGACGCGAATCGCCATCCTGCGCAGCAAGGCCGAGGGGTTGAACATCCAACTGGAGCCGTGGATTATCGAGTTTCTGGCCGACAAGATCCGCAACAACGTGCGCCGGCTCGAAGGTGCGCTCATGCGCGTTGCCTCGTACAAATCCCTGAGCGACCGCGAAATCAACCGCGAGGTGATCGAAAACCTGCTGCGCGACATTTTCCAGGAACAGGCCCGCAAGGCGGTGACGATCGACCAAATCCAGCGTCGCGTGGCCGAGCACTTCGACGTGCGTCTGGCCGATATGACCAGCAAACGGCGTCCGGCCAACATCGCATTTCCCCGCCAGATCGCCATGTACCTGGCGCGGGAGCTGACGGGTTCTTCGCTCAGCGACATTGGCGATGCCTTCGGCGGCAAGGACCATGGAACGGTGATTCATGCCTGCAAGCTGGTGAAGAAGAGGATTCAGGACGACGAGAAAACCCGGAACGCCTTGTTCCTCCTCGACAGCCAGCTCCAGAGGTGACCGACGAACCGGTTTCGCCCCGCACAGCGCAGGGGCTCACCGGCCTCAGATCATGCCCCTCCCACTGTCCAGACGAAGACAAGTGACAGCGCGAGGGAGTCGTTTGTCTTGCGGGACAGGCGGGCTTACCCGGGAGTCTTGGAGATAACAGCCGCGCCTCCGGAGACCATGTATCCCCCGCTAACAGGAAAGAATGCCGCTGCGAAAGACGCCGACAAGACGCCGGCGGTCTTTTCCGAGATTCTCGGCTTTCCGGTTCCTGCAGATGCGGCACGGGTCCTCGCGAGCGCCCCGGAGGTAACCGTCGCACAGAATACGGAGGAACTGGTGAAGCTCTCCGTCCGCGATGCGGCAAACGGCTGGCACGAAGTCGCCTATGAAATCCCCGGACGCGGACGCGTCGCCGAGGCCACTGTCTGCCGGGCGCGGAACGGGATTTGCGCGAATTACTTTGAGCCCTACATGCGCCGCCGGGATCCGGATTGCATGGTCATCGGCGACGATCTGCCGACCGACAAACCGACCTACCGCGAACGTTTCGGCGGGGACTTTGCCGGGGTTCGGGAGCAAACCCTCGACTGGCTCGCCGGTCAGCCCTTGGTGGTTTTTCCTTTCTATGCCGGCATTGCTGGAAAAGGCACGCATGCGCTGGCCATCGTCCCCGACAATGCTGGTTTCTTCGCTCTCGGGCTCGCCATGCTCCAAGGCATTGTAAGCAAGGAAAACCTGCCACCCGATTTCTCCCCGCAGGCGGTGATCTACGTGGCGCCTCCGTTCCGGCACACGCATTTCCAGGGGCGGCAGGTTGTGGTCCACAACCGCCTCGCCTCGAATCACGAGCTTTTCAGCTACAATCTCTACCCCGGCCCGAGCGCGAAGAAGGGCATCTACGGCATCCTGCTCAACATCGGCGAGACAGAGCGCTGGGTGACGATGCATTGCTCAACGGTGGCGGTCGTCACGCCCTACGACAACCGGATCATTCTCTCCCACGAAGGCGCGAGCGGCGGCGGTAAGAGCGAGATGCTCGAATACGTGCAGCGCCAGCAGGATGGCTCGCTGCTCATCGGACGGAATCTGCTCACCGGCGACGAGCGTACGCTCACCCTGCCCAGCACGTGCGAACTCCGCCCCGTAACCGACGACATGGCCCTCTGCCATCCCTCCCTTGAAAAGGGTCGGGGCAAGCTCAGCCTGATGGACGCGGAGCAGGCATGGTTCGTCCGCGTGAATCACATCACCGGCTACGGGCAGGATCCGCATCTGGAAAAGCTGACCATCGACCCGCCGACTCCCCTGCTTTTTCTCAACATCGAAAGCCACCCCGGAGCGACGAGCCTCATCTGGGAGCACGTCGAGGATGCGCCAGGAAAACCCTGCCCGAACCCGCGCGTCATCATCCCGCGGAACATTGTGCCCAACGTCATCAGCGGCGCGGTGGATGTCGACATCCGCAGCATGGGTGTCCGCACGCCACCGTGCACGGCTGACCGGCCGAGCTACGGCATTGTCGGGCTTTTCCATGTGCTTCCGCCGGCCCTTGCCTGGCTTTGGCGGCTTGTCGCGCCGCGCGGCGATGCGGATCCCACGACGCTTCAGAAGGCCGGCATGTCGTCGGAGGGCGTCGGTTCCTACTGGCCCTTCGCAACCGGCCGGCGGGTCGACCATGCCAACCTGATCCTCAACCAGATCATCGAAACGCCGGAGGTCCGCTACATTCTCACACCGAACCAGCACATCGGCGCTTGGGAGGTCGGGTTCATGCCGCAATGGATCACCCGCGAGTTCCTCGCACGCCGTGGGGGCGCGCGCTTCGCGAAAGACCAGATGAAGGCTTCGAGGTGTCCGCTCCTCGGCTACACGCCGCGCCATATCGTGATGGAAGGCCGCACGATCGGGGTCTGGTTTTTCCAGGTGGATCAGCAGCCCGAGGTCGGCACCGCAGCCTATGACGCCGGTGCCGAGATGCTTGCCGGATTTTTCCGCCGGGAACTCCAGCAATTTCTCGTGGACGACCTCCTGCCCACCGGGCGGCGGATCATCGACTGCCTCCTCTCCGGCGGCACGCTGGAGGATTACGAAAAGATCCTGGGCATGCCGACGCTGGACGAGAGCTATTAGCGGACATGGAAGGCTTCAACCTGACGTTCTTCCGCGCGGCAAAGCCTGCATTCGATCAGACGCCGGCGCAGGCGAGGCACCGGATTTTCGGCGTCGACTACGTGCACATCAAAGGCCTGCAGAGCGGCGACTTTTACTTCACGCGTTTCGGGTGGCCGATCGCGGAGTCGCTCCTGCCGGACAAATGGTTTACGGGTGAGCAATTCTGCAAGCGCGGGCGTGCCCTCGCGGGCGCCACGGGAGCCGTTTACCGCGTTCCAGTCCCCCACCCCGTGCGGCAGGGATTTTCGGTGGTGGCGAAGTTCAGCCGGTTCGGGCAGGACGTGGGCGTGACCCTGGCCGGGGGCGAAGAGGATCCCGAACTGAGCGAGCGCATGGCCTCGGCGGACTTCCTTCCGCCCTTCGAGGAATTCGGCAACCTGTGCGCACTGAAGCGCACGATCGGACGCTCCCTTCAAACGATGGTCCCGCTGGCGATTTATTCGCCGCCGACGCGCTATCTGGCCTGGGAACTCGGCCGCAAAAGTCACCTGCAATACATTCAGGATTACGACCTCAAGAAGGGGCAGAGCGGCGAAGAGGAGCACAGGATCACCTACGACTGGGAGCGGATCTACATCCTGCTCTACGGATGGCTGGATGGCTTCGATGCCGAGCAGGGCTATCTCACCGGGGCGTTTTCCCGCGAAAAAATGGAGCACCTCAGCCGCTCAACGGCTGCGTTCCTGCGAAGCAACGGCTGGATCGTTCTGGACCATAAACCGCGCCACATCATCCTGCGGAAAAACGAAAGCGGACTGCTCACGCGACACGGGAAGCCGGTGATCGGCCTCATCGACTACGAGCTTCTGAACCGCTACCACCCCGCCAAAGCCTGACGGGGGCTACTTGCGAAGCGCCCCGGCGGATTAGCCCGGGAGGCTCTTCAGCATCTCCGCATTGGTCGGATACTTGCGGATGAAGAACAGCAGGCGCTCGATGGCCTCGATCGGCTTGTGGCCGGCGAGCCCGCGGCGGATGACGTTGATCTTATGGAGATCCT
>CAZSMN010000133.1:0-9689 GCA_964607615.1 uncultured Chthoniobacterales bacterium | reverse complement strand
CCCTCGCTGGCGGAAGCCATGAGGACTGTCGCGGACGCGCGTTACGACTCCAGTAGACTTGCTCAGCGTGCGCAAGAGAGAATCCGAACGGAGTATTCTTGGGACAACGTGTCCCGTCAATACGACGAACTCTTTCAGCGACTCCGCTCAAAGTAAGACCGCAACGGACTCTGCGCGTTATCCAAGACGTCCGGCGAGTCCGTATTTCACGATGCATCGGAAGGCGCTGATCCCGTCACGCCATCCGATTTTTTTTCCCTCTTCGTAGGTCCGGCCGTGGTAGGAAATCGCCACTTCGTAAATCCTCGCGCCAGTCCGGGCAATCTTTGCCGTCACTTCGGGTTCGAAGCCGAAACGGTCTTCTTCGATGGTGATTCCCTGGATGAGCTCACGCCGGAAGACTTTGTAACACGTCTCCATGTCCGAAAGGTTCAGGTTCGTGAACATGTTCGAGACGATTGTGAGGAGACGATTGCCGACGAAGTGCCAGAAATAAAGCACGCGGTGCGCCTCGGAACCGATGAAGCGGGAACCGAAAACCGCATCGGCCCGTCCGGAGAGGATCGGACCGAGCAGTTTGGGATATTCCGCCGGATCGTATTCCAGATCGGCATCCTGAATGATGACGACTCGGGAGGTGGCGAGAGCGATTCCGCTACGCAAGGCGGCGCCTTTGCCCTTGTTTGCAGGATGCGCGATCACCTTCAGCCTTGGCTCCCCGGCCGCGATCGTTTTTAGCACGGCAAGGGACTCATCGGACGATCCGTCATCGACGCAGAGGAGCTCCGACACGCAGGGCTGACGCAGCACCGAGTCGATCACAACGGGCAGCGTTCGTGCCTCGTTGAAGACCGGCATAACGACGGAAAGGCAAGCCTTGGGAATCTCCATACGGGGGTCGCCTTTATCCTGCGAGAGCACAGTTTGCCAGCTCCAAATCGCTAGGCTTTGCCAGCAGGTTTAGGAGCCCCGCTGCCGAGAGGCGGCACTCAAGAGAAGAAAGAACGGCGCTTCGCCCCGGTTAAACAAGGCTCTCGAGGCGACGCACGATCTCGGCTTTGCTCATCACGCCGACGGCTTGATCCTTTTTCTCTCCACCTTTGAAGAAAATCAAAGTCGGAATGCTGCGGATGCCGAACTGGGAGGCCGCCGCGGGGCATTCATCAACGTTGACTTTCGCCACGGCGAACTTGCCGACGTTTTCTGCCGCGACTTCTTCCACCACCGGTGTGAGCATCTTGCACGGGGCGCACCATGTTGCCCAGAAATCCAGCAAGACCGGAGTCGAGGCGCCGGAACTGAAAGATTCGAAGTTTGCGTCGGTGAGATCGGTAACGTTTGGGCTGGACATGGGAAGAGATAGAATTCCTGTTCGAAAATTGAATTGGGAATGGCGGCGCCGGACCCGGGTGAGCGCTAGCTCACCCAGATCCAAAGCTGCACACCGAGAGCTGCGAGGGACATGATCAGCGCAGCGATCCCGAGAACCGGGTTGATCTCGCCGGAACCTGCCACCTCGGTCTGCTCGGTAACAACCGTGATCGGGGCGCTCGTCGAAGCCGACTTGGACGCGGACTGATCGGGTTTGCGCTGGAGCTGAACCGTGGCCTGAGGAAGCGGCTTGGAAGCACTCGGGGGCGGCGTGACTTTGGCAGTCTCCTTCTTCGCCTCGGTCCGCAGAGGAGCCGGTGCGATCACGGGAGCCGCAGGCGCTGCGGGCTTGAGGGGACCGGGAGCGGGAGCTGCCGGCTTGGCCGGTGCAGACGGGACAGAGCCTGTCGGAGCCGGCGGCGCGATCGGAGCAGGAGCTGCCGAGGGCGCGGCAGGTGGAGGTGTCGCGGAGATCGCCGCCGGCGGCTTCGGAATCGCTGGAGGCACGGCGGCAGCCGACGGCGGCCGCGGGACGGACGGGGCGGACGGCGGGGGCATGGGTGCGCCAGGAGGCATGGGAGCCGAAGGAATCGACGGCGGCTTGGGAGCCACGGGCACCGCGCCGGTAAGCGGCGAGGGCGGGCGGTTAAAAGAAGGGGCAGCTACCGAAGGAGCGCCAGCCGGTGGTGGCGGAGGAGCAGGAACCGGTTTCGGCGGAAGATTGATCATCGCCGTCTCACGCGGGCTCGAAGCGACAGGAGGGCCATCTCTGCGTGCAGGTAGAACGATGCGGACTGTTTCCTTCTTCGGTTCGGGCATAATAATTCTTGGGGTGGTTAGGGCGCGCTAATGCGGACGCCGGAAGATATTCACAAAACTACAGCCGGGTGTCAATTCTTCACCCTGAAGATTTTTTTGCCACAAACCCTGCTGCGATGGGCCTTCACTCGGCGATGTCTTCATTCCAAAGGGCGGGATTTTTTTGAATAAATTCCCGCATCAATTCGATGCACTCGGGATCCTGAACGACGGAAAGCTCGACACCGGACCGGCGGAGCCATTCCTCCGCTCCAAGGAACGTCTGGTTCTCGCCGATCACGATGCGCGGGATTTTGTAGAGAAGCGACGTGCCACTGCACATGGGACAGGGGGAAAGCGTCGTATAGAGAACGCACTCCCGGTAGACCGAGGCGGGGCGGCGTCCGGCATTCTGAAAAGCGCTCATCTCCCCGTGGAGAAGCGGATCGCCCTTCTGCACGCGCATATTGTGTCCCCGGCCGATGATCTCGCCCCGGTGGACAATCACCGATCCGATGGGAATGCCCCCTTCCTCAAGACCTTTCCTGGCTTCGTCGATAGCCGCTTGGAGAAATGGATCGCGCATGCTTCCGGTTAGATCGAAATGCCGGGAAAGACAAGCTTGCGCGCAGACGGGAGAGCGAGGAACGTTGGCAGGGTGAAGACCTACATCACGGACGATTTTCTTCTCCACTCCCCCACCGCCCGCGCGCTTTACCACGAATTCGCCAAGGATCTGCCGGTGATTGACTACCACACCCACCTGCCGCCGCAGCAGATGGCGGATGACCACCGTTTCGCCGATCTCTACGAGGTGTGGCTCGCGGGGGATCACTACAAATGGCGTGCCATGCGGACGAACGGAATCGCCGAACGATGCTGCGCAGGCGATGCGAGCCCGAAGGAAAAATTCCTCGCCTGGGCCGGGACGGTTCCGGCCACGTTGCGGAATCCGCTCCACCACTGGACCCACCTGGAGCTCCTCCGTTACTTCGACATCGATGATCTGCTGGATCCGTCCACGGCGGAATCGGTCTGGGAACGCGCCAACGCGCGGTTGCAAGAGCCGGATTCTTCCGTGCAGGGACTCCTCACCCGCAGCAGGGTGGCGCTCGTCTGCACGACGGACGATCCGACGGACGACCTCGTTGCGCATTCCAGAATCGCCGCGGAAGGCCGCATGAAAACGCGGGTCTATCCGACGTTCCGACCCGACCGGTCGTTGACGGTCGATCAGCCGTCCCTCTTCCTCCCGTGGGTGGAAAAGCTCGCAGCGGTCTCCGGCAAGTCCTGTTCGACGTTTGAAAGCTTTCTGGAGGCGCTCGAATCCCGTCATCTGGCGTTTCACGAGGCTGGCTGCCGGTTGTCCGATCACGGGATGGGAGCCTGCTTCCCCTCACCCTGTACGCGAGAAGAGGCCGAAGGCATCTATAAGAAAGCAATCGCCGGAGAGGCAGCCACCGCCGCGGAGCAGGCGGCGTTCGGTGCGTATCTGATGATCTTTTTCGGGCGCCTCGATGCCAAGCGCGGATGGGTCAAGCAGCTCCACCTTGGAGTGATCCGCAACAACAACACCAGGCTCTTCAAGGCCGTGGGTGCGGATACCGGATTCGACTCGATCGGCGATTTCCCCCAGGCCATCGCCCTCTCACGGTATCTCGATGCGCTGGACCAGACCGACGAACTTCCAAGAACGATCATCTACAACCTCAACCCGGCCGACAACTACGTGATGGGCACGATGATCGGCAACTTCCAGGACGGCTCGATCGCGGGCAAGATCCAGTTCGGCAGCGGATGGTGGTTCCTCGATCAACGCGAGGGCATGGAGTGGCAGCTGAATGCGCTCTCGAATCTCGGACTTCTCTCGCGGTTTGTCGGCATGCTCACCGACTCCCGCAGCTTCCTCTCTTACTCACGGCACGAATACTTCCGCCGCGTCCTTTGCAACCTCATTGGCCGTGAGGCCGACCGCGGCGAACTTCCCTCGGATCTCGGGATTCTCGGACGCCTCGTCAGCGATGTGAGTTTCCGGAATGCTGCGAATTTTTTCCGGCTTCCGATCGCTCCCGAATTTGCGGAACTGGCGAAGGCCTGAGAAATCTACGCTGCGCCCTCCCCGATGCGAACATTGTGGAGGACCGGAACCGGGATGGGACGGCGTGCGTAAAAGGCGAGCAGGCCTCCGACAATCACGCCGGCGAGCCCGAATAGCGCAAGCGTGCACGGCATGAACCACGTGCTGAACTCGCCGGGAAGCATGACTTCCTCAGGTCGGTTCGGGTTGTAGCGCACCGCGACCACGGAGGGGAGTCCGTCGGTATCGTAGAGGAAACGTACAGGCTTGAGCTGGCAGCCGGCAGCCGCCCGGAACGTGATCTCGCGACCGTCTGCCGTCCGGAAGGCATACTCATTCCAGAAGACAAACGAGCGGTCCCGGCTCTCCAGCGCGGCCTTCACACCGGCATCGGACGTGAAAGTGATCGTTTCCCCGCCGACCTTTTCTTTGAAAATCCGGGTGGCTTCGGCATAGGCCGTTTCTCCGCTGAAAAGAAGCTTCACGGCCGGGCCGAGATTCGGCATCGCGATAGCGATCAGGATCGCGCCGAAAACCATCATTCCGACCTTCGGCAGGAAATAACCCGGCGTGTACGTTTCGCCTGCCGTGACCTCCTTTGCCTCACCGGCCGCATCGGAATCGTCTTCGACCGTGGCCTCGGCCTCTTCGGCCCCCCGCTTGCGGATCAGACCCTTTGCCTCGCGGCGGGCAAAGGCAATCGTGATTCCGAGGCCAAGCATCCCGAGAAGAAGCATCCACACGTAGCCGATCATGTAGTCGAACGACATCTTCACAAATCCCGTCGCGATCCGCGGCTGGATCGGCGTGATGCGCTGGGCCGGTGAAGCCACAGCCAACCGGGAATAAAGATCGCACAAGGCCGGCGTCGCGGCTGATCCGGGCAGGAGGGCCTCGAGCCGCTTCTGCAGCACCGGATCATTCGGCGCGGGCGGTGCGGCAGCGAGCACGGCAACCGCCCGGATCTCATGCCCCTCCGCGCTGGCGGGACGGACGCCCGTATGGGGCGTCACATCGGACCGGAGCGCGCGCGCAAGGCCGAAGACGCGACGTTCGGGAGGCGCGACGTCGGTGAACCGGGAGAGCATCGCGTTGAGCCAGCGGGTAATCGGCGACGGATACCGATCCAGAGGATCCTCGATGATGTCGAGAGTGAACCCTGCGAGAGGCTCCTGACGGCTGGCTGAAGGCAGAGGAGCCTCGGTCCAGCCTGCCGCGAGGCGCTTTGCTCCGAGCGTGAAGAGGCGGCGACCTAGCTCCACGCCGGCGCTTTCCATGGTCTGGCCCGGAAGGGGCTCGGTGCTCAACACGAGCACGTAACCGGATGGCTGCTTGACCGCCCGGAGATCGATGACCGCTGGTTCTTCAAGACGCAGAACATCGAGCGTTTGCTCGACCTTCTTCGTGAACGGACGACCCGGCAACGGATACTCGAAGACCCAGGCCTTTCCCTCAAAGGCGGACGTGATCTGCGCGCCCTCAATGGCAAGCTCCGAGCCAAGGGCGCCCGCGATTTGCGTGTAAAGCCGGTCCGAGCGGTTCGCCAGCTCGGCGTCCATCCGCTCGATCTCGAGCAGCAAAGGGGCGGCGGCCGCGCGCCGGGCCTCGGCGATAGCCAACTGTTTCTCCGCCTCGCGGGCGTTCCCCTTCCGCTGGGCATTTTCAGCGAGAAGCCGCGCATTTTTTTCCTCGGCGATGAGCACGTTACTGCGGGAAGTCACCTCGTCGCGCTTGCCATGGAGGTCGACGCTGTCGTCGCTCTTGGAACGGATCTCGAAGGCATGGCTCCGGGAAATCGCGCTCGTGGTGGCATACCACGCCTGGGTATTCAGGGAGAGAGGACTGCCCGTCGCCGGATCGCGCAGGCCGGCCTTGGCAAGCAGCGCCGCCACCTCACTCTCGCTGCGCTCGTTCCGGAGTCCGACCCGCGTCGAATCGCCGCCCGGAGGCAGGAAGAGCGCCGCGTAGGCCCATATGAAAATACCCACCCCGTTGAGCGTTGCGATGCTGACGACGCGGTTCAGGAGGTTCGAACCGGCCGCATACGTCCCCATCTCGTTTCGCGGAATGTAGTCGTAAACGAGGGGCAGGTAGATCATCCCGGTCAAGAGACCGACAATCGAAAGCGCTTCGCCGAAAAAGATGACCTCCACAAGCGAAGGACGCCGGTCGTAGATGAAAAAATGGACGTAGACGAAGAAGCAGAAATTGATCACCAGGCTCAGCCCCATCAGCCACTGGTAGGTCTTCATGCGCGGCACCTTCTGCGCGAAGAATCCCAGAATGACGATGAGGAAGCAGTTGATAATCCCGCCGATGGCGACGTTGAATCCCATCTCCTGCTTTGAGTAGGCCCACTGCTCGGTGTAGAGCAGCGTGCCCATCACACCAAGTCCGGCGGTCATCATCGCCGTGCCCGTGATGAGCATGTAAACCGGCCAGAGATCCTTGTTGAAGATGCCCCGGAAAAAGTTCCGCACGCTGAAACGCTCCCCGCGCAGTTCGCTCTTCGGATCGGTCTCTTTGATCCCCAGCATGATGAGGAGAATCATCACGGTCATCGCCGCAGCGACCGTCCAGTAGATCGATTGCTCGCCACTCACCGGCAGGCCGGCCATGAACTTGTAGTCGTCGAACCGGCCGATCGCGACGAGGTTGAACATGAGGATGGAGAAATTCAGGATCCAGTTCCCGGCTGCGGAAGACGTTACCCGCTGCTTCGGAGGCACGATCTCCATTTTGAGCGTTTCGATCGGCTGGCCGATGTCGTTGAAGAGATTGTAGAGGAGGAAAAGCCCGATCAGGAACCAGATGTTCGGCGCCAGAGGCATCGCGGCGATGCAGGCGATCGAGCCCACCCATGACGTAACGATAAATGGCTTGCGACGACCGAAGCGCGTCCACACGCGATCGGACATGAAATTCACGACCGGATTCAGAACGATCGAGATCAGGCCCGGCAGGCTCATGATGAACGTGAGACCGACCGGATTCTCAAGGAACTTCAGCAGCGAAAACTGGAACGCGGTTCCCATCGCGAGCCCGTTCAGCATCGCGGCAGACCACGGGAGCACGGCAACGAAGATCCAGAGATTCGGAATCTGCTTACGGGCGGTGATGATCATTGGGGAAAGCGCCCGCACCCCTCACCGGCAGACCAACTGCAGCGGGACGCACAGACCCTGAGGATGCTTTCCGCAGGCACGGGCAATGTCAAGAATTAGCCAAGCTAATAACCAATTCCACCACCTGCGTCTCTTCCCTCCCACCGTGGACCGCCCTCTCCTTCGCCAGACGCCCCGGCAAGGACGAGAAGGGCAAAATTCCGGGCAATTATTTGTGGCGGGGCCACCTTGACGGGCGTAGGTTTTTTGTCCCTCAGACAACCTCAATCCAACCCGATAACGCGATATCATGTCCACTGAATCCAAGTGCCCCTTCCATCACGCTGCAGGACGCGGTCCCACCAACAGCGACTGGTGGCCGAACCAGCTGAATCTGAAAATCCTCCACCAGCGCTCCTCGCTTTCCGATCCGATGGGAAGCGATTTCAACTATGCGGAGGAATTCCAGAGCCTCGACCTCGCAGCCGTTAAAAAGGACCTCACCGCACTGATGACGGATTCGCAGGAGTGGTGGCCGGCTGACTTCGGGCACTACGGTGGCTTTTTCATCCGCATGGCATGGCATAGCGCCGGCACCTACCGCACCGGTGACGGACGCGGCGGCGCGGGTAACGGAAGCCAGCGGTTCGCCCCGCTGAACAGCTGGCCGGATAACGTCAACCTCGACAAGGCGCGCCGGCTCCTGTGGCCCATCAAGCAAAAGTATGGCCGCAAAATCTCCTGGGCGGACCTCATGATCCTGGCCGGCAACGTCGCGCTGGAGTCGATGGGATTCAAGACGTTCGGATTCGCCGGTGGTCGTGTGGACATCTGGGAACCCGAGGAAGACATCTACTGGGGTGCCGAAAAGAAGTGGCTCGACGACCAGCGCTACACCGGTGACCGCCAGCTTGAGAACCCCCTCGCTGCCGTCCAGATGGGGCTCATCTACGTCAATCCCGAGGGACCGAACGGCAATCCGGATCCTCTCGCCTCGGCCCGCGACATCCGCGAGACCTTCGCCCGCATGGCCATGAACGACGAGGAGACCGTCGCGCTCATCGCGGGCGGCCATACCTTCGGCAAAACCCACGGTGCCGGACCGGCATCCCACGTGGGCCCCGATCCCGAGGCCGCTCCGCTCGAAGAGCAAGGCTTCGGCTGGAAGAGCAGTTTCCGGAGCGGCAAGGGCGCGGATACGATCAGCTCGGGCCTGGAAGTCACCTGGACCACAACGCCCACGAAGTGGAGCAACAACTACTTTGAAAACCTCTTCGGCTACGAGTGGGAGCTCACCAAGAGCCCTGCGGGTGCGCACCAGTGGACGCCGAAAAACGGTGCCGGGGCTGGCACCGTGCCTGATGCGTTCGATCCTTCGAAAAAGCACGCACCCGCCATGCTCACCTCGGACCTCGCACTGCGGTTTGATCCGGCCTACGAGAAAATCTCCCGCCGTTTCTACGAGAATCCCGACCAGTTCGCCGACGCGTTTGCCCGCGCCTGGTTCAAGCTGACGCATCGCGACATGGGGCCCCTCCCCCGCTACCTCGGACCCGAAGTGCCCGCCGAGCAGCTCCTCTGGCAGGACCCCATCCCGGAGGTTGACCACCTACTCATTGACGAGAACGACATGGCATTGCTCAAGAGCCAGATCCTCGCATCCGGCCTGTCGATTTCCGACCTCGTGACAACGGCCTGGGCATCGGCCTCGACGTTCCGCGGTTCCGACAAACGCGGCGGCGCAAACGGCGCACGCATCCGCCTCGCCCCGCAGAAGTTCTGGGCCGTGAATCAGCCCACGAGGCTCGGCAAGGTTCTCGATGTTCTCGAAGGCATCCAGGCCTCCTTCAACAGCGCGAGGACAGATGGCAAAAAACTCTCCCTCGCCGACCTCATCGTCCTCGCCGGTTGTGCCGGCGTCGAGCTGGCGGCAAAGAATGCGGGCCACTCCATCAGCGTGCCGTTCACCCCGGGCCGCATGGACGCCTCGCAGGAACAGACCGACGTGGAGTCCTTTAAAGTGCTCGAGCCGGTGGCGGATGGTTTCCGCAACTACCTGAAGACCAAGTTCACTATCTCCGCCGAGGAACTTCTCGTCGACAAGGCGCAGTTGCTCACGCTCACCGCCCCGGAGATGACCGTCCTCATCGGCGGCCTGCGCGTTCTGAAGAACAACTTTGCGGACTCTCCGCACGGCGTCTTCACCGCACGGCCGGAAGCTCTGACGAACGACTTTTTCGTCAACCTCCTCGACATGGCGACCGAGTGGAAGCCGACGTCACAGGACGCCGACGTCTTCGAGGGGCTGAAGGACCAGCCGTTCAACAGCGTCGACGGTC
>CAZSMN010000132.1:0-9757 GCA_964607615.1 uncultured Chthoniobacterales bacterium | reverse complement strand
GCACGGGATTGCTTCTGGGATCCGGGAAGTCCGAGGCCATGTGGAGCGTGATGGATGTGCTGCGCGGTCTGTCCGACGAAAACCGTCCCCTTCCGAAAAACGAACTCCCTCCCGCGTTGCGCGGTGTGCTCGGCCCGTCGAGCGAGGCCTATTCCCGGTTCCTCATGCGATTGAATCTCAAGAAGATCTCCGTCCGCCAGATCATCGACTCACACGCCAAAGCGCGCCGGAACGTCCACAACACGCTCCCGCCCCGCCAGCTATGGGGAAACATCCGCGAGACCTTGAAAGTTCTGGATAAAGTAGCGATCCGGCTGGGTGAACCCGTCGGCGAGGTTCTTTCCGTCTACCGCTCGCCCGCCTACAACGCCCTCTGCCCGGGAGCCAAGAGCAATTCTTACCACGTCCGGAACAACGCGATCGACGTGCGATTCAACGCATCGCCGAAGAAAGTCGCACTGATGGCCCGGGATTTGCGCAAGCAAGGCCTCTTCAAAGGCGGCGTGGGACGCTACTCCGGGTTCACGCACATCGACACGCGGGGCGATAATGCCGACTGGTGATTAAGCTTTCCGGACCCGCCAAGGGTTCGCTAGAAGTCGTCTGCCGGCCTTTCGCGCCTGCGAAAACACATCTCTCCCCATGAGCACAAGCATCGAGTCGCACCTCGTCGAGAACCGCATTTTCAAACCGGCCCGCGCCTTTTCAAAAGCCGCGAAGATTTGCTCCTTCGAGGAATATAAGAAACTCCACGCCGCTTCGGTCAAATCACCGGAAAAGTTCTGGGCGAAGGAAGCCTCGGAACTGAAGTGGCATAAGAAGTGGAGCAAGGTTCTCGACTGGAAAGCTCCCTTCGCGCGCTGGTTTGTCGGAGGAAAGCTGAACGTCAGCGAGAATTGCATCGACCGGCACCTCGCCGGACCGCGCCGCAACAAGGCGGCGATCATATGGGAGGGCGAACCCGGCGAGCGGCGGACGCTCACCTATCAGCAGCTTCACCGCGAAGTTTGCGTTTTTGCAAACATCCTCAAGCGGAACGGCGTGAAAAGCGGAGACCGCGTCCTGATCTACATGCCGCTCGTTCCGGAGGCGGTCATTGCCATGCTCGGCTGCGCCCGCATCGGCGCCGTTCATAGCGTTGTTTTCGGCGGATTCAGCAGCGACAGCATCAAAGACCGGATCATTGACAGCGGGGCCACGGTCGTCGTGACCGCCGATGGCGGGTTCCGCCGCGGCCAGATCGTGAGCTTGAAGCAAAACATCGACCGGGCACTGGAAAACGATACCCAGGTTCGCCGCGTGATTGTTTCGCGACGCACGCACCTCGACATCCATATCAAGGAGGGCCGCGACGTGTGGTGGCACCGCGAGGCCGACTACGTCAACGCCGACTGCCCGCCCCATCCCGTCGACAGCGAGCACCCGCTCTTCATTCTCTACACCAGCGGTTCCACGGGAAAACCGAAGGGGATCCTGCACACGACCGGCGGCTATCTCACCGGCACGGCCTCGACGACGAAGTATATCTTCGATCTCAAAGAAGAGGATGTCTACTGGTGCACGGCCGATGTCGGCTGGATAACGGGCCACAGCTACCTGGTCTACGGCCCGCTAGCGAACGGCGCCACGTGCATGCTCTACGAGGGTGCGCCCAACTGGCCCGAACCGGATCGCTTCTGGAAAATCATCGCCGAAAATCGCGTTACGATTCTCTACACCGCCCCGACCGCCATTCGTGCGTTCATGAAGTGGGGCGACGAGTGGCCGGCAAAGCACGATCTCTCCTCGCTCCGACTTCTCGGAACCGTAGGCGAACCGATCAACCCGGAAGCGTGGATGTGGTATCACAAGCACATCGGCGGCGGCACATGCCCGATCGTGGACACGTGGTGGCAGACCGAGACCGGAGCAATCATGATTTCCCCGCTTCCTGGCGCAACGCCACTGAAGCCGGGCACGGCCACGCTCCCGTTCTTCGGCATCGACGCTGCCATTGTGGATGACAACGGCCGCGAGGTCGGTCCGAACGAGGGAGGCAAGCTCGTCATCCGCAAGCCCTGGCCCGCGATGCTCCGCACGATCTACGGTGACCGCACGAGATTCCGTAAGCAATACTGGTCCGAGGTCAAAGGTTGCTACTTCACCGGCGACGGTGCACGGCGTGACAAGGATGGATATTTCTGGATCGTCGGCCGCATCGATGACGTGCTCAACGTTGCCGGTCATCGTCTCGGAACCGCCGAGGTCGAGAGCGCCCTCGTCTCCCACCACGACGTCGCTGAGGCGGCGGTCGTGGGACGTCCGGACGAGATCAAGGGGCAGGGCATTGTCGCCTTCGTCACCTTGAAGAATTCCAGCGCCGCGACAAAGGAGCTTGCCGAGAAGCTTCGCCGCCACGTCGCCCACGCCATCGGAGCGATCGCAAAGCCGGACGACATCCGCTTCACCGAGGCCCTGCCCAAGACGCGGAGCGGGAAAATCATGCGCCGGCTTCTCAAGCAGATCGCCGCGGGATCAGCCATTACGGGCGATACCACGACCCTTGAAGACCTCAGCGTCCTGACCAAGCTCCGCTCCGCCGACGAGTAAGCCCCTCCCCTCAGCGGCGGCGCACCGGGACCAACTCCCACGTCACGCTGCCATCGGGAAAAATCGTGAGCCAAGCCCAAGAGGGAGGCGCGCCTTTATTGGCTTTGCCGACCGTGCCGGGATTCAGGACGCGCGTCGTTCCCTCCATCTCGTCGCGCGGCACGTGCGTATGCCCGTGGAGCAGAAAATCCACCCCCTGCGGCTGCCGCGGCGGAATATGGATGAGGCGAAACGTACGCCCGCACCGCTCGAGCATCACGTGGATCGGCAGATCGAGTCCGAAGTCGTTATTCCCGAGCACGGCCGTGACGGGAGGCCCGATGCGCCGGACCTCCTCCAGCATGGCGAGATTACAAAAGTCTCCGAGATGCCAGACCTCGTTCGCCGCCCTGACCGCCTGTGCGACCTCCACAGGCAGCGAGCCGTGGGTATCGGCGATGACCGCGATGCGGATTGCAGTTTGCGCCGTGCCGGTGTTCATTGTTCGTCTCCTCAGGTTGCCTGCCTGTGGGGAAAATCGAAAGTTTTTATGTGGAATTCCGCTCACGATCATATCCTGAATCTCGTCGCCTACGAACCCGGCAAGCCGGTCGAGGAACTCGCCCGCGAAATGGGCCTTGCGCCTGAGGCGATTATCAAGCTTGCCTCGAATGAGAATCCGCTCGGCCCGTCGCCCCGCGCGTTGGAGGCCATGCGCCAGACGCTCGAACGGGCGCACTTTTATCCGGATGGAGGCGGTTGGGCGCTGAGAAATGCCATCGCCTCACGCCTCGGCCTTGCCCGCGAGAACGTCGTTCTCGGCAATGGCTCGAACGAGATCATCGAGTTCATCGGCCACGCCTTTCTCCGCCCGGGCGACGAGGTCGTCACCGCGCAGCACGCGTTTGCCGTCTACTCGCTCATGGCCCAGTTGTTCGGCGCAACAACCGTCGAGGTGCCGGATCCCGGCTATGCTCACGACCTGGATGCGATGCTCGCCGCAATCACACCGAAGACCCGTCAGGTTTTTATCGCGAATCCGAACAACCCGACCGGCACGCTGGTCGCGCAGGAGGCGATCGACCGCTACATGGATCGCGTTCCGGACCATGTGCTGACAATTTTCGACGAGGCTTACTACGAGTTCCTCGATGAGCCACCGGATGTCCTCAAATACGTCCGCGACGGTCGTAACGTCGTTGTGATGCGCACCTTTTCGAAGATCCAGGGCCTTGCGAATCTGCGGATCGGCTACGGCCTCGCGCCGGAGAAAATCGCCACCGTCCTTCAGAAGACCCGCCAGCCGTTCAACGCCAACGGCATCGCTCAGGCCGGAGCAGCCGCCGGGCTCGAAGACGAAGACCACATGCGCAAGACGCGTGAACTCACTCACGAGGGCCGCGCCTATCTCGAATCGGAATTCACGGCAATGAATCTCGAATACGTCCCGAGCGCGGCGAACTTCGTCCTCGTTCGCGTCGGCGATGGCGACGGTGTCTTCCAGCAGCTCCTCCGCAAGGGACTCATCGTGCGAGCCATGCGAAGCTACAAGATGCCGGAATGGATCCGCGTCTCGGTCGGCACGATGGAGCAAAACCGCCGCTTCATCTCCGAGCTCCGCGAAATAGACGCTGCGGGCGGCCTAGCCCACCCCGCCGCCGCGTAGTGGAAGGCGACGACACGATTGCCGCGATCTCCACGGCTCCCGGCGAGGGAGCCGTTGCGCTGGTGCGTGTCTCCGGACCTGCTGCCGCTGAGATAGCCGCGCGTGTTTTCCGCCCGGCAAAGGGATCGCTCCGCCCGCGGATCGCGACCTACGGAACGGTGGTTGATGACGACGCTCAGATCGTGGACCAGGTTCTGGTCACGAGCTTCCGTGCGCCGGCGAGCTTTACCGGAGAAGACGTGGTGGAAATCGCCACTCACGGAGGCATCCTGCTACCAGCGAAAGTCCTCGAACTGGTCCTCCGGGCCGGTGCCCGGGCCGCCGAACCGGGCGAGTTCACTCGACGGGCCTTCGTCAATGGCAAGCTTGACCTCACGCAGGCCGAGGCCGTGATGGACCTCATCCACGCCCGGACTCCCCTCGCCCTCCGCGCCGCCGCCGAGCAGCTCGAGGGCCGCCTGGGCAAGGGCATTGCAGACCTTCGCGAAAACCTCCTCACTGTGGTCGCCCATTTGGAGGCATGGATTGACTTTCCCGAGGAGGACATCGACCCCGCGAGCGGCAACGCACTGGTGGAGCGAATCTCCGCGGTCCGCGACACCGTGCAATCGCTACTCGCCACAGCGGACCAGGGACGCATCCTCCGCGAGGGCGTTCGCGTGGCCATCGTGGGCCGGCCGAATGCTGGCAAATCCAGCCTACTCAACCGCCTTCTGGGGATGGACCGCGCCATTGTCAGCCCGACGCCGGGAACCACGCGGGATACCATCGAGGAATCCGCCTGCCTCGGCGGACTTCTTTTCCGGCTCACCGACACGGCCGGCCTCCGCGAGACCAGCGATCCCGTCGAGCAGGCCGGCGTCAAGCGCTCGCGGCTCACCATCGAGCGGGCCGATCTTGTGCTTCATATCATCGACGCCTCGGAGCCGAACGATGCGCAAAGCCCGCTCGGTGCACGCGAGATCCTGGTCGCCAACAAATGCGATCTCCCCTCTCCCGCCGTGCCCGCCGGAGCCGTTCGCGTCTCGTGCCTCACAGGCGAAGGCTTTTCCGATCTCACCGCCCGCATGGTCGAGGCGGTCGGCGGTGCACACCTCTCTGCCGGACAGTCCCTCGCCGCCATCAATGCCCGTCATACCGCGCTGCTCGATAGCGCCTCGCGTTCGCTGGAGGCTGCGCGGATTCTTGTCAGCTCCGGCGAGCCTCCCGAGCTCGCCGCAATCGAACTTCGCGCCGCCCTAGACGCCATAGGCCGTATCATCGGCATGGCAGACACTGAAGAGATCCTCGGCAAAATATTCAGCTCCTTCTGCATCGGTAAATAAAATGAACCTCTACACAGACGTCGCCCGACCGCTCCTCTTCCGCTTCGATGCGGAGACTGCCCACCATCTCGCGATCAACGGCCTGCGCCTCACTCCCGCCCCAATCCTCCGAGCCGCCTTCGGCTCGACCGCGAAACACCCTGTCAGACTATTCGGCCTCGATTTTCCGAACCCCGTCGGCCTTGCTGCCGGCATGGATAAGAACGCCGAAGTCCTTCAAGCCTGGGAAGCAATTGGCTTCGGCTTCGTCGAGGCCGGCACGGTGACCGCAAAGGCACAGCCCGGAAACGACAAGCCACGCTGCTTCCGCTATCCACGCCAGCACGCCCTGATCAACCGCATGGGATTCAATAACGAAGGAGCAGAATCCGTCGCCCGCCGTCTCGCCAGCGAGAAATCCGCCGGCCGCTGGCCGAGGATTCCCGTCGGAATGAACATCGGCAAATCCAAGGTGACACCGCTCGAAGAGGCACCTGCCGACTACGCGTTCAGCTTTCGGCATCTCCTGCCCTTTGGTGACTATTTTGTCGTGAATGTCAGCTCGCCGAATACGCCCGGGCTCCGACAGCTTCAGGACTGCGACGCCCTCGCGGCCATCGTGCGGACGCTCCGCGACATCGATGCCGGGAAGCCACTCCTGGTAAAAATCGCGCCGGATCTCACCGACGACGCCGTTCGCGAGATGGCCCGCTTCGCCGGCGAGGAAAAGCTCGATGGCCTTATCGCAACCAATACGACTCTTGACCACTCGGCCGTTCCGAAAGACGCCGATCAAACCGGAGGCCTCAGCGGGGCACCGCTCCGCTCGCGTTCGACCGAGGTCCTCCGCCTGCTCCGCCAGGAGACCGATCTGCCGGTCGTTGCTTCCGGCGGCATCATGAGCGCCGATGCCGCAAAGGAAAAACTCGCCGCCGGAGCCTCGCTTGTCCAGATCTACACCGGCTTCGTCTATCGCGGACCGAACCTCATCCGCGACATTGTCAACGCCATCAGCCAGACCCAGACACCGCGCCGCTAATCCGCACCCAGAAATTTTTTGATGCCGTCCTTCAGAAGCTCCACTCCCTCGATGCCAAAGTTGATCACGAGGTAGATGATGAACCCGTAAAGGACAACGGAGAGCGCCCCCAGAACGCAGGCGCCCAGGCAGAACAGGCCGTCCCCCTCGGTGAGACCGACACCGATCAAAAAAATCACAAAGGCAGGAAAGGTATTGGTGAGCGGAATCGGCAGGATCATGAGACCTGCCATAATCAATACTAGGCCCCCCATCACCGGCAGGGCCGCACGGGAGTTCATCCAGCTCATCCGCGGGCGGATGAAGATCTCGATTTTCTGGAAGAACACTGCGGATAGTGAGAGCATCTTCTCCACAAACCCTCCCGAGAGCTTGCGCCGGCCGGCCCACTCCGGAAGCCATGGAGATTTGCGGCAGAGCATCATCTGCAACGCAAGAATCGCCAGAAGAATCCCGAATGGCGTGCTGTAGCCGGCCGCCGGCAGCGGAAGAGCGCTCGGCAACGAGAGAATCACAAGGAGCAATCCGAATCCGCGATCCCCGATGCGCGTGAAAACATCTCTCAGCGTAACATCTGCTCCCGTGGCATCCCGCGAGATCAATTGACGAATAGTCTCTGAAAGGCTCTCACGACTCATCGCGCGTTATGCTTCTCCGGCATCTCTCAGGATACAAGCCCCGACTCGCAACGCCTCAGCGGTTCCGCAGCCGCCAGATCCCGGCCAGAATACTGCCGATGACCGAGTGGACGACGCTGGAGATTGCACCGGGCACGGCCGTCAGTGGATCGGCAAAATTCTGGCGGGCCAGCACGACCGCGAGACCCGAGTTTTGCATTCCGACTTCGATCGATGTGGTCTGGCAGACCAAGCGGTCGTAGCCGAAGACTTTCGCAAAGGCATAGCCTAGCCCGAATCCGAGGCTGTGGAGCATGACCACTGCGACAAGAAGCGTGCCTCCATGTGCGAGGATCGTCTCAGCGCTGGTCGCCACGATCGATCCGCAGATCATAGCCACCACCAGCGCGGCTACCAGTGGCGAGGCCGTTGAGATTTTCTTTACTGCCTCGGGAAACCAGTGGTTCAGCGCGATTCCCGCCACGACAGGAAAGACCACGACCTTCAAGGTGTCAAAAAACAGGCCCCAGCGATCGACCGGCACCAGATGGCCGGCCAGCCATCCCGTGAGCAGCGGCGTCAGTACAAGCGCCGCGAAGGTCGATACCATGGTCATCAGCACCGAGAGCGCGACGTTGGCTCGCGCAAGGAATGTCACGATATTCGAAGCCGTGCCGCCGGGGCAGGCCGCCGTAAGAATCAAACCCACCGCAAAAGGCTTCGGCAGTCCGAGCGCCGTTGCCGTCGCCCACCCGGCGAAGGGCATAATGAGAAACTGAGCGGATACGCCCATCAGCACCGCACGCGGAAATTTGAGAACGCGTCGGAAATCGGCCGCCGTCAGCGTGAGCCCCATGCCGAGCATGATCACACCGAGTCCCCAGACGATCAGCGACTGGTCCAGCAGGCGGGTTTTGGCGAACCACGCAAACCCATCCGGCCGCCACAGGGCGAGACCGGCGGCCCCGCCGACCCAAAGAGGAAAGGCATTGGCCAGCAGAGAAAGAAGGCGTGAGGCGGGCATCGGCCCGAGAAGCTAGCGTCCGGGCCCCGACACGGGAAGCCGCGAAAATCCCATCCTCTTCGGGCATGCCACACCCGGCTTGCCGGCGACCGCCTGAGACGCTACGACTCATGCCATGCGCACCCGTCTCGTTTTTCTTGCCCTCGCTCTCTTCGTCACCGTCGCTGCCCAGGCGGACGACACGATCCGCGCCGCGCAGAATCGCCTTGCCACACTCGGTTTCTACAACGGAAAAGTCGACGGAGCCATGGGCAGCCAGACCAGCGCGGCCATCCGCCGCTTCCAGTTGGCGGAGAACCTCAAAGTAACCGGTGAACTGAATAGCCAAACACTGGATGCCCTGCGCATTCAAGGTGTCGCCCCAACGCCCGCCTACGTGGCCATCGCGGATATTTTCAAAGGTGGCCCTTACATCTCCGTCGGCCCGGAGATGCAGGTCTCAGTCATCAAGCAGGCTCAGCAAAACCTCTCGCTTCTCGGCTACTATTCTGGGCCGAAAAACGGCATGCCCAACGCGAATCTCGTCAATGCCCTCAAAGCCTGGCAGCGGAGTGCGGGATTCCGCCAGACCGGCCGGTTCGATGAGAACACGCTCAAAGGTCTCGACCTGATGCCCAACTGAGGCATTGGCCTCGACAGATCGTCCCTCGTGTGGGAACTTCCTCGTGAGGTTCCTATGCGCGCCCCCCACGCACTCATCACTCCGGTGAGAGTTGTTGCGGCCGCGTTTCTTCTTCCGATCGCCTACGTCGTGATCATCGGCCCCGAGAGGTTTTACTATGAATCCTGGGGCACATGGATCCTCTCGCCTGTCATCTACACGCGAATCTCGCCGAGCCCGCTCAAAGAATGGCTCCTCTACGGCTATTGCACGTCAAAGCCGCTCACGTTGATTTCGATCGCACTGCCGGTCATCCTGTTTTCTCTCTCTGCCGTCGCGGCATTTATTGCGATCCATGCCAATTCGCTGCGCTTTGCGTTTCTGGCCCTTTTTCTCACCTCGGGCTTGTTCGGCGTTTACCACTTTCTCCAGCCCCTCGGCATAACGTTTATTGCGTTTTAAAAAGCCACGGGAACTGAATCTCCGCCGCTAACCGGAAGAAGGATCGAAATTGTCCTTGTCAACCGGCCTCTCCCGTGGTTTTCTTCGACCCTTTTCCGCTCAAGCGGCGGATCTCTCGTTATGGCTAAAGAAATCGTTGGACAGATCAAGTTGCAGATTCCTGCCGGGCAGGCAAATCCCGCCCCTCCCGTCGGCCCCGCCCTCGGCCAGCAGGGCGTGAACATCATGGCATTCTGCAAAGAATTTAATGCGGCCACCCAGAAGCAGGCTGGTGACATCCTTCCGGTCGTCATCACCGTCTACAAAGACAAGAGCTTCACCTTCATCACGAAGTCGCCGCCCGCCGCCATCCTTCTCAAGAAGGCCGCCGGTCTCGCCTCGGGCTCCAAGGAGCCGAACAAGACCAAGGTCGGCAAGCTCTCGAAGAAGCAGGTCATGGACATCGTCAAAGTGAAGATGAAGGACATGAACGCCCG
>CAZSMN010000131.1:0-9874 GCA_964607615.1 uncultured Chthoniobacterales bacterium | reverse complement strand
CCACTGCTCGTTCTTGCATTCGTTCTCTGCACCGCCGTCGCCTTGCTCACAGGCTGGCTCCCCGCCGTTCTACTGCCCCCTCAAGCGCAAGGTATTGCCTGTGGATTCCTCCTCGGCTTTCTCTGTGGAATCATGGCCTACCGCTGGTTGCTGCGCCGCAGGGAGGCTAAGAGCCGGGAAGCACACTCTTGAAAGTGAGACGCACCGCCTCTCCGGCGGTGCGATCACAAGCGACGATCCGACGGGCTCCGGTGCTTACTGCTCCGAGTAGTTCCAAAGAAGGCCGCCGTCGACGATAACCGTCGTTCCGGTGATGTAATCAGCGTCGGACGATGCGAGGAATGCGGCGACTCCGGCAACATCTTCACCTTTTCCAAGGCGGTTGAGCGGGATGTTCGAAAGCAGGGCTTTGAGCAGGTCGGGCGAGTTGAGAAGCTTGGTATTGATCGGAGTCTGAATCGCTCCCGGAGCGATGTTGTTGATCGTGATGCCAAGAGGCGCGAGCTCGATCGCGAGATCGCGGCAGAGCATTTTCAGAGCTCCCTTGCTGGCGCAGTAGGTCGAGAAGTGCGGGAACGGAAGTTCCTCGTGGACCGAGCTGATGTTGATGATCTTGCCCGGCCGGTTCGTCGCGCGAAGGTGATTTACGAAATCCTGCGTGAGAAAGAAGGTTCCGCGCAGGTTGATGCGGAGGACAAAATCAAAATCCTCCTCGGTCACGTCCCAGAAGTCGGCATGTTTTTCCACGCCCGCATTGTTGACGAGAATGTCGATCTTTCCGAGGGCCTCAACGCCCTGCTGGATGAGACGGCGGTCGTCGGCCGTGTTGGCAAGATCGCCGCCGAGCACGACCGCCTTCCGTCCGAGCGCTTCGATTTCCTTCTGTGTCTCGGCGGCTCCGGCGTTTCCCGGACGGTCGTCGATGAGAATGTCGGCGCCTTCCTGCGCGAGACGGAGAGCAATGGCCTTGCCGATGCCCTGGGCGCTGCCGGTGATGAGTGCGGATTTTCCTTCAAGTTTCATGGTGTTTTTGTGGTGTGGTGTTTGAAAAGTGTCGCGGCGCGCTCGGTCCAGATGGACTGGATTTCATCGAGCGTGCGGCCGGATGTCTCGGGGAGAAGGCCGAAAGTGAAGAGCCAGGAGAGGCCGGTCACCACCGCAAAAATGAAAAACGCATTGGCCTCGCCAACGGCCGAACTGAACAGCGGAAACGTCGAGGAGACGGCAAAATTCGCCATCCAGCTTGCCAGCGTCGCGATGCCCATCGCCGGACCGCGAACCGCCAGCGGAAAAATCTCGGCGATCACCAGCCAGATGCACGGTCCGGGTCCCATCGCGAAAAACGTGATGTAGGAAAGGAGCGCTCCAAGGACCAGCCACCGCGCGCCGGGCCAGGAACCCGCCAATTCAAAAGCCGCACCAAGGAGCGCCAGTGAGAGAAGCATGCCTCCAAGGCCCCAGAGAAGAAGCGCCCGCCGGCCGAAGCGATCGACGACACGCGAGGCGAGAAACGTCACCAGCGTGAGCAATCCTGCGAGTGCGAGGTCATCGACCATCGAGGCGCTGCCCCCACGGAAGCCCGCCTTCTCGAAGATGCCCGGTGCGTAATACATAACGGCATTGATGCCGGTGATCTGCTGGATCAGCGCCATGCCCACGCCGGCCACCAGCGCGAGCTGAACCGCCGGGAGAGCGAACCCTCCTCCACCAGTGGGCTTTTCTTTCGTGCCCGCGCCAGGAGCCTTGCTGCGTGGAACCCAAGCCGGGCTCTCCGGCATGGCCAGCATTCCGAGACACAGGAGCGCACCGGGAATGAGCCCGGCACCAAGAATCCAGCGCCACGCCTCCGGGCCGACCGCCATGGCGGTCAGGATGCCGCAGACGATGCCGGCGACGACGGCAAGCTGGAAAAGCGAGAGATTCGCGCCGCGCCGTTCCGGTGGCGAAACTTCCGAAATGTAGAGGGTGGAGACCGTCGAGGACGCACCGATGGCGAGTCCGGCAAAGAACCTGCCGGCCAGAAGCATCGCAAGAGAACCGGAAGATACCTCGATCAGGACCCCCGCAAAAAAGATCGCTCCGAAGAGCACCAGCGCCTTCCGTCGGCCGATACGATCGGCGAGAGGACCACCCAGCAACGCGCCGGGCATGGCCCCTACGAGGACAAGGCTGGTGATGAGACCCTCCGCAGCTAACGGGAGGTGGAACTGCGCTGAGATTGCCGCGACGGAATTGGAAATGCCCCCCGTGTCAAAACCCTGAATCAACCCGCCACACGCCGCGATGAGAACAGCGAGACCCGGAGTCGCCTTGCGGACAGATGGAGAGTTCGGTTCCACGGTGGTTGGTTTCCTGACCTTCGATCGCCCGGCCACTCCGCCAGATTCCCTGCGCGATGAAAACAAGAATCGGAAGAACTTTTCCTCCAATGACCGGACATGCCTTTCCGAGCGGGCGGCCGGCTGGTAGTCTTCGATCGTGCGCTACCGCTTCAAGCTTGCTCTGGCCTTTGTTCTTTTGGCGCTCTTTACCGGAAGTGTGGTTCTCGGGGTCTTTTTCCTCGGAGCGCGCCACCTCCTTTTCGAATCGATGCGCGACCATGTGCTGTCGATAGCAGCGACCGCCGCCACGCAGATTGACGGCGATGCGCACCGGGGAATCTCCAGTGAGGACGATCCGGCCTACGGACGGATCAGCGCGCAGCTCCGGAAGATCCGCGACGCAAACCGGCATGGGCAAACACCGGTGCGATTCGTCTACACGATGCGGCCGGCTACGGATGGCGGCTGGGAGTTCGTGGTCGATCCGGAGGAGAATCCCGCCGATCACTCCATGCCCGGCGAGAAAGTCGAGATTGCGGCCAACGCCGTGCCTCCCACTCTTGGCCGAGCGTACGCGGAAAAGGAATTTGTCTCCGATGCCTACGGCGTGTGGCTGAGCGCCAGTGCGCCGGTCCTGACAGCCGAGGGAGAGCCGGTTGCGATGGTCGGTGTCGATATCTCGGCGTCGGATGTTCTCGCCGAAATGAACCGTTTTCTCGGCATCGCCATCCTGTCGATCGGGGTCGCTTCCGCTGCCGCCATCGGGTTGGGCATCTTTCTCGCCTTACGGGCCACGCGGCCTCTCGCCGAAATCCAGATGGCTCTCCGTGCCATCTCATCCGGGCAATGGGACACGAGAGTCGACATCCGGCGAAAGGACGAATTCGGCGAGCTCGGAGCCGCGGTGAACCGGATGGCCGTTTCGCTCCGCGAGCGCGAGATGCTGAAAGGGGCGCTCGTCCGCTATGTCTCACGCGAGGTGGCCGACCAGATCCTCGCCCGCGAAGGATCGGAATCGTTGGCCGGACGGCGGCGGGATATCACCGTCTGCATCGTCGATATCCGGAATTTCACCGCTCTCTCCGCCCTGCTCACACCCGAGGAGACTGTGGCTTTTCTCAACGAGTTTTTCGCCCGGATGATCGATGTCGTTTTCTCCCACCGGGGCACGCTCGACAAATTTCTCGGAGACGGATTTCTCGCCATTTTCGGAGCGCCGCTCGACGATCCCGACCACCGCGAAATGGCGGCGCGGGCGGGGATCGCCATGCTCGCTGCCAAAGATGCCATGCGCGAAGCGATGCTCCGCGACCACGGCATCGATCTCCGGATCGGAATCGCCATCCACTCCGGCGAAGCGGTCGTGGGAGACATCGGCTCCGAACAGCGGATGGAATACACCGCCATCGGAGATGCCGTGAACGTGACCTCCCGCATCGAGGCCTTCAACAAGGAATACGATACCGAGATCCTGATCAGCGGTGCCGTCGAGAAGGGGCTCCCCGACTCCATCGCCCTGCGCAAAGTCGCAACCGTGCAGCCGCGCGGCATCCAGCAGCAGGTCGACCTTTTTACGATTGTCTAAATCTCGCGCTCGAAGCTGTTGATCTGCCGGGCCATCTTCGCCACGAGGGCCGTCCAGCCGGTCTGGTGGCTCGCTCCGACCCCGGCGCCGTTGTCTCCGTTGAAATACTCGTTGAAGAGCAGGAGGTCCCGCCAGTGCGGATCGTTCTGGAAAAGTTCGACCCGCCCGTTGAACGGCCGCCGGCCGTCTTCTCCCCGCCGGAAGATCCCCACAAGACGCCGCTCCAGCTCGATGGTGATGTCCCAGAGGGTCATCTCAACGCCGCTGCCGGTCGGGAATTCCATCTTGAAGGAATCGCCGAAATAGAACGCAAACTTCTGCAGCGCCTCGATGAGAAGGTAATTCATGGGCATCCACACCGGGCCGCGCCAGTTGGAATTGCCGCCGAACATCGCGACCGGGCTGTCCGCCGGGCTGTAGGCCAGCGTCTCTGTCCGGTCGCCCTCCGTGAACGTGTAAGGATGGTCGAGGTAGTAGCGGGAAAGAGCCCGGATGCCATGCGGCGAGAGGAATTCGTTCTCGTCGAAGAGCCGCTCGCACAGCCGGCGCAGCCTCTCGGGCGGCACCAGTGAGACGAGCAGCCGGCCCTCGACTTCCTGACCGATGTGATGAAGCTGCTCGAGCAGGTGGGGGCGATGCTGCGCGAACCATGCGATGCGCTTGCGGAGGAGCGGAAACTCCAGCGCGGTCTTCGAGTCGAAGCTCTCGACCGCAAAGATCGGCGTGAGGCCGGCAATCGAGCGCGTCTTGAGGTAATCGTGCGTGCCATCCGGCCGGCGGAGAACGTCGTAGTAGAATCCATCCTCCTCGTCCCAAAGCGCAAAGCCCGCCGTTCCGACCGCGTTAACCGCCGCCGCCAGATAGATGAAATCGTTCAGGAACTTGTCCGCGATGTCCTCATACTCGGGCTCTTCCTTCGCCAGTTCGATCGCGATGTTGAGCATGTTGAGGCAAAACATGGCCATCCATGCGGTGCCATCGCTTTGCTCGATCTTGCTGCCGTCGGGCAGCGGATACCGGCGGTCGAAGACGCCGATGTTATCGAGTCCGAGAAAACCTCCCTCAAAGACATTATCGCCCGTTTGATCGACCCGGTTCGCCCACCACGAATAGCCCAGCAGGAGCTTGTTGAAGGCGCGCTTGAGATACGAGCGGTCGCCCTTGCCGGCCATTCCCCTCTCGATCGAATAAATCCTCCACGTCGCCCACCCTCCGATCGGAGGGTTTGCGTCTGAAAGCGCCCACTCGTAGGCCGGCTGCTGTGCACTCGGAGAGGTGTAGCGCTCGCCGCGCAGGAGCATGCTCTGGCGCTTGGCCGTCGCCGCGTCCGCCATCGCGAACGCGACGGACTGGAACATCAGGTCCCACGCACAAAAATACGGGTATTCCCAGCAGTCCGGCATCGAGATGACATCGTGCGCATGAAGTTCCTTCCAGAATGCGTTCCGGCCGAGCCAGCGCTCCTTCGGCGGCGGCGGCATCGTCGGATCGCCCTCAAGCCACTTGATTACGGGATAATAGTAGAACTTCTTGCACCACAGAAGTCCGGCAATAGCGCGCCGTTGAACGTGCGCGAGATCCTCCGGCAACCCCGGACTCCGCAGGTCGTAGAAGGTCTTGCCCTCCTGCTCCCGTGTCTCAAAAAGCCGGTCGAAGCTTTCGCCGAACGGTTCCGGCTTGGGCGGGCGGCACAGCCGGAGCCGCACAACCCACTCCTCGCCGGGCGCGAGGCTCCTGAAAAAAACACCCGCGGCCTTTGTGCCGATCCTCGCCGGATTCACGGCATCCTTGCATCCTGCGATCAGGTAGTCGTGAAACGCATCTTTGACATGCGGTGTCGGATTTTTCGTGCCGTAAAGCCGTCCGGCATTCGTCTCATTATCTGTAAAAATCCACTCAGGACATCCGTCGGCATAGAGGTGGTATTCCGGGAGCCCCCAGGGATGGGCCACAACCGCCGGGCTGCCCGAGGGTTGGTGCATCTCGGGCTTCGTCGCGCCGGGTTCTCCCCACGACCAGGTATTGCGGAACCATAGCGTCGGAAGGATGTGCAGCGGAGCCGCATCGGGTCCGCGATTGATCGCGCGGATGCGGATCGCGATATCCTCCGCCCCCTCCTTGGCGTATTCGACAAAGATATCGAAGTAGCGCCCCTCGTTGAAGATCCCCGTATCGACCAGTTCGTATTCCGGCTCAAGCCGCGAACGGTTGCCGTTCTCACGCAGGATCTGCTCGTACGGAAATGCCGACTGCGGATACTTATACAATCCGCGCATGAAGCTGTGCGTCGGCGTGTTATCGATGTGGTAGAAGTAATCCTTCAGGTCTTCGCCGTGATTTCCCTGCGGATTCGAGAGCCCGAACGGCCGCTCCTTGAGGATCGCATCTTTGCCGTTCCAGAAGGCCGGTGCGAAGCAAAGCCGTCCGTCGGAATCGGAGATGCCCAGAAGCCCATCCTCGCCCCACCGGTAAACACGGGATCTTGCATGGTCGAAGGGGAAATACGTCCACGCATCTCCATCAGCCGAATAATCCTCCCGGACCGTCCCCCACTGGCGGTCGCTCAGGTACGATCCCCAGAGCTCCCACGGGACCTTGCCCGCATCCCGCTCCGCCATGCGCAAAGATTCGCAATCGTCAGGCATAGCCCCGTTCTCTCAGCCGGAGGCGGGTTTGTCATGCTCAGAGTATTTCCGGGGCCGGAACGAGCCCCGTCACTCCCCGCCGCGGGCGGGCATGAAACGCGCGATCGCGATGCAGATCTCGTAGAGCACATACATCGGTCCGCCCATCAGAAGGAGGGTCAAAATATCCGATGTCGGGGTAATCACTGCCGCCACAATAAAAATCACCACCAGAGCAAATGCCCGCGTCCGGCGGAGCGTATCATAGTCCACGATGCCGAGCTTGACGAGAAGGAGCACCACGACCGGAAGCTCGAACGCGAGCCCGAACGCGATGAGAAACTGCGTCGTGAACGAATAATACTCCCGCACCGTCCACGTCGGCTGCCAGCTCATCGCCTTCGCATCCTGAAAGAAAAATTCCAGCGTCTGCGGCAGAACGATGAAGTAGGCAAACGAGACGCCCAGCAGAAACAGGCCGAAGCCGACCATCGCCGCCGGAAAGAGCACGCGCTTCTCGGCCGGCGTCAGCGCGGGCAGCACAAACTCCGCAAGAAACCAGAGGAGGAACGGAAACGACACGACCATCCCGCCATAAAACGCCAGCTCCAGCGAGATCGTGAACGAATCGGCCACACCGAGGGATTGCAGGTTCGCCGCCCTCGTGGGATCGACCGCGATGAGCGGGCGCTGGATAATCGCAGCCAGCTCCGTTCGGAAGAGGAAACACAGCGTCATCCCCAGCCCCAGTGCGATAGCCACCTTGATCAGCGTTCCCCGGAGCTCCTCCAGGTGCAGAAGAAACGGCTTGGGCACGTCACCCTTGTCGCGGAATTCAAAGAAGTTCTTCATAGCCTCACATCAGCCCCATGGCGGCCAGCCGCGCGAAGACCGCCAGCGTATTGCAGTCCGAGATCGACCCGTCCGCGACGCCGGAACGGAATTCCGCCGCTGTGACTTCCTTCACTTCGTGGATCGCCTCGTGCGCATCATGCAACGTGAGCTCCGGAGCCGGAACGACCTCCGGTGCCAGAAAGAGATGGCAGCATTCTGTCGTGAAGCCCACGGACGAAAAAACCATCCCGAGAGGGACAAGCTCGCCCACACACCGGAGGCCCGCCTCTTCGCCGAGCTCCCGATGGGCCGTCGCCAGAATCGTCTCAGCCGTTACGGCGCCGTCGACCTGTCCGGCCGGAAACTCCCACGTCTCGCGCCGCACCGCCACACGCTCCTGCCGGATCATGACAAAATATCCCGAAGGCATCCGGGGCACGACCACCGCCGCGACCGGGCGGCGTGCGACCATCCAGTCCACACCCGGCGGACGCGAAGGAGTGGCAACCTTCTCCCGCGCCACAGTGAGCCAGGGTGAAGAACAGAGGATCTCCTCCTCCAGCAGCCTCCACCCGCTCATCACTTCAGCGCGGACTCCCACCGGGAGATCTCACGGGCCACATTCGCCGGAGACGGAGCTCCGATCGAACGGCGGGCTTCTAAAGCCGTCTTCAGTTGGAAATTTTTTCTGATCGTCTCCGGATCCAGAACCGGCGAGGCGGCAAGAAAATCCTCCGCCGGCAGGCTGTTGAGCGGGACATTGCGCGACTGGGCCAGCGCGACAAGTCGTCCGACGATCTCGTGTGCCTCGCGGAACGGGACTCCTCCCTCGACAAGGCGGTCGGCGAGATCTGTCGCGAGCAGGAGCGGATCTCCCGCCGCTGCGAGCGCCCGGTCCTCGCGGAGGGCAGCGGCATCGAGCATTTCGGCAAAGATCGCGAGGGTCGCGCGGATATTGTCCACCGAATCAAAGACGACCTGCTTGTCCTCCTGCATGTCGCGATTGTACGTCAGCGGCAGCCCCTTCATCGTCGTGAGCAACGACATCAGGTTTCCGTAAAGCCGGCCCGTCCGGCCGCGCGCCAGCTCCGCAATATCCGGATTTTTTTTCTGCGGCATCAGGCTCGAGCCGGTCGTGTGCCGGTCGCTCAGCTCGATAAAGCCGAACTCCGCCGAGGCCCACAGGATGAGATCTTCGCTCAGGCGCGAGATGTGCATGCCCAGCATCGCGAGGGCTGCCAGCAGCTCGCAGGCAAAATCCCGGTCGGCCACCGCATCCATGCTGTTGGTCGTGACCCGCGAGAAGCCGAGTTCCTCCGCGACCGCTGCGCGATCGAGAATAATCGTCGAGCCCGCTATCGCCCCGGAGCCCAACGGCATGGCATCCATCCGCTCGCGTGCATCGGCCACACGCCCCGCATCGCGCTCAAGCATCTCGACATAGGCCAGCAAATGGTGCGCAAAGAGCACCGGCTGGGCCCGCTGGAGGTGCGTGTAGCCCGGGAGAATTGCCTCGGGATGCCGCGCAGCCAGCCCGACCAGAGCGCGCTGCAATGCCCGGATCCCGCCCCAGATCGCAAGCGCCTCGTCGCGCAGGTAGAGGCGGAAGTCGAGGGCGACCTGGTCATTGCGGCTCCGGGCAGTGTGCAGCTTCGCCCCGGGCGAACCGATCCGGCGCGTCAGCGCGGATTCGATGTTCATGTGGACGTCCTCGAGATCCCGGCTCCACTCGAATCTCCCTGCATCGATCTCTGCGCCGATCTCCAGAAGCCCGGCCTCGATCGCGGTGAACTCCTCTCCCGTCAGCACTCCGGCGCGGAGCAAAGCCCTCGCGTGTGCGATGCTGCCACGGATATCATGACGATAGAGCCGCCAATCGATCGAGACCGACTCGCCGTAAGCCTTGAGCAGATCGGACTGCTCCTCCTGAAATCGTCCCTTCCACATGGCCTACTCGCCGCCCTCGGCCGGACGCTTGCCACACTTCCCATGGTGCTTCAGCTCGTCACAGTGCGCCTCGATTTTCACCATCTTGTTCGCCGGAGAAAAACCGAGCCGGCGCGTGATGCAGTTCTCAAGCAGTTCCATGTTCGTATCCTCGAACTCGATGATCTTCTTGCAGTCCACGCAGACAAGGTGGTTGTGCGTCGGATGCTCCAGAAAATTCGGATCGTATACCGTCGTATCGCCCCCCAGATCAAGCTGACGGAGGAGGCCGCTCTCCACGAGCAGCGGGAGCGTACGATAGACCGTCGCGCGGGAGACCGACTCATCGATCTCCCGGGACATTCCCAGAAGCTCTTCCGCGCTGAAGTGCTCCTTGGTCGAAAAAGCCGCTTCGATGATCGCATCGCGCTGCGCCGTTCTCCGGAGCCCTTTTTCTGCAAGGAATCCGTGCAATACCTCGCGCACGCTTTCTCGGGTCACTGCTTCCATTTGCGCAGACACTAGCAGCCGCCCATTGGGCGACGGAAGCCCCAAAATGCGGGCCTCTATTCCTGAAACGTCCG
>CAZSMN010000130.1:0-9984 GCA_964607615.1 uncultured Chthoniobacterales bacterium | reverse complement strand
GAGGCCCCTGTGATCAATGCTGTGCACCCTTCGAAAAATTTCATAAAGACGGAATCTCGATGATTGTTGAGAACCTATCCAGTCAAAAACCCTTTACGACCAAAGACGGCTCGCAGATTCGCAGCATTCTCGACCGGACGAACGCCCCGGTGGCGAACCAGAGCCTCGCCGAGGCCTTCCTGCCTGCCGGTGCCGCCACCCAGCGCCACTACCACAAGGTATCCGAGGAGATTTACTTCATTCTTGAGGGCA
Organism: uncultured Chthoniobacterales bacterium; assembly: GCA_964607615.1. Classification (GTDB taxonomy): domain Bacteria; phylum Verrucomicrobiota; class Verrucomicrobiia; order Chthoniobacterales; family Terrimicrobiaceae; genus CAZSMN01. The sequence goes on along the minus strand of CAZSMN010000130.1, from coordinate 9,732 downwards.
CCGGACGGATGGAGATCGACGGCGAGGTCCGGCCCGTCGGCCCCGGCGATGGCATCCTCATCCCGCCCGGGGCGTGGCACCAGATCGCCTCGACGGGCGAACTGCGCTTCCTCTGCTGCTGCGCGCCGCCTTACGCCCACGAGGATACTTTTTTCGAATAGCGGCAGCGTTTTCTCGCCGCGGGACTGATTTTTCCCCATAAGCCTCCGCCTGCCATGTCACCCTTCCACATTTCGGTTCAGTTTTTCCTTCAGCTGGCCGTGATCCTCTGCGTCTGCCGCATGGTCGGCTGGCTGGCGGTGAAGCTCGGGCAGCCGCAGGTGGTGGGGGAAATGATTGCCGGCGTCGTGCTCGGGCCGTCGATCTTCGGCGCGCTTGCGCCGGGCTGGCAGGCCGCGCTTTTTCCGCCCGAGACGAAGGCCGTCCTTTTCTCGGTCTGTCAGATCGGGCTGGTCATTTATATGTTTCTGATCGGTGTCGAATTCGATACCGGGCTCATCCGCAAGCGCCTCCGGAGCGCGGCGGCGGTATCGATCTCGGGTATCGCCGCGCCCTTCGCGCTCGGAGCCGCCGCTGCCTGGTGGCTCGCACCGCACTGGCCCTTGTTTTCCCCGAAGACGAGCCAATGGGAGGGTATGCTCTTCCTCGGGGCTGCGATGGCCATCACCGCCTTCCCGATGCTGGCGCGGATCATCTACGAACGCGGACTCACCGGCACCTCGCTCGGCACGCTCGCGCTGGCTGCAGGGTCGATCGACGATGCCGCCGCCTGGTGCGTGCTCGCCGTCGTTCTGGCAAGCTTTTCCGGGGATGCCAATATCGCGCTGCTCGCGATCGGCGGCGGAATCGGCTACGCCGTTTTTGTCTGGTTGGCAGGCGCGCCGCTTTTCCGACGTTTGGCCGCCCATTGCGAACGCGAAGGCGGCATGAGCCATGCCCTCCTCGGGACCACGCTGGCCATTGTCATGCTCGGCGCGTGGTTCACCGACATCATCGGCATCTACGCCGTCTTCGGCGCCTTCATCCTCGGCGTGGCCGTGCCGAAGGGTCTTTTTGCCGAATGCCTGCACAAGCATCTGGAGAAAATGACGACCGCATTCCTCCTGCCGCTTTTCTTTGTGTATTCCGGACTCAACACGAAGATCGGCCTGATCATTGCGCCGGAACTTCTCGGCGTGACACTCATCCTGCTCTTCTGCGCGATCGCGGGTAAAGGCATCGCCTGCACGCTCGCTGCACGATGGCATGGCGAGCCCTTGCGCGACTCGCTCGCGATCGGTGCTCTCATGAATGCCCGGGGTCTGATGGAGCTGATCATTCTCAACATCGGCCTCGAACGGGGCGTGATCACACCGGTTCTCTTCACCATGATGGTCGTTATGGCCATCGTAACAACCCTTATGGCGACCCCCGCCTTCAACCTGGTCGCCCGCGGAGGCACGTTCCGGTGAACATCCTCCTCCTCATGGCGGACGAATTCCGTCGCGATGCCGCCGGATTTTCCGGAAACGCCGCCGCACGCACGCCCTGCCTCGACGGACTCGCAAAGGACGCCGCGATCTTCCCCCAAACCTACACCCCCTCGCCCGTTTGCGTGCCCGCCCGCCAGTGTCTGGCCACGGGGATGTATCCCCTCCACAACGGCTGCGAGACGTTCCATTCCGACCTCGCGCCGGGCGCTCCCACGTTTGCCCGCTGGTTTGCCGATCACGGCTACTACACCGTCGCCTGCGGCAAGCTCCACCACCGCGGCCCCGACCAAATGCAGGGGTGGCTCCACCGCATCGGCTCCGAAACCGCCCTCGCCTGGCCGGAGAAATTCCGCTCCCGCAGCCAGATTGGCCGCCGCTCGTGGAAGGGCGAAGCCGACATCACCGGAGCCGGACCCGGACTTTCCCCGCTCGCCCTCCACGACGATCTCACCACGCAGGGCGCGTGCGATTTTCTCCGAATGCACTTCGGTGGCCACTACGCCATCCCGCCCGAGACGCCCCTTCTCCTGATGGTGAGCCTCCAGCAGCCTCATTTCCCGCTCCTTTGCGACGCCGATCTCTTCGCGGACCACCTGTCCCGCGCGACGCTTCCGCGCGTCACCTCGAATCAGGGCCACCCCGCTCTCGACCGTTCGGTGCAATCCCCTCCGGACGAAGCCGTTCTCCGCGCCCGCGCCGCCTACGCCGCTCTCGTCGAAGCCACCGACCGACGGTTTGCCCGTGTGCTGAAGGCCTTGGAAGACTGCGGACAAAATCCCGACGATTGGCTCATCGTCTTCACCAGCGACCACGGGGACATGCTGGGCGATCACGGCTGCTGGGAAAAGCGGAGCTACTACGAACAAAGCGCCGGCGTCCCTCTGTTCGTTCGCGGCCCCGGATTCTCCCCCGGCGAAAACCCCCGCATCAGCAATCTCGTCGACCTCTTCCCCACCCTCTGCCGCGCTGCCGGGCTCCCCGTTCCCCCCGGCTTGGACGGACGCGATCTCCACGAACCGGCGGACGAAACGTTCTCCCAACTCGGCACCAGACACTTCCTCCTCCGGTCCGGCCCATGGAAGCTCCTTGTCTACGCAGGCGAGGCCCCGGACGTCCTTTTCCACCTCCCCACGGACCCCGACGAAACCCGCGACCTCGCCGCCCTCCCCGAATACCAATCCGACCTCACCCGCCTCCGCCAGCTGCTGGAGGCATTCATCGCGACTCGGAAGACAGAAACCACCTAACGCTCAGGCGACTAAGAGCAGAATGCCCGGATGGGCCGCATCCGCCGGACCAGCCCGTTTCGGTTCGACATTCCCGCTGGCTCCGGCGATTTTGGTTCTTCGATGAAGGCCCTCCCCCTGGCTTTGCTCAGCGCCTGCTTCGCGTTCTCCACGCTTGGCGCTCAGGTATTGGTTAACCAGAGCGGCTACAATACTTCGGAAAGCAAGCGATTTACCGCTCCACTGGCCGCGGATGGCACACCGTTCGCGATTGTGAGCGATCCAGGCGGGGCGGTGGTTTTCACGGGAACGGTTAATGGCGGCGTGGGCGACTTCACCGACTTCCGTCCGGCCGAGACAGGAAATTATCGAGCCGTCATCGGGACGCAGCCGTCCATTGAGAATTCGTATACTTTCGGTGTCGGCCCGTTCTGGATCGAGCGGGTGAGCTACCGCCGGATGATCCAGTTTTTCATCGACAGCCGGAGCGGATACGGAAACGCCACAACATGGGATGTCACGGCGGGAAAATACAGCAGCGGCATCGCATGGAGGGATTCGCACCAGTTTTCCTTCGAGCTCCGGACACTCATCCAATGGTATGCGGCAAACCCGGACGCCTTTGGAGTGGACCGAATGCCGGTGGAAGGCACCTACGCCGGGCTCCGGCACAGCCTTCCGGCCGATGCGCCTGAGATCGTGCGCCTGATCCACTGGGGAGCGGACATCTACCTGCGCGGCGGGCTCAACCATACGCTCATCAAGGAGGATCTGGCCTACTTTGTTTACTACTACCCGCTCTTTGCAAAATGGATCCCGGTATCGCTCTACAACGAGGCACGGGACTACCTCTTCGCCAACTGGGGTAATACCGCCCGCGACCGATGGAGCTGGTACGACATCACCCACACCGGAAACCTTTTTCAGACCTACACGGTTATGGGCGGAACCAAGGGTTCGTTTCCACCCGGACACTCGATCATTCCGAATCTCCTCATGGCATCGGTCGCCCTCCGTGAGGGCCGGACAGACTCGGCCAGCTACCTCACCGCAGCGCGGAATCAGGCCCAGTGGATCGTTAACAACCTCAGCCCCTCCGATCCCATGGTCACCAAAGGCCAGCGGATGTCCGAGCACATTCTGGTGCCGGCACTGGCGGAGTTTCTTCTGCGGGATCCGGAAACGCCGGTCACAGGAGTCGATACCTGGCTTAATGCGTGGGCGGATACCGTCATCGCACGATCGGATAACTATTGGGACTTCCGCAAATACTCCGACACCATCTGGACACCGGAGAACGTCCCGGGCGGACATCCGTGGTGGAATGAACCCGGGAACATCGCGGGCTTTCCTGCCTCCGCCCTCGCAGCCGTCACCCGCCTGCAGGACCCGGAAAAAGTCCGGCGGCTCCGCGCGATCGCGGTCTCTCAGCTCGATCAGGTCTTCGGGCGCAACCCGCACAACCGCCACTTCAGCTTCCGCGCCGCCCAGGCCAATTATGGATTTGAGGGCGTCGAAGCTGGCTGGTTCAGCCAATATGTCGGCGGGCTCGGCGATCTGATGAACGTCCGCGGCGTCCTCGATGCCTCGGCCAAGAACCCGTCGTTTCCCTACAACCCAGAGGTCGCTTCCGGGTATGTCGAGGGCTGGGTGGCTTTTAACTCCGCATGGAATGCCGGGATGGTCTGGGCCGCACGCGATCGCAGCACCATCACGTTTCTGCAGCTCAATGCAGGACAGGCCGGAGGCGACGGACAGGTGCGCGTGAGGCTGACAGCTCCACTCAACTTCAACCGCGGCGCCACAGAAAATGCCACCATTTCCCTCACCAGCGCCTCCGGCGACAACGAAGCCATCACCCTCGTGGAGACCGGACCCGACACGTCGGTTTTTGAAGGGAGCCTGCCGCTAGCAAATATCGGCTCGCCGGCGGTATCGGATGGCAAACTCGATGCCCCGGCCGGAGTCCGGATCACCGTCTCCTACGCCCACGATATCTTCGCCCGCACCGCCATGGCGAACGCCGCGCCCGCTCCGCTCGTGATCACAACCCCTTCCCTGCCCGTCGCGAGGCTCCACGCGCCTTATGAGCCGATAACCCTTGCCGCAGCCAATGAGTCGGGCACCCTGACGTGGAGCCTGGCCGCCGGCAGCCTTCCGGCCGGTCTCAGCTTGTCCGCGAGCGGAATCCTTCAAGGTACACCCACGGAATCCGGCACCTTCAACGTCACCGTCCGGGTGAGTGATGGAACTCAAACGGCGGAAAAGGAACTCACGATGTCCTGCGCTGTTCCTCTCCAGATCACCACTGCGTCGCTGGCCGACACATGGACCGGCGCGTCCTATTATCAACCCCTTATGGCCAGCGGTGGCCTTGGGGCGGCGACATGGTCTCTCGCCGCTGGATCGACCCTCCCAGCGGGGCTAAGCGTTGATCCCTCCGGAACCCTCATGGGAACGCCAGTAGCTGCGGGGACGTATTCTTTTTCCCTCACCGCCACCGACACAACGGGCTCTTCCACGACATCCGCCTTTTCGCTCAAGATTCTCACGCGGGCCGGTTTGGTCTTCCACGACACGTTCGACTCCGGCACCGGAGCGTGGTTCAAAGCCGCCCCTGCGGCTGGTGATTCGCTTTCAAATTCCAGCGGCCAGCTTTCTTGGACAGAGAATGGAAACGTCCTGTCCGAGTCGATCGGCAGGTCGTTTCCTCAAACCGTGCTCGAGATCGGACAGACGCTCAGGCTCACCTTCGACTACCGTCAGGCCGGCACGCCTCAGGACGCCAATATGATAGTCCGCGCGGGTCTCTACAACGTGACGACGCCGATCGGGGCAGGGAATTGGGCGGGCGCAAATGCTGTCGGCGCCTGGAGCGGCTACGGGACGCTTGCACGCGATGCGAGCACCGCAGGGAACCACGCCCGCGTCGAATCCTCGAATGGCACCACCTCGTCCACAGGGCCGGGTAGCGGGGCCAGCGGAACATTCACAAACATCACATCTCCCACCGACTCGACCTCATTCAACATCAACGACTCCGGCTCCGTGACCTACACCGTGGTCTTCGATGTCACACGCACCTCCGCGACCCGCATGGACACGCTCTTCACCCTGAGCAGCGCCGCCGGCAGCCATTTTTCAATCTCTGGTAACACGTCAACGGTTTACGCCTCCTTTAACACCGTGGTCCTCCGCCAGGCTGGCGGCTCGACTCTCACCGCTTACTTCGACAACGTCAAAGTCGAGCTGATCGGCGGAACCGCGCTGGACCCGGCCTCTTTTCCCGACTGGCAGCAGATCACATGGCCGGACAACACGGATCAGAACACCATCGGCGCGAACAGCGATCCGGACGGTGACGGGATGAACAATTTTCAGGAGTGGGCACTGGCGCGGAATCCCACGGCGGCTGATGCCTTCCTGCCGGCCGCGTATCAGGATGGCGCCAACGTTCTCTACACCTACACGCGCCGGAGAGGCGCCAACGGAGAAGCCACCTTCCTCGTCGAGTGGTCAGAGAATCTCGTCGAGTGGTTCACGACGGGTATCGTCACCTCGCCCGCAAACCCGATCGACGCCACGACCGAATCCGTTCTGGTAAGCCTCCCCGCTTCGCCGTCCGGAAAAACCTTCATCCGCGTCCGGATCGTCCGCTGAGTTATAGATTTCGTGAAGTCGGAGAAAAGCCATGCTATAAAGAAGGTGCATGGACGCAGCGGAAAATCTTACAGGCTCCCTCTTGATCGCGCACCCTTCGCTGCGGGATCCGAATTTCCGTCGGACCATTCTTTTTCTCTCTCATCATAGCGCGGAAGAAGGCGCCACCGGGCTGGTACTGAACCGTCCGCTGGAGGAAAAGTTACCACCGGTTCCGGGGTTGCCCGAAATCCCGCTTTACTTCGGCGGACCAGTCGAACCGGCGCGGCTTTTGTTGACGAGCCTGCAGTGGCGTGAGAACCCGACGGCGGTGGCCTTCCGCACCTTCACCGGGCGGGTCGGCGAGGAAACGATCGAATCCGAATGGCGAGACGGACTGAGGGCTTTTGCAGGCTATGCCGGATGGAACGCCGGGCAACTCGAGGGCGAGATCGCCGAGAATGCCTGGATCGTCATGCCTCCGACGCCGGAGCTGATTCTGATGTCCGATCCCGCCGATGCCTGGCGGCAGGTGATGCGAAACTCAGGCCCCTACCTCCGCTTGATGGGAGACGCCCCGGACCGTCCGGAGCTGAACTGAAGCGGACGTCGCCGGCTTAGTGTCCGGCCGGAGTGGGCGACGCGAAAAAGCGCGGAGGATTGCTGTCGAGCGTCTCAGCGGTCTCGGCCTTCTTTTCTGCCTTGGCCTCTTTCGCTGCCATCTTCTCGGCGTAACCAGGAACGGTCTGCGAAGCCGGATGCATTTCGCAGCCGGTGTTCAGAGCGAGGAATGCCAGGATAACGAGGGGAGCGAGCGTCTTCATTATTCGATAATTTCGAGTGCGGCCGATGTGCCACGCTTGCTGGCCGCAGCATTGAGGAGCGTGCGGAGGGCCTGAATCGTGTGCCCTCCCTTGCCGATCACACGAGGCACATCCGTCTTCCGCATCGCCACGTGAAAAATGATGCACTCGGGAGTCTCGGTACGGGTGAAAACGACCTCGTCAGGAAACTCCACCAGCGATCCGATCACGTAGCGCAGGAATTCTTCCATGCCCGGTGACAGAAAAAACTAGGCCGCGACTTTTTTGCGCGCCTTCGTGATGATGCTGCCGACCGTCTGCGAGGGACGGGCACCAACGCCGACCCAATAGTCTGCACGGTCGAGCTGGATGGAGAAGTTCTCTCCCTCTTTCTTGGGATCGTATGTCCCGATGATTTCGATGAACTTCCCGTCGCGGGCGCGGCGCTGGTCGGCGACGACGATCTTGTAATACGGGTGGTTCTTGGCGCCTTCGCGGCGGAGTCGGATTGCTACTGCCATAGTTTTGCTGTTTTTAGGTCGTGAGTTGAAAGTTTCAAGCTTCCCCGAAGGAAGAATCACCGGGGTGGGAAGCTCAGGGTCTGATACCCTTCCCGGCCCGGGCCATCAGTTTCTTCAGCTGGCCGGTATTTTTCATCATCTTGCGCATCTGGGAGAAACGCAGGATGAGGTTATTGACCTCGGTGACGGTGGTGCCGCTGCCCCGGGCGACCCGCTGGCGGCGGCGCGCGTTCAGGATGTCCGGCCGCGCCCGCTCCTGCGGCGTCATGGAGAGGACAATCGCCTCCACCCGCTTCAGTTGCTTCTCGTCAATCGAGGAATCTTTCAGCTTATCCATGCCAGGGATCATGCCAAGGATATTTTCAAGCGGTCCCATGCGTTTGAGCATGCGGAACTGCTGGAGGAAATCTTCCAAGTCGAAACTCGCCGTGCGGAGCTTCTGCTCCATGCGGCGGGCATCCTCTTCGGTAATGGCCTCGGCAGCCTTCTCAACAAGGCTGACCACGTCGCCCATCCCGAGGATGCGGCCGGCGAGGCGGTCGGGATGAAAGGGTTCGAACTGGTCGATTTTTTCGCCCACGCCGGCAAATTTGATCGGCCGTCCGGTGACCGAGCGCAGCGAGAGCGCCGCGCCGCCGCGCGCATCGCCATCGAGCTTGGTCAGAACGAGCCCGGTAAGCCCGAGCGCCGAGTGAAAATGCTCGGCCACGCTGACCGCCTGCTGGCCCGTGGCCGCATCGCAGACGAGGAGGACCTCCTGCGGATTGAGAAACTCCTTCAGCCGCTTGAGTTCTTCGATGAGCGGACCGTCGATCTCCTGGCGTCCAGCGGTATCGTAAATCTCAACATTACCGGGCGTCTGCGCGCACCACTCGAGGGCTTGTTTCGTCGTGCGGAGGACATCGGTCTCGCCGACCTGAGGACGGAAAACCGGAACCCCCACCTGCTCGGCAAGGACGGCCAGTTGCTCAATGGCGGCGGGTCGGTAAAGATCGCAGGCAATGAGCTTGGGTGCGTAACCTTGGGACTTCAGATAGCGCGCAAGCTTCGCGGATGAAGTGGTTTTTCCCGCACCGTTGAGGCCGACCATGAGGATCCGCGCGGGCTTGGTGAGATCGAGCGGAGCCGAGTCTCCGCCGAGGAGGGCGCAGAGTTCCTCGTGGAAAATTTTGACGATCTGCTGGCCGGGCGTGACGCTGCGGAGAACGTCCTCGCCGAGCGCCTTCTCCTTCACCTTCGCGATAAAATCCTTCGCGACCTGAAAGTGCACATCGGCATCGAGCAGTGCCAGACGCACCTCGCGCAGGGCGTCGGTGACGTTGGTCTCGCTGATTTTTCCATGACCCCTTAGGTCTTTGAAAACATCCTGAAGCTTGTCGGAGAGCCTGTTGAACATCGCGGTCGGAAGAAGGTAATCGCCGCGGCGTTGAAGAAAAGGGATTTCGGAGGCGGAATTGCATTCCCGGCGCGTCCTGTCATGATCGGTTTCCTCAATCACCTCTCATGGCTCAAGATATTTTCCTCGGAACAGACAGCGGCGCAACAACCTCCAAAACGTGCGGGGTTTACTCAGACGGCACACCGATTTCCCAGACGCTGGCTCAAAGCTCGACCAACTCGCAAAACGGCACCGGAGCGGTGATCAAGGGATGGGTCGAAGGCCTCGAAAAATTTCTTCGTGAGAACCAGCTTTCATGGGACCGCGTGCGCGGTGTCGGCCTTGCGATTCCCGGGCCTTACCAATCCTACGGGGTCCTGGATCGCAGCGCGAATCTGCCGGCCGCCTTCGCGGGGTGGGAATTTCATGCCGATTATTCCAAAGCGATCGAGCAGGCGGCGGGACGTCCGATTCCGCTGGTCTGCGGAAATGACGGCAACTACGGCGGCGTCGCCGAGGCGGCTGTCGTTCGCGGCGCGAAGAAGGCCGGCGTTCTGATGCTGGCTCCCGGCTCGGGACTCGGTGCGGCCTACGTCGACCCGCGTGGACTTCCGCTCGATGGCGACACGCTCGCGGGCATGGAAGCCGGCCACATGCCGGCTCCGCTCCACCTGCTGGGTTTGCCGCCGTTCA
>CAZSMN010000129.1:0-9987 GCA_964607615.1 uncultured Chthoniobacterales bacterium | reverse complement strand
AGATGTCGGCGCGGAGGAACGTTGCCCTGCAGGTGGTCTTCTCTCCGAGGGATCCGGCGAGAAGGGAGCGCACAGAGGGAAGGTCGGCGGCGTTGCGGAGATAGACCGTCAGATGCCCTCCGGCCAGCGCCTCAAGGGAAAATCCGGCTTTCTCGATGATGGATCGCAGGTTGCAGATCGTGACGCGGGTTTGCTCCAGCACATCCCCGGGCGCGATGGTTTCGTGACCGAGGATACTGGACGTTCCAGAGACCAAAAGCCTCTTCCTCCCCGCATCGGAAACCAGCGTGGCGCGCGCAAAGCTGGGAGGCTTGGGTCCGTAGAGGCCCGGGTAGCGATAGGCAGGCACCTGGTTCGTATTTTCCAGATAGACCGGCGCGACCTCGCCCGCGAGCGCCCAGATCACGAGGTGGTCGGAATCATTTCCCACAGCCGAGGCAGCGGGCATCCGGCGCGTGGCCTCTTCGCCAAAGCACTCAAAGAATGCCTCATGCCGCCCGAGACAGAACGCCCGGTAGTTTTCGAGACCGTCGACCATCCGGTTGATCTCCGGGAGAAAATGCCAGATCCGATAGAGCGAAAGGTCCGCAAGGAGCGGGAAGAGGTCTCTGTAGAGGCTGCGCGTGACCCCGGCGAGTTCGCCGGCTTGGACGGGCACCGTGGCGGCTGCAAGAAACAGATCATCCGTCCTCGCCCAGCTCCAACTGCCTACACGAGTCGCGCGACGCACATCGAAAGGCAGGCCGGCCGGTCCCTCGAGGACGGGCGTGCCACTCTCAAAAGCGGAGACCATCGGTCCATAACGGCTGGGCGGGCGGGTGAACTCCATCCGTCGCGCGCCCCTCAGAATAGCGTCGGCTGGTCCGAAGGACGGGGCGCGGGGGCTTTCGGCTGCGGCTCCCGGCGTTGAGGTTCCGCCGCCGGCGGCTTGGGGATTTCCACTGTTGGAGGCGGAACGATCACCGGTGTCGCAACCGGCGGGGCGGGGGCAGGCGGTGGCTCAACCGGAGCCGCGACCTGGCGGGGCGGAACCACAGCTGCCTCCGCAGCACCGATCCGCCGGAGAAGCTCATCTTTCGAAAGGGAGCGCGCGGTCTCCACCACGATGGCAAAAGCCCCCACCATCTCCGGCCGTGCCGCAAGAAGCGACTTCAGCGCCTCGACCGGCCCCCGCTCATCCCGGGCTTCAAGCTCCTTGAGTTCCACCCCCAGTGCGGCCGCAAATTTTGGCAACGTCTCACGCGAAGGATGCCTCTTGCCGCTCTCAATGTCGCTCAAGTGCGCCAGGCTGCGAAATCCAACAACCTGCGAAAGAGCACGTTGCGTCAAACCCGCCTTCTCCCGAAGACTCCGGATATACTGCCCGAATGTTTCGCTCATCCTGGGAAAATTAGTATTCGCGTAGCCTGCGAACAAGGCATTTGTTTTTCCGGTGAAAATCCCGACGCGGGTCTGGAAATCCGGCGACCGTCCGATACGATCTCGCGGGTGATCCGCCGCCTGAAAGAGAAAACCCTTCATGTCGCCCGGAGGACGTGGGATGCGATCGAAATTTTCGTCGAGATCGATGGCGAGCAAAAGGCCGCGGCGTTCGGCTATTACGCGCTGTTTTCCCTCTTTCCGCTCTTTGCGCTGCTGCTTTCGACCGGATCGGCCTTCTTTGCACCGGATGAGGTGATTCACACGGTGGAGCGGTTTTTCCCGTTGGCACCGGACGAGCAAAAGGTGATCTGGACGCTGGTCGACGGGCTCCAACAGTCGCGCGGAAGCGTCAGCCTGCTCTCTGTTGCGATCCTTCTGTGGTCATCGCTGCGGTTTTTTCAGGGTCTGGTCCGCGGCGTGAACCGCGCGTGGCACACGGTGGAAATCCCGTGGTGGCAACTCCCGTTGAAAAACCTGCTCATGACGCTCGTGCTGGGAAGTGCGCTTTTGATCGGCCTGATCGCCCCGGCCCTGCTGCAAGGTGCGCGCAAGGTGATCGTCGCCTTCGGAGATTTTCTGGAGGCCCACTTGCCCTCGGTGAACTTCGACCTCGTGAGCCTGATTTTTGATCTGAGCCGCTACAGTGTGGCGGCGCTGGTTCTCTTCTACGCGCTGACGCTTCTCTACATGCTCGCGCCCCGGCGGAGGGTCTATTTTCACGAGGTCTGGCCTGCCTCACTGCTCGTCACGATTCTCCTCCAGCTCTGCCAGAACGCGTTCGTCAATTACGTCCCGCGGATTGTGAACTACAACAACATCTACGGCACGGTCGGCGTGATCATGCTCCTTCTCCTCTGGGTCTATTTCTCCGGTGTTCTCATCATCTTCGGGGCCTGCCTTTGTGCGGCGTTTTCCAAGTCGCGTGAGACTCCTGCGGACTGAAGATTCCATTCGCATGCCGTTCAGTGACGGTGTTAACCTGACGATGTTGTGAAGCCCGGTGTTCTCTTCCACGGAGCGCTGAGGGTGCGTATCGCATACCTCGCCGCCTTCGCGTTGATCATTGGTGCCTTTGTGATCCGCGAGGCCCAGATCGGACAGGAGCTCACTCAGGAAATTTCCGGCCCGGAATTTGTCAACCTCGCCGGCCGGCAGCGCATGCTCAGCCAGCGCATCGGATGGAACCTCACGCTGACGAATGGGGAACCCGGAAGCCCCTCGCGGCCAGACGCCGCCGCGCAGATCCGACGGGATGTCGGGGACTGGAATGCCGCTGCGGAGATTTTAATGTCTGGAAAGGACGGCCGGAGTCCCCTGCCGCCCGAGGTCGGTGAAGATTTGCACCGGGCCGAGGAACTGCGACGCCCTTTGGCCTCGCTTGCCCTCGAAGGAGCGAAACGCATGGAGGTCGACGCTGCGCCTCCGCCCGAAATCGTCAGAGACTACCTCGAGAAGGTTCCGCACTTCATGGCGGCCATGGAAGAAACCGTCCACTCGCTCAGCCAGAGCCTGCTTGCGGAAACCACCGCACGGCGGGCCGACACCGAACGGTGGAAATGGATTCTGCTCGCGCTCATGGCCGGGCTCGGGCTTTTCGTCATCGAGCCGACCGCCCGCCGCATTGCCGCTGAGCAGCGGCGGAGCGAGACGCTCCGGAGGGATCTCGAGCGACTCGCCCTCGTCGCGGAGAAGACATCCAATGCCGTCATTATCACCGATGCCGACCGCCGCATCGTCTGGGCAAACGAGGGCTTCACCCGCATCACCGGCTACCACCTCGAGGAAGTCGCAGGCAAGGTCCCGGGAACCTTTCTGCAATGCCCGGAAACCGACCCGGCAGCCATCGAAAAAATGCGGCGCGCGATCGCCGAGGAACGGGGATGCCGGGTACAGGTGCGCAACATAGGCAAGAACCGACAGAGCTACTGGCTCGACATCGAACTGCAACCTCTGAGAAACGACGACGGTTCGCTCAGCGGCTTCATCGCCGTGGAAACGGATATAACCGAGCAGATGGAGCAGCAGCGCGCGCTCGCGGACGAACGCCTCCGTCTGGCAGGCATCATCGAAGGGACAAATGTCGGGACCTGGGAGTGGAATGTCCGAACCGGCGAGCTGGCCTGCAATCCACGATGGGCGGAGATCGTCGGCTATTCGCTCGAGGAGCTGTCTCCCGTCTCGATCGAGACCTTCCGGAAGTTGGCCCATCCGGACGACCTCATCGGCTCGCGCAGGATTTTGCAGGAGCATTTCGACGGGGAACGTGATTTCTACGAGGCCGAGCTCCGGATGCGGCACAAAGACGGCCATTGGGTGTGGATCCACGACCGCGGGCGCATCGTCACGCGCGATGCCGGAGGCCAACCCCTCCAGATGTACGGCACGCACGCTGACATCACAGAAGCGCGCCTGGCAGCCGATGCCGTGAAGGCCGCGCACAAGAGCCTTGCGGACATCCTCGGCGCAGCCGTCAACACCTCGATCATCGCGACCGATCCCGACGGCAAAATCACCGTTTTCAGCGAGGGAGCCTCGCGCCTGCTTGGCTACTCCGCCGACGAGATGGTGGGCCGGCAAACGCCCGTGATCCTGCACGTCGAGGAGGAGATACAGGAGCGCTCCGCCGAGCTCACTGCGGCGATGGGACGGGAGATCCAGGGGTTCGACGTCTTCGTCGCGAAGGCCCGCGACGAAGGCTTCGATGAGCGCACGTGGACCTACCTCCGCAAAGACGGATCCCGCTTCAAGGTTCGCCTGATGATCACGACCATCCGGGACGATCGCGGAGAGATTACCGGCTACCTTGGCATCGGCACCGACATCACCCCGCACATCCGCGTCGTCGAGGCCCTGCGGGAGAGCGAAACAAAATTCCGCGCCTTGTTCGAAGTCTCACCCGTCGGCATCGCCCTGGCGGATTTCGAGACCGGCCGGTTCCTCGACTTCAACGGCGCCCTGCTCGAACCCACGGGCTACACCCGCAAAGAGCTCCTTGCCATGTCTCTCCCGATGCTCGCATCCGCAGCGACAGACGCCGGCGGTTGCGAACTGACCGAACTCGCCTCCACGCAGCGCTTCGGCCCTTGCGAGCGGGAATTCCAGCGCCGCGACGGATCCCGCTATCCCGTGATCCTCCACGGGACACGCATTTCCGACTCCTCCGGCCGCGAGGTGGTCTGGCTGCTGGTCGAGGACATCACCAGCCGCAAGCGGGCCGAGTCCGACCGCAACCGGCTTTTCAATCTCTCCCTCGACCCGCTTTCGATCTCGGCATTCGACGGATCGTTCCGGCAGTTGAATCCCGCCTGGGAACGCGTGCTGGGGTGGCAGGAATCCGAGCTGATGGCGGCGCCGGTTGAGACACTCGTTCACCCGGACCACCTCGCTGGCACACGGAATTTTCTCGCCCGACTGGCTGCCGGCGAGACCGTCACGGGGTTTGAGAACCAGCTCCGGTGCAAGGACGGGTCGTTCCGCTGGCTCTCCTGGAACGCTTTCCCGCTCATCGAGGATGGGGTCATTTTCTCTGTGGTGCGGGACATCACCGACAAGAGGCAGGCCGAGGAGGATCTGCGCACCACCAACAGCCAGCTTGCCGAGGCAATGGCCAACGCGCATGAGATGGCCCTGCAGGCCAATGCGGCGAGTGTCGCAAAGAGCGAGTTCCTGGCCAACATGAGCCACGAGATCCGCACGCCGATGAACGGCGTCATCGGCATGGTCGGACTTCTCCTCGAAACGCCGCTGAACAGCGAGCAGCGGGCGTTTGCGGAAACCGTCCGCACCAGTGCCGAGGCGCTCCTCACCCTGATCAATGACATTCTCGACGTTTCGAAGATCGAGGCCGGCAAGCTGGAGCTGGAGATTCTCGAGTTCGATCTTGAGACGTTGCTCGACGACTTCATCTCCACGCTCGCCATCTCCGCCCACACGAAGCATCTGGAGCTGCTCTGCTCGAGCGCACCGGATGTCCCGCGCCGGCTTCTGGGAGATCCCAGCCGGATCCGGCAGGTCCTGCTCAACCTGACGAGCAACGCGATCAAGTTCACCGAGCGCGGCGAGGTGGCCGTCGAGGTGAACCTCGAGTCACAGACCGATACCGAAGCCCTCCTGCGCTTCACTGTTCGCGATACCGGCATCGGGATTCCGCCGGAAAAACTTCCGGTTCTTTTCCAGAAATTCTCACAGGTCGATGCCTCCACGACGCGCAAATACGGTGGCACCGGCCTTGGCCTTGCCATATCGAAGCAACTCGCGGAGCTGATGGGAGGGGGCGTGGGCGTCGAGAGCGAACCCGGAAAAGGCTCCCGCTTCTGGTTTACCGTGAGGCTCGGGAAGCGCCCCGACGCCGCCCCTGAGAAGCCCTTTCTCCCGATCAGCCTGAAA
Organism: uncultured Chthoniobacterales bacterium; assembly: GCA_964607615.1. Lineage (GTDB taxonomy): Bacteria > Verrucomicrobiota > Verrucomicrobiia > Chthoniobacterales > Terrimicrobiaceae > CAZSMN01. The sequence continues at coordinate 4,179 of CAZSMN010000129.1, read as the reverse complement.
GGCGTCCGCGCCCTGGTGGTCGATGACAACACGACCAACCGGCAGATCCTGCGGGTGCGGCTGGAATCCTGGGGCCTTCAAGTCGAGGAGTGCGCGGATGCGGCGGATGCCCTGGCGGAGCTTCGCTCCGCCGCGACAGAGGGCCGCCCGTTTCTCCTAGGAATCCTTGACATGCAGATGCCGGAGACCGACGGCGAGTCGCTGGGCCGCCAGATCAAGGCGGACGCCCAGCTCAAAGACACCCGCCTCATTCTGATGAGCTCGATCGGCTCCGTGACAGATCCCGCCGAAATGGAGGCCGCAGGATTCTCGTCCAGTCTCGTGAAACCCGTGCGGATCTCCGCGCTCTTGAATGCGATCCACGAGGCCCTCGACAGCCATCCCAAGCGCGCATCACTTCAGGCGCCGGATCCCGCTCCCGTGACGCCTTCCGAAACGAATGCCGCCGTTTGCCGTATCCTCCTCGCGGAAGACAACCACATCAACCAGAAGGTAGCCCTCGGCATCCTCCGCAGACTGGGACACCATGCGGATGCGGTGTCGAACGGTCTCGAAGCCCTCAAGGCGCTGGAAACCCTTCCTTACGATCTCGTGCTTATGGATGTCCAGATGCCGGAGATGGACGGCATCGAGGCCACACGACGCATCCGGATGCCATCCTCCAAAGTGCTGGATCGAAATATTCCGATCATTGCCATGACCGCCCATGCCATGGCGGGCGACCGCGAGCATTGCCTCTCCTGCGGGATGGATGACTACGTCTCTAAACCCGTCTCCAGCCGCACACTCACCGAGGCGCTCGCACGCTGGCTTCCGATCACCGCCAGCCTCGCAAAAGCGGATAAGGAAGTCCTGCCTTCCTGAGAAGGTTCATCGCCGACGGAAAAATCCAGCCGGCCACCAAAACCGGATCCGCGATCCCTGTAGCGACCGTCTCCTGACGCTCGCTCGCTTTCCACCGCCGCTCTCACGAAGACCCTTTCACCCCTCGACGGTGAGGACAGTTGCTACAGCCTCACCGCGCCCAAGGCGGCTATTCCATCCAGTTGAGGATATTAAAATTCATGGAGACCATCACCGCGATGATGGTGGCCACAGAAATAAGACCAAGAACGACGGCGCTTCCCGCCGAAATGAGAATCATCCGGATCAAGCGGTCTTCGGGATCGTTGGTGTCGAGCATGTCGCAGACGTAGCCGAGAGAGGCAGCCGTGTCAATTTCCGCCGCGCGCCCGCACGGCTACTCGTAGCGGAGGGCTTTGACGGGATCGAGCCTGGCGGCGAACCACGCGGGAATCAAAGCGGCCAGCGAGCAGACCATAAAGGCGCTGATGCAGATGATCGCGACATCCGAAGGAATGATCTCCGCCGGGATCTCACTGAACTGATAGACCGAACGCGGAAAAATCTCGATGCCGAGCACCGTGGCCAGCCACTGGCTCACCTCGTTGCGGTATTGAACAGTCGTGATCCCAAGAAAGAGACCGGTGATCGTTCCAAAAACGCCGACCACCATGCCCTGCGCGAGAAAGACGCCGATGATCTGGTGCGTTTGCGCGCCAAGCGCCTTCATCACGCCGATCTCGCGGGTTTTTTGAACCGTCACCGTGATGAGCGTGTTCATGATACCGAAGGCCGCCACGAGGATGATGAACATGAGCAGGAAAAACATTACGTTTCTCTCCATCCGGATGGCGTCGAAAATCTGTTTATTGAGATCGATCCAGGTGAGCGCGTAGGCGGGCGGATTGAGCTGCGGGTTGAGCGCATCACGCACTGCGGGGGCGAGATAAGGGTCTTCTGTCTTGAGGGCCAGGCCGTGAACCGCACCGCCGAGGCTGTAGAGCTCCTGCCCGATAAAGAGGGGCACGAGGAGAAATTCGCTGTCGTAGAGGTAGCGGCCGCTCTCGAAAATACCGGTCACCTCGAGCTCTTTCGGAAGAATCATCTGCTTGAGCTCGGAGGCGGTCGTCGCGGCGTTGCCCTCTTTTTCGAGACGGTCCAGCTCCGCCAGGATCTGACTGATATTACCGGGCGAGAAAACCGTGATTTTATCGCCGACCCCGGCCCCGAGCGTGCGGGCAAGTTCGGACCCAAGGACCGTTTTGTCGCCATCGAGGTCGTATTCCCCGTCGACGATGAATTCCTTCACACTGACGACTTTCTCCTCCAGGTCGGGCTCGACTCCCCGAATCTTCGGGGCCAGTCGCCGGTTTTGATACTCGACGATCACGGGACCCTGAACGAACGGAGCCACCGCCGTGACATGTGGCTGGCCTTCGGCGAGCTTCGCCGTCTCGGCCCAATCCTCCATCACACCGGAATTGGTGACCACAAGATGCGCATCGAATCCGATGACTTTCCGCCGCAGCTCCTGCTCGAAGCCCGTCATCACCGAAATAACGAGAATCAGCACCATGATTCCAAGCGTGACCCCGAGGATCGAGATCAGCGTGATGATCGAGAGGAACGTGCGCTTCGGCTTGAGGTAGCGGAGCGCCAGGAAGAGGCTGAAATTTTTCGTCATGGACGCACGGAGTCAGCGGCCCGCCGGCGTGCCGGCGGGCGTCGTCGGCGGGATCAGTTCTTTTCCGGCGCCTCCGGCTCCGTCACGCGCTTTTGGAATTCCTCCGGGAACTTCGCGAGGAAGCTCTGCGTCGGCCACGAGCAGGCCTCGCCGAACGCACAGATCGTACGGCCCGCGATGTTATCCGCGATGTTCTTCAAATTCGCGGCGTCCTGAGGCTTGGCTCCCTCGTCGAGGATGCGGGTCGTGACCTTCGACATCCAGAGGCTCCCCTCGCGGCAAGGTGTGCACTGCCCGCAGCTCTCATGGGCGTAGAACTGGTTGAGGTTATTGAGCGCCCAGACCATGTCGCGGGTATCGTCCATCACCATCACGCCGCCGGAACCGATCATGGTGCCGACCGCCTGAAGGGTCGAAGCATCCATCACGACGTCGAGCATGGGAACTTCCTTGTCGACCATCTGACCGTCCGGTCCCTTGGTTTTGATTTTATAAACCTCATCCGCCCGCATGACCTTGGCGGAGCTTCCTCCGGGAATGACCGCTTTCAGCGTGCGCCCGGGCTTGAGGCCGCCGCAGACGTCGAAGATCAGCTCGCGGAGCGTCACGCCGCCGCACGGGATCTCATAAAATCCGGGCCGGATGACGTCACCACTTACGCACATCGTCCGCGTGCCGCCGTCGCCGGGCGTTCCCATTTTCGCATACTCCTCGGCGCCGATGCGCAGGATGTGCTTCACGTGGCACAGGGTCTCTACGTTGTTGACGATCGTCGGCTTCATGTAGAGGCCAAGGACCGCAGGGAAATAGGGCGGCTTGATGCGCGGGTAGGGACGCTTGCCCTCGAGTGACTCAAGAAGACTGGTCTCCTCTCCGCAGATGTAAGCACCGGCGCCCTGGTGAACGTAAATCTCGAGGTCGAAGCCGGAGCCGAGGATGTTTTTCCCAAGAAAACCCTTCGCCTTGGCCTCTTTGATGGCATTCCAGACAATCCGGGCCGCATGCGGAAACTCGCAGCGGATGTAGATGTAGGCGAGGTGGGTGTTGGTCGCGTAGGCGGAGATCGCCAGCCCTTCGATGAGCTGGTGGGGATCCTGATGCAGGATGTAGCGGTCTTTGAACGTACCGGGCTCGGACTCGTCGCCATTCACCACGATGTAGTGCGGCTTGCCGTCGTCGTATTTGATGAAGCTCCACTTCGTGCCGCACGGGAAACCCGCCCCGCCACGACCGCGGAGGTTGGCCGCCTTCACGGCATCGACGATCTCCACCGGTTTCATCCCGAGCGCCTTCTTCAGGGACTCGTAACCTCCGTGGGCCAGATACGTCTCGATATCCGGCGCGTAGCCGGGCTGGCTGATGTTTTCGAAAATGATGCGCCGCTCTTTCGGATGCGGAGTGTTGATGAGAGAGACCATGATTTACTTGTAGCGTTCGACGATCGCCGCGACGTCCGACGGCGCGATGTTTTCCACCAAATCGTCATTCACGAGCGCGACCGGTGCGCTCCCGCAGCTGGCAAGGCACTCGACGAACTCAACCGAGAACTTCCCGTCCGCCGTCGTCGGCGGCGCGCAGCCGAAGCCGTGATGCTCGGAGTGGGGGTCCAGTCCGACAGCCTCGCAGAACTTGTCCTTCACCTCGTAGCTTCC
>CAZSMN010000128.1:0-10050 GCA_964607615.1 uncultured Chthoniobacterales bacterium | reverse complement strand
ATCGCCGGGTGCGGGTCGTAGCCTTCGAGCGTGAAATCCTCGAAGCGGAAATCCCCGATTTCACGGACGTCCGGATTGAGCCGCATCACCGGCAGCGGGCGGCAGTCGCGCGTAAGTTGGAGCCGGGCCTGCTCGAGGTGGTTGGCGTAGAGGTGGAGGTCGCCGAACGTGTGCACGAAATCCCCCGGCCGGAGCCCGCACACCTGCGCGACCATCAGGGTGAGGAGCGCATACGACGCGATGTTGAAAGGAACGCCGAGGAAGAGGTCCGCGCTGCGCTGGTAGAGCTGGCAGCTGAGTTCGCCATCCTGAACGTAAAACTGGAAGAGCGCATGGCAGGGCGCGAGGGCCATCAGGTGGAGCTCGCCGGGATTCCATGCGGAAACCACCAGACGCCTGCTGTCGGGGTTCGTGCGGATCTGTTCGATGACGCCGTGGATCTGGTCGATCACGGTGCCGTCCGGCCCGCGCCAGTCGCGCCACTGCGCGCCGTAGACGCGGCCGAGGTCGCCGTTCGCGTCGGCCCACTCGTCCCAGATCGTCACGCCGTTTTCGCGGAGGTAGCCGACATTGGTGTCGCCCTTCAAAAACCAGAGAAGCTCGTGGAGGATCGAACGGAGGTGGAGCTTCTTCGTGGTAAGGAGCGGGAACCCCTCGCGGAGATCGAAGCGTTCCTGCGCGCCGAAGACGGAATACGTGCCCGTGCCCGTGCGGTCGGATTTGTATTTTCCTTTCTCCAGAACCAGCTGGAGGAGGCGGTGGTATTGCTCCATGGTCAGGCAGGCTAGCGGCCGGGCGTCCCATTTGGCAATTCCCCGCACGTCCGCCGCGGCGGGAAAACGCTCGCCACCGGGCGCGATCTGCCGCAGACAGCACCGATGCGCATCGTGTTTGCCTCGCTCGGAACGCTGGGGGATTTGAACCCCGTCCTCGCCCTCGCCCTGTGCGCCCGGGTGAGAGGGCACGACGTTCGCGTCGCGGCCTCGGTCCGGCTGCGCGGGGCGGTCGAGGCGCACGGCATCCCGTTTTCCGCATTGCGCCCCGTGCTCCACCCGCAGGAGGATCGCATCCGGCATCTGAACGATCCCGCCAAGGGTCCCGAGCGCCTTCTGCGCGAGGAGGTTTTTCCGGCCGTGCGCGAAACGTTTGACGACCTCCTTGCGGCAGCTCAGGGCGCAGATCTCCTTGTCGTCGGCGAGTTGGTTTATGTCGCGCCGCTCGTGGCCGCCCGGCTCGGGATTCCGTGGGTGAATCTCATCCTGGCTCCGTCATCTTTCCTTTCCGCGCTCGACCCGTGCGTGATGGCCCCGCTTCCGGGATTTCATAAACTCCGCCACCTTGGCCCGTGGCCGCACCGGCTTCTTCTGGGCTTCGGGAGCTGGCTCACCTCGCGCTGGGCGCAGCCGCTTTACCGGTTCCGCCGCGAGATGGGATTTCCCGCCGGGCCGAATCCCGTCTTCCGGGGCAAACACTCGCCCCATCTCACGCTCACGCTGTTCCCGTCGTTCTTCGCCGCACCACAGGCCGACTGGCCGGCCCGCGTCGTGCAGACGGGGTTTCCGTTTCTGGACCAAAAAAAGAACGCCGACGTCGAGGCGCGGGTCGAGCGGTTTCTCGCCGCCGGCTCCGCGCCGGTCGTCTTCACGCTCGGCTCGTCGATGATCCACATCGCCGAGGCCTTCTACGAATGGGCGGCCCGCGCCACGCAGCGCCTCGGGCGGCGGGCGATCCTTCTCGTGGGTAGAGCGCCCCATGACCGCTATCTCGGCGACGTGCTCGCGTTCGAATATGCGCCGCTCGAGTCGGTCGTCCGCGGGGCCGCCCTGCTCGTGCACCACGGCGGCATCGGTAGCTGTGCCATGGCCCTCCGTTTCGGCGTGCCCTCGCTGGTCATTCCCTTCGGCTATGACCAGCCCGACAACGGGGAACGGCTCCGGCGTCGGGATCTCGGCCGCACGCTCTCCCGCGAACGGCTCACCGTCGATACGCTCACCGAGGCGTTGTCAGAGGTTTTGAACCATCCCCTGCTTGCTGTGCGCGCAAGAGAGGCTTCCCTTCGTATCTTTCCGCAAAGGGACCTCGACGACTCGGTGGCGGCACTGGAGGATCTCGTGCTTCACAATCCATGACGACGCCCGACACCCAGCCAGCGCGGAAGAAAAAGTTCGGCGACGCCACTTTCGTTCTCCGCTACCTCCGGCCCTACCGCCTCCGGTTCGGCGCTTCCGTGCTGGCCCTGATCGTCTCGACAGCGCTCGGGCTCTGCTTTCCCTTCCTGGTTGGACTCCTCCTCGACGGAGCCTTCAAGAGCGGCACCGCGGCGGCCAGCGGAGCCGATATCAACCGGATCGCGCTCGTCCTCCTCGGCACCCTCGCCTGCCAGGCCGTGTTTTCGTTTTTCTCGACCTCGGGGTTCTACCGCTGCGGCGAGAGCGCGCTCGTCGACCTGCGGAGGCAGACCTTCGGGCGTCTCATGGGCATGCCGATGGAGTTTTTCGGCCGCCACCGGATCGGCGAGCTCTCCAGCCGGCTGACCAACGATCTCACGCTCCTGCAGGATACGCTCACGATGACGATCCAGCAGGGCCTGCGCCAAACCCTCCTTCTCGCGGGAGGCATCGTGATGGTCGGCTGGACGTCGCTCCAGCTCACGGGATTGATGATCTCGACGTTCCCCGTGCTGGTGTTCATCGGCATCCTCTACGGCCGCTACATCCGCAAAAACGCCCGCCTCGCACAGGACCGCATGGCCGAGGCCGGCACCGTGCTCGACGAGTCGCTCCAGGGCATCGCGAACGTGAAAGCCTTCGGCAACGAACGCTTCGAACTCGACCGCTACGCCGGCCACTTGAATGGCTTTCTCAAAATCATCCTCCGTACCGCTTACCTCCGCGCCTCGATGGTTTCGTTCATCATCTTCGGCATCTTTGGGTCGATTGTCCTCGTTTTCTGGCATGGCGCCCATCTGGTTCAAAGCGGCCATCTCAGCTTCGGACAGCTGACGAGCTTCATCCTCTACACCACGTTCATCGGCGGGTCGGTCGCGTCGTTTGCCGAAGTCTCCAGCCAGATCCAGAAAACCATCGGCGCCACCGAGCGCGTGCGGGAGATCCTCGACGAGACGCCCGAGATCGACCTCTCCAGAGAAACGCACGATCAGCCGCTCCGGCTGAAGGGCGGCTTCCGCTTTGAAGACGTCACGTTTGAATATCCCTCCCGCAAAGAAATTGCCGTCCTCCGCGGGCTCAGTATCGCCGCCGCACCCGGAGAAAAGATCGCGCTCGTCGGCGCCAGCGGTGCAGGCAAGTCCACCATCGTCTCGCTCCTCCTGCGCTTCTACGAACCCTCCTCCGGCCGCATCCTCGTCGACGACCGTCCGGCAACCGATCTCACCCTCGCCCAGCTCCGTTCGAACCTCGCCGTCGTCCCGCAGGAAGTCCTCCTCCTCGGTGGCTCGCTGGAGGAGAATATCCGCTACGGACGTCCCGATGCGACCCGCGAGGAAATCATTGCCGCCTCGCGCCTCGCCGCGTGCCACGAGTTCATCGAACGTTTCCCCGAAGGCTACGACACGCTCGTCGGCGACCGCGGCATCAAGCTCTCCGGCGGACAACGCCAGCGCATCGCGATTGCCCGCGCGCTGCTCAAGGACCCCTCGATTCTCATCCTCGACGAGGCCACCAGCGCGCTCGACTCGGAAAGCGAACACCTCGTACAGCAGGCCCTCTCGGTGCTCCTCAAAAACCGCACCGCGCTCATCATCGCCCACCGCCTCGCCACCATCCGTCAGGTCGACCGCATCTACGTGCTGGAAAACGGCGCCGTCATTGAGACCGGAACCCACGACGAACTTTTCGCGAAAGAAAACGGCGCTTACCGGCACCTCGCCTCGATGCAGTTTCTCGAAAATGCCCAGCCCGCCGGGTGATTTTTTACTTTCCTTGGTAACACCCTGCCCTGCCAGGCAGCAGAAGGCATCTTTCGTCCTATCGGCCGTAGCAATCCACTTGACTCTAAGGAGCCAAGAATCTCACTTTCGTGTTTAATGGCCTCCAGGGTATCCCCACCAATGTCCAACACCCTTGCGTAGTCTGGAAAAACAGACCACTCATCCATGAGCCAGCCTTTCTTTGATCATCCCATCCTGAACTCGCCCTACGAGTGCCCCAAGCAGCATTGGGAACTGGATGCATCCGGCCAGCCGACCCAGCAGGTGATTCCCTCCCGCCGCCGCGCGGAATTCATCACTCCCATCCCCAAGCCAAAAAAGCGCAAAAAGTCGGCCGCGGCGCAGGAGGAAATCATATTCGACGAAGGCAAAGGGCTCTCCACCAAGGAACAGCAATACGATCCCACTTCCATCATCAACGAGGTGCGGGGCTACGTGGATACTTGGCGAAATCTTCCCAGCCCGACTCAATGGCAGGTGACTCCTGAGACGCAGCGTTTGCTCCAGCATTGGCGGAATCACAAGTTCAGCGGGGTCCGCCCGTTTTTCTGTCAGGTCGAGGCTGTTGAAACCGCCATTTGGCTGACGGAGGTTGCTCCGCTCTCCACATCCGGCAAGCGCATTTTGGAGCATCTCGAGCGGGCAAACAAAGACGCCAATCCCGAGCTGATGCGACTCGCGCTCAAGCTCGCCACCGGTGCCGGCAAGACGACCGTCATGGCCATGCTGATCGCGTGGCAGACCATCAATGCCGTTCGCCGCCCGGGGAGCAAATGCTTCACTCGCGGTTTCCTCGTCGTTTCTCCGGGTCTCACCATCAAAGACCGCCTCCGCGTCCTGCAGCCGAACGATCCAGAAAGCTACTACGCCAGCCGTGAGCTCGTCCCCCACGACATGCTGGATGACCTGCATCGCGCCAAGATCGTCATCACGAACTACCACGCCTTTATGCTGCGCGAGCGGATGGATCTCTCCAAGGGCGGCCGACTCCTCCTGCAGGGCCGCACCGGCGAAGCTCCGAAAACCCTCGAAACGGAAGGTCAGATGCTCCAACGCGTCATGCCCGATCTCATGGGCATGAAGAACATCCTCGCCATCAATGACGAGGCCCACCACTGCTACCGCGAAAAGCCGGCCAGCGATGAGGACTACATCGACGACGAGGGCAATCCGCTCACTGGCCAGGACCTCAAAGACGCCAAGGCCCGCGCCAAGGACGAGAACGAGGCCGCGCGACTCTGGATCTCCGGCTTGGAGGCCGTGAATCGCAAGCTCGGCCTCACCCGCGTCATGGACCTCTCAGCCACTCCCTTCTTCCTCGCCGGTTCCGGATATGTGGAAGGAACGCTGTTCCCATGGACGATGTGCGACTTCTCCCTGATGGACGCCATCGAGTGCGGTATTGTGAAGCTGCCACGCGTCCCCGTGGCGGAGAATATTCCCGGCAGTGAAATGCCGATGTTTCGCAATCTCTGGGAAAACCTGAAGAAACAGAAAGCATCACTCCCCAAAGGCAGTCGTGCCAATTCCGGCGACCTCGACCCGCTGCAGCTTCCCATTCTCCTCCAGACGGCTCTGGAGGCGCTCTATGGCCACTATGCCAAGACGTTCGATCTCTGGAAGGCACGGGGAATCAAGGTGCCTCCCTGCTTCATCATCGTCTGCCAAAACACCGCCATATCGAAGCTCGTGTTCGATTTCATTTCTGGCTTCACCCAGAGAAACCCCGATGGGTCCGAGACGCCGGTCGCCGGACGTTTGGAGCTTTTCCGCAACTACGATGAACACGGGAACCCCTTGGCTCGTCCGAACACCCTGTTGATCGACAGCCAGCAATTGGAAGCCGGCGATGCCTTGGACGACAATTTCCGTGCCATGGCCTCTGATGAGATCCAGCGCTTCCGCCGCGAAATCATCGAACGCACAGGCGATTCGCACGCTGCTGACAACCTTACGGATCAGGAGCTGCTGCGTGAAGTCATGAACACCGTCGGCAAGCCCGACACCCTTGGAGCCTCCATTCGCTGTGTGGTCTCCGTATCCATGCTCACCGAAGGCTGGGATGCCAACACCGTCACCCATGTCCTGGGAGTCCGCGCCTTTGGCACGCAGCTTCTCTGCGAGCAAGTGATCGGTCGCGCGCTCCGCCGCCAGTCGTACGAGCTCAATGAGCAGGGTTTGTTCAATGTTGAATATGCCGACGTCTTCGGCATCCCCTTTGACTTTACGGCCAAGCCCGTCATCGCTGCGCCCCAGCCACCGCGGGAAACCGTGCAGGTCAAAGCCATCCGCCCGGAGCGGGATGCCTTGGAAATCCGTTTCCCGCGCGTCCAGAGTTACCGCGTCGATCTCCCTGAGGAACGGCTTGAGGCGACCTTCGATGACGACTCCGTGCTCGTTCTTAGTCCGGAACTTGTCGGCCCATCCGAGGTGCAGAACTCCGGCATCATCGGCGAGACCGCCGACATGAGCCTGAAACACCTCGGAGACCTGCGGCCATCCACACTCGTTTTCCACCTCACCCAGCGGCTGCTCTACACCAAATGGCGTGATCCGGGGGAGGAACCCAAGCTCCACCTCTTCGGCCAGCTCAAACGCATCACGAAGCACTGGCTCGACACCTGCCTCGTTTGCAAGGGCAAGACCTATCCGGCGCTTCTCATGTATCAGCAGCTTGCCGATATGGCCTGCAACAAGATCACCGCCGCCATAACGAGGCGCTTCGAGAACGAGCGGCCCATCAAGGCCCTGCTCGATCCTTACAACCCCACCGGCTCGACCCGATACGTCCGGTTCAACACCTCGAAAACCGACCGCTGGGACACGAAAGGCCCGCCGCCCAAGAGCCACATCAACTGGATCGTGCTCGACAGCGATTGGGAAGCCGAGTTCTGCCGCGTGGCGGAAGCTCATCCGCAGGTGGTTGCCTATGTCAAAAATCACAACCTTGGCTTCGAAGTGCCCTACCGGTATGCCTCCGAGATCCGGCGCTACCTGCCGGACTTCATCGTCCTTGTGAACGATGGCCGGCCACCGCGCCCGGACGGCAAGCCCGACCTCCTGCACCTCATCGTCGAGATCAAAGGCTACCGCGGTGAAGACGCCAAAGAGAAGGCCTCCAGCATGAAGACCTACTGGGTGCCCGGCGTGAACCACCTCGGCACGCACGGCCGCTGGGCCTTCGCCGAATTCTGCGACGTGTACGAGATCGAGGCCGACTTCGCGGCCAAGGTCGCCGGACAGTTCAACAAGATGATCGAGGCGACTACGGCACCCGCAAAATCCTAGACATGCCCGCCACCCGCCTCAGAATCTTCATCAGTAGCGTCCAGAAGGAATTCTCGGATGCCCGCAGAGATTTGAAGGCGTTTCTTCTGGGTGATGCCTTCCTTAAGCGCTTCGTAGCCGAGGTCTTTCTTTTTGAGGAATTGCCTGCGCAGGACCAGCGGGCCGATGATCTGTATCTGTCTGAGGTTGAAGCCTGCGACATCTACATCGGGATTCTTGGTAATGAATACGGGCAAGAGGATGCGGAGGGACTTTCGCCCACCGAGCGGGAATACCTCCATGCGACAAAACTGCGGCGCACCCGGCTCATTTTTGTCTGGGGGCAGGAAGATAAGACCCGTTCGGCCAAGATGAAAAACCTCATCCGACGCGCCAGCGCGGAGCTTGTCCGTCGTCGTGTTGCCGACATGCCTTCTCTCAATGCCGAAGTCTATGCCAGCCTGGTGGACTACCTTGACCGGCGGGGAGCGTTCCAGCTCGCCCCGTTCGATACCTCGGCGTGCGATAATGCGTCATTGTCCGATCTTTCGCGCAAGCGCATCGACTGGTTTCTCGAGACCGCCCGCCGCGCCCGTGGGTTCCCATTGAAAGCCGACACGTCTACCGAAGCGCTCCTGCGGCATTTGAATCTTCTCGACGGACGCAAACCCACCAACGCCGCCATCCTCCTCTTTGGCTCGTCGCCTCAGCGCTTTCATCGTCCCGCCGAGACCAAATGCGTCTTCTGCCACGGCACCGAATACCGCCGCCCGTTCGCCTCGCAGCAGATCTACGGTGGCGATCTTTTCGAGCAGGCTGATCAGGCGAGGGATTTCGTCCTGGCAAAAATCAACCGCGCCGTCGGCACCCGTGAGCACAGCATCACCGCTCCCGCCACCTACGAACTCCCTCCCGATGCTGTCGCCGAGGCGATCGTCAACGCCATCGCTCACCGCGACTACCATAGCAACGCCTCCGTGGAGATCCGCCTCTTCGCCGACCGGCTCGAAGTCTGGAATCCCGGCAACCTGCCCGGCAATCTCGCTCTGGAAGACCTGACGGCCGATCACCCGAGCATCCCGGCGAATCCGCTCGTTGCTGAGTCGCTCTACCTCACCCGCTACATCGAGAAAGCCGGCTCCGGTACGCAGAAGATGATCCAGCTTTGTCACGAAGCCGGTCTGCCCGCGCCCGAATTCGCCCTCCGCGGCGGTTCGTTCGTCCTCACCATCTGGCGCGACTGGCTCACGAATGAGGTTCTGGCTGGGCTGAATCTGAATGAACGGCAGTTGAAAGCCGTCGCGCACATAAAAATCAGCGGGCGCATTTCAAATTCCGAGTTCCAGACGCTCTTCTCCGTCGCCAAACGCACGGCTTCAATCGACCTCGCGGCCCTTGTTACGGCCGGTGTTCTCGAAAAGTTCGGCACAACCGGCAAGGGCGTATTTTACCGTCTATCCAAAGGGGCATCAAAGGGGCATAAGGGGCAGGCACATCCTGAGGAAGAAGGGGCATGAAAGGGGCAAATGGGGCATCAAAATCGGCTCATGATGGGCTCAAACGGCTCATGGAAACAGGACATAAACCGGACAAACAGGACATGCCTCCGAGCAAAGAGGGAGGCGGCAATGTTTAGAAAATCTCATTCTATGACTCATATGCCTCAGTCTCCCAACGAAACGGGCCATGAACCGCCTCTGACCACTCCGTTGGAATGGGACATTTATGCGACATGCCGCAGGCCCAAAACCGACTGGCCAAGGGGCGATGAACGGGCCAAAGAGGCCATCCCTGTAGCCGCAAATCGGTCCACAAATGGACCAAATGGTCCATCCCTGTCATCTCACGAGACGATTGGGAATGGTGCCAAAAATGTGCCAAAGGTGCCCAAAAAGTCCCGCCCTTCATAATTCATCCTTTTCTCCGCATGGCCAAGAAACCCGCTTCCTACAAAACCGTCACCACGCTCAAGCACGAGGCCGACAAACGGAAGAACATCCCCTCCGCCGAGCAGCAGGCGATTATCCAAGAGGAGCACGAGCGGCCCAAGACCCTCCGCTACCCGCGCAATACCGACCTCGATCCCCAGCTCGTCTGGCGCGGGAAGGATGAGCAGGACTGGAGCGACCTCGTCGTCCACGCCCCGCCTCTTTACATCCAGGAAAAGGTCCACCCCAAGGCCCTCATCGACGATCTGTTGAGGGAGACCGGAGAGCGGAAGGCGGAAAGCGGGGAGATCACGCCCGACCTCTTCGCCGACTTCAACGGCATCCCCAAGGGCGCGGACAAGACCGAGTTCTACGCCCACGACCAGAACTGGTCCAACCGCATGATCCTTGGCGACTCCCTCCAGGTCATGGCCAGCCTCGCCGAGCGCGAGGGCTTGCGGGGCAAGGTGCAGTGCATCTACTTCGACCCGCCCTATGGGATTAAGTTCAACAGCAACTTCCAGTGGAGCACGACCAGCCGCGACGTCAAGGACGGCAACGCCGGCCACATCACGCGCGAGCCGGAGCAGGTCAAGGCATTCCGTGACACCTGGCGCGACGGCATCCACAGCTATCTCACCTACCTGCGCGACCGGCTGACCGTGGCGCGCGACCTGCTGACCGAATCGGGGTCGGTGTTTGTGCAGATTGGCGACGAGAACGTCCACCGCGTGCGGGCGCTGATGGATGAGGTGTTTGGAGACGATAATTTAGTAGCCAACATACCTTTCATCAAAACCAGTGGAAAGGGCGGGGAAGGACTCGATGTAGTCAATGACTATATTCTGTGGTACGCCAGAAACAGCGAATACCTCAAATATCGTCAACTATATAGCGAACGAAGCC
>CAZSMN010000127.1:0-10053 GCA_964607615.1 uncultured Chthoniobacterales bacterium | reverse complement strand
TCTTCTACGCCGTCCTGATGTCCGACCCCGCGAGCTTCATGCCGCTCGTCTACACCCCGACCGTGGGCGAGGCCTGCCAGAAATTCGACCACATCCTTCGCAAGCCGCGCGGGCTTTATTTGCCAATCACCGCGAAGGGCCGCCTTCGCGAGCTGCTCGGCAACTGGCCGCAAAAAGACATCCGGTTCATCGTGGTGACGGATGGCGAGCGCATCCTCGGCCTCGGCGACCTGGGCGTGGGCGGCATGGGCATTCCCATCGGTAAGCTGTCGCTTTACACCGCCTGCGCGGGGGTTCCGCCGGAAATGACGCTTCCCATCACGCTCGACGTGGGGACCAATAACCAGGCCCTGCTCGAAGATCCGCTCTACCTCGGCCTCCGCCAGCCGCGCGTGCGCGGGCAGGAATACGACGACTTTATCGAAGACTTCGTGAGCTCGGTCACCGCTCTTTTCCCGAAGTGCTGCATCCAGTGGGAAGACTTTGCAAACTTCCATGCCGTGCCGATTCTCGAGCGCTACCGCGACAAAATCTGCACCTACAACGATGACATTCAGGGCACGGCGGCCATCGCTCTCGCCGGCCTTTATGGCGCCCTGCGCGTCACAGGGCAGAAACTGGCCGACCAGCGCGTCCTCTTCCTCGGCGCCGGATCGGCCGCGACGGGGATTGCCGAGCTCATCAGCGAAGCGACGGCTGTCGAGGGCGGCACGGTGGAAGACGGGCGTTCCCACAACTGGCTCTTCGACGTGCACGGATTGGTCGTTTCCTCGCGGACCGACCTTGAGCCGTTCCAGCGTCCGTTCGCGCACGACCACGCTCCGGTTTCGAGCTTTGTCGAGGCCATCGAGGCGATCAAACCGACCGCCATCATCGGCGTGAGCACGGTGCCGAAACTCTTCAACCAGGAAGTCATTGAAGCCATGGCGCGCCTCAATGAGCGCCCGATCATCTTCCCGTATTCAAACCCGACGTCGCGCTCGGAGTGCACGGCCGAGGAAGCTTACAAGTGGTCCGACGGCCGCGCGATCTTTGCAAGCGGAAGCCCGTTCGGTCCGGTGACGCTCAATGGAAAAACGTTCATCCCCGGCCAGGGCAACAACGTTTACATTTTCCCCGCGATGGGAATGGCCGTGCTCGCCACCGAAGCCCGCCGCGTTCCCGAGGCCCTCTTCATCCGGGCAGCCCAGGCCGTCGCCGAACAGGTGACGCAGGAACAACTCGACAGCGGGCTCATTTACCCGCCCCAGAGCCGGATCTTCGCCGCATCGCAGAAGGTCGCCGTCCGCATCGCGGAGTTGATCTTCGACCTCGGCATCGCCGGCATCCCCCGCCCGGCGGATATCGAGGCCCACATCCAGAGTTGCACCTACAACCCCTCCTACTCCTCTCATGTCTGAAACCGTCGGATCCTACCTCGCCAAACGTCTCGTCCAGGCCGGACTCAAGGATTTTTTTTCCGTCCCGGGAGATTTCAATCTGGTCCTTCTGGACGAACTCCTCAAGCAGCCAGACCTGCGCATGGTCGGCTGCTGCAACGAGCTCAACGCCGGCTATGCGGCCGACGGCTACGCGCGCGAGGCCGGCTTCTCCGCCGTGGTCGTGACCTACATGGTCGGCGGGCTCAGTGTGATCAATGAGGCCGCCGGTGCGTATTCGGATGATCTCCCGGTTCTCGTCATCTCAGGCGGGCCGAACTCAAACGACGCGCCGGCCGGACACCTCCTCCACCACACGATCGGCGAGGCCGACCTCTACCAGGCCGCCCGCTGCTTCGAGCCGGTGGTCGCGAAGACGATCATCGTCCGCCGAGCTGCCGATGCGCCCGCCGCGATCGACGATGCTCTGGCAACCTGCCTTTCGCTAAAGAAGCCCGTCTATTTGGAGATCGCCTGCAACATCTCCTCGCAGGCGGTCCCATCGGCGACGCCTCTCACCTTGCCGCCGCTGCAGCCCGCAACGGATCCCGTCGCCCTCGAGGCCGCCGTCGCTGCAACCGCCGAACGGATTGCCCATGCGGTGAAACCTGTTTTGGTGGCTGGCGTCAAACTCCGGCCCGCCGGTGCGATTGCTGCCTTCCGCAAACTCGCCGACGCCCTAGGATGCGCCGTCGCCGTGATGCCGAATGCCAAAGGTCTTTTCCCGGAATCCCACCCGGCCTTCCTCGGCACCTACTGGGGCGAGGTGAGCAGTCCGGATTGTGCCGAGATCGTCGAGTCCAGCGACTGCCAGATCTTTGCCGGCCCGATGTTCAATGACTACACGACCGTCGGATGGACCGCGCTCATCGGACCCGGAAAGCTCGTGCAGGCCGATTCGGATTCCGTCTCGTTTGCGGATCATCATTTTTCCAACGTCCCCCTCGCCGACTTCCTCGAGGCGCTCGCCGCCCGCGTCTCCGCGAAGCCAGCCTCGCTCGATGCGTTCCGGCGGCTGCATGAGCCGGCCACACTGGCGGCCATCCCGCCCGGCGACACGCCGCTTTCGCTGCGCGAGCTCCGTCAGCAGGTGCAGGATCTCATCGACGAAAAGACGAGCCTCGTCATCGAGACGGGCGACTCGTGGTTCAACGGCCAGAAGCTCCACCTGCCCGATGGGACGCACTACCATTTCCAGATGCAATACGGCTCGATCGGCTGGGCGACCGGCGCGACACTCGGCGTCGCCATTGCCGGCGGCGACGCCCGGCGGACGGTCGCCCTCATCGGAGACGGCTCATTCCAGCTCACCGCGCAGGAAGTTTCGACGATGATCCGCTTCCGCACGAATCCGATCATTTTCCTCCTCAACAACCGCGGCTACACGATTGAGGTCGAGATTCACGACGGCCCCTACAACAACATCAAAAACTGGGACTACGCCGGACTTGTCGGCGTTTTCAATGCGGAGGATGGCGACGGACTCGGGCTCAAGGCCAACACTGCTGCCGAACTCGCCCGCGCCATCGACCAGGCCCGCGCCCACCGGAACGGCCCCGTCCTCATCGAATGCGCTCTCGACCGCGACGACTGCACCAAAGAGCTCCTCGAATGGGGCAGCCGCGTCGCCGCCGCCAACGGGCGGAAGTAGCAGCCGCCCTTGGGGCATTCGGATGCCGCCGGGAGGTTTTGTTTGAAATCTCGCCGGTTGTCTGCCGGTCACCGTTTGGCGACTCAAGGCAGGGAACGCGATGGCAGGGTGAGGGAGGCGCCACGCTTGCAGGTTTTCCACATCCCCCGGTAATCTCCCCGGATGGATCATTTCGCGTCGCATAATCCAGTCGCGCCACTGGAGCACGACTCCGCGCTTCTGGCATCCCAATCAACGCCCATCCTGCTCGGTCTGGCGATCCTCTTTCTCGTGTTGATCAATCATGCCATCTTCATCGAGGGCGTAACGTCTTTACACAACCGGTTCACAGTGCCGTGCTTCGAGCAAAGGAAGCGGCTCGTTTCGCGGGTATTCCTCTACCTGAGCATCTCTCTCCTGGTGCTTTCCCATCTGGTGGAAATCTCCATCTGGGCAAAAGCTCTGGTTTTGCTGGGGCTGGTTTCGGATTTCTACGCGGCGGCCTTCTTCAGCGGGAGCACCTACACGACGCTTGGGTACGGCAAAGAGCTTCTACCCGGCTCATGGGACACCATTACGGTGATCATTGCGCTTTCTGGAATGTTCTCCATCGCTTGGACAACATCCTCTTTGATTGCGATGGTCAGCATCTTCCATCCAGGCCGGCTTCATAATCCGAAAACCGGAACTTAGAGGGTGTTATGCACTTTGCGAAATGGGGTCGAAAAAGCAAAAAAGGGTCGGTCCGAGCACTTGATCATTTTTGGAAGCCGGGGGTTTAGCATGGCGTTGCGTCAGAGGGGATCGGGGATTGAAGCCGGAAACAGAGGTTCTTTCGCCTGGAGGCGCTTTGCTTGATGCGGCCGGTGTTGACGGAATGTGAAATCACGCGGAGATATTGTTTGCCTCATGAACCTGCCTGCTCACTCGTTGCCTGACGGAAAGAAAATCCCTTCGGTGGGTTTCGGATGCGCTTTTGGAGCCTGGACGGGCGGTGGCGGCTTTCAGGGATTTCTTCCCGAGGAGGCTTGGAGGTCGGTGACTCTGGCTCTTGAGGCCGGATACCGGCATTTCGATTGCGCGCACTGCTATGGAACCGAGCGCCACGTGGGTGACATCCTGGGGCGGGCCATGGCGGAGGGCCGGCTCAGGCGTGAGGACCTCTTTGTCACCACCAAGCTCGCCCATGCGGCCGCTCCGCCTCACGTGGCGATCTCCCACCTTCTCACATGGAATTGGGATGAGGTTCCGGACATCCAGCAGCGGGTTCTGGATGATTTTGAGCGATCGAAAGAGAAGCTGGGTCTCGGCACCGTGGATCTCCTGCTCATGCATTGGCCGGGATCCTTCAATGTCACGGATGCCGGATTTGCCATTGAGGCCCGGCTTGCCGTGTGGGAGGTGTTTGAATCTCTCCACAAGCGCGGAGATGCTCTTTCCATCGGGGTTTGCAATTTTACGGAATCCCACCTGAGCGACCTGCTGGATGCCGGGCGCACGGTTCCGGCAATCAACCAAATCGAGCTCCATCCCTACTGCCAGAGCCCCGAGCTTGTCCGGTTCTGCCAGGAACGCGGCATTGTTGTGGAAGCCTACGCTCCCTTTGCTTCGGGAGCTTTCGGGCTTTTGAAAGATCCTGTGATCTGCCGGATCGCGAACGATGTTGGGCGTTCGACCGGCCAGGTCATCCTTCGCTGGCGCATCCAGCAGGACCATGTCGTCCTCCCCAAGAGCAGCAACCCCCAACGCATGGCGGAGAACCTCCGCCTGTTTGACTTCGAACTGGACGAATCCCAAATGGCACAAATCACCGCCCTTGCTCCGGCCCGGCCCAAACGAACCACGGTGGATCCTGCGACGATTCTTTGATCGGGCTTTGGAAACCGTGCCCACTCGAGTGCGTGCGCCAACGGCCGATGGGAGATAACAGGTTTCCGGTGCTTGCCCGGGATTATCCGTCACTCCCGGTTCAAAACATCAGAGGCATGCTCGTCGGACATATCAAAGCGGGGGGACGTAATGACCGCGAGGCGGTTGGCAGGTGACGAGGCAAGGATCTGATGGTGAATCCCCTTGGTGATAACGCACACCTCGTTGGCCTCCAAATGATGGACCGTTATCAGCGCCGTTGCCGGGTCGTACAACCGGAGGTCAATCGTCCCGTCCAAGACAAAATAGATCTCGTCGAAGGTCGTGTGATAATGCGGGACCGTCCGGCCGATATCGAACGCCAGCGCAAGATTCGGGGAGCATTCCCCGCCACGCAGAATCTCATGGATGGCTCCGCACGTCGGGGAGGTTTTCACGATGTGATCAGCCAAGTGTCTGAGAATCATGGGTCAGCACCGACCCTACGGGCAAAACCGTTCGAAGGAAATGGCGATTCTCATCAGGACGGAGGCGATTGGATTCCGTCCGCGGGACCGCTTGGACGTATCGGCGTTTGCAAAAACGCGTTTTTTCGCCGAAAAATTCATCGTCAGGCAGGAAAAATGCTGATACACGCGGGAACTTTTCCGCCCAAGCGCCTTCACCGACCGAACTGAAATCCGAAATGAAGCTCCGCCCCGCCCTTCCTTCCGCTGTCTTTTTCGCAGCCGTTGTTCTTCTTTTGCCGGACCAACCTCTCCAGGGCCAGATCAGCTTCTCCGGCGACGTTGCTCCGAATCCGCCGGTGAATCCGACATGGGATGTGGGAGCATTCCTGACGGTGGGGTGGACAGGTAATGGGAGCCTGACCGTGGCGGCGGGCGGCACGGTATCCAGCATAGGCGGTGCCATCGGCCGCAATGCTGGTTCGACTGGCGCTGTCAACGTCAGTGGTGGGAACCTCTCGGTTAGTGACGTCCTGGACGTTGGCTTCGAAGGCCAAGGCTCACTCAATGTAACCGGCGGGACCGTCTGGACTGGCAGAACCTTGATCGGTGCAGCTTCAAGCGGGATCGGAACGGTGACGGTCTCGGGAGGCAACTTGACCTCCGCCAGTGAAATGCGGATCGGGGTCCGGGGCACCGGGAGCATGGTGATCAGCGGCTCCGGGCTTGTTTTCGCGCCGTCGGTGAGATTCGGGGAATTTTCGGGCTCGACCGGTTCCCTCAACCTCGACGGAGGGATTCTCGCCACCGCTCAGGTTTCCGAGGGCCCGGGTTCCGGCGTTTTTGCCTTCAATGGAGGAACTCTGCGGTTGACCGATAATCAGACCAACCTGTTCAGCGGCTTTGAGACCGGGGATGTGACGATCCGGGCCGGTGGAGGCACGATCGATACGCAGAATTTCACCGTGGGCATGGGATACTCGATTATCGAGTCCGGCGCAGGAACGCTCATCAAGCAAGGCTCCGGCACCCTCCTTCTCAGAGGCCAGAATTCCGATCTCGGTGGCATGGTCGTCCGGAATGGCACGCTGCAAATCGATGGCGGGGGTTCCACCACGCTCGGGGCGGACCTGCAGGTTGGATTTCTCGTCGGGGATGAGGGCACCCTTTCGATCGGCGCTAACGGCACCCTCTCGAATCGGAACAGCTATATCGGCAATGACGACGGTTCGACGGGCACGGCAATCGTCACCGGCGGGAACTGGACGAATACGGGCGAACTTGTCGTCGGGAACCGCGGCAATGGCACGCTCCAACTGGACGGCGGCATGCTTTCGAGCATCTCGGTTTTCATCGCCAACAGCGTTAACTCGACCGGTACGGCCAGCGTCAGTGGCGGAAGTTGGACCAACAATGGCACGCTAACGGTCGGACTCTTCGGCAACGGCACCATGAACGTCAGCGGTGGCAACGTCTCGAGCGCAGAGGTCTCCTTAGGTGAAACGTCCGGATCGACCGGAGAGGTGAATGTCAGTGGCGGGACAGTGACAACTTCCGGCACCATCACGGTGGGGGATGGCGGCAACGGCACGTTCACCGTCAGCGGCGGCAGCGTTTCGAGCGGCAACGCCTCGATCGGTGGCTCCGCCGGTTCGTTCGGGAAGTTCGACGTCACCGGCGGGACCGTGGAAAATTCCGGCACCATCACGGTGGGGAATGCCGGCAACGGCCTGCTTGCCGTCGGCAACGGCACAGTCTCGGTCGGCACGCTGCATGTGGCCGCACAGTCCGGCTCGGCCGGTGTGGTGAATGTCACCGGCGGGACCGTGGAAAGTTCCGGCACCATCGCCGTGGGCGGGTCCGGCAATGGCACACTTCACATCAGTGGCACCGGCTACGTTTTGAGCGGCAACGTCACGGTTGGCGGGTCCGTCGGCTCAACCGGCGTGGTGAGCCTGAGCGGCGGCACGCTGGAAACCGGCCAGATTTCCAAGGGCGCGGGCAATGGCACGGTATCCTTCACCGGCGGTACGCTGCGAGTCACCGGCAACCAATCCACCCTCTTCAGCGGATTTGGTATTGGTGGCGTCGTGTTGTCCGGCGTCGGCGGCACGATCGATACCCAGGGCTTTGCAGTCAGTGCGGCGATCGGGCTCGTGGGCGATGGTTCCCTTAACAAAGCGGGCAACGGCACGCTCACACTCACCGGCAACAACACCTATTCCGGTGGCACCACCGTGCGCGGAGGCACGCTCGCCATAAGCAACGGCGGCTCGGTCAGCCACTCTGCCGCCAACCTCGTGGCGGGCTCCGACGCGGGCGAGAACGCCGTTGTCTCCATCGGTCCCAATGGCACGGTTTCCAACCGGAACGGAATCCTCGGATTGAGCGCCGGCTCGACCGGCACGGCTCAGGTCTCCGGGGGACGCTGGAGCCACGACCTTGATTTCTTCGTCGGCTACAGCGGCAACGGAACCCTGAACCTCAGCGGCGGCAACATTACGAACAGGGACGGCGTTCTTGGAGGTCTAAGCAGCGGGACGGGAACAGCCAACGTCACCGGAGGCAACTGGACCAACTCGGGCGACCTTAGTATCGGAGCCGATGGCAACGGCACCATCAACCTGACTGGCGGCGCCATTTTCAATACCAACGGCATGATCGGGATCGGGCGCAGCAGCGGCGTGACCGGCATCGCCAACGTCACCGGCGGCAACTGGACACAAGCGGGCCGTCTCGCCATCGGCGCCTTCGGTAATGGCACCCTCAACCTCAGTGGTGGCACCGTTTCCAACGCCGAAGGAGTCATCGGCGGTGCCGCCGGCTCGACCGGCACCGCCAACGTGACCGGCGGAAGGTGGACCCAGTCGGGCGAATTCACCGTCGGCTTCGACGGCAATGGCACCTTCAGCCTTGGTAACGGCACCGTTACCAATACGGATGGCTACATTGGACGCACCGCCGGTTCATCCGGCTCTGCGACCATCTCAAGCGGCAACTGGAGCCAGTCGGGCTTCCTTTCCATCGGATTTTTCGGCAACGGCACCCTGTCTCTCAGCAACGGCACCCTTTCGAACTCAGACACATTCATCGGACGCAATGTCGGCTCGACCGGCTCGGCGACGGTCACCGGGGGAAACTGGACTCAGACAGGCGAACTTGCCGTCGGCTTCCTCGGAAACGGCACGCTCGAGATCAGCTCGGGCAGTATCTCAAGTGCCTCCGCTGCGATCGGCACCTTTTCCGACTCGAACGGTTCAGTCACTATCTCCGGCGGAACCTGGACGAACACCGGCAACCTCTCGCTGGCAGTCTACAGCGGCGCCAGCGGAAGCCTCTACCTGAACGAAGGCACCGTGAGCACGGCCCAGATCTCCAAAGGCGCAGGAAATGGCACGGTCACGTTCAACGGGGGCACCCTCGTCCTGAGCGGCAACCAATCCGACCTCTTCGCGGGCTTCGGTGCGGGCGGGATCACCCTCGTTGGAGCCGGCGCTACGCTTGATACCGGAAACTTCGCCGTTGCCACCGCGATTGCGCTCAGCGGCAACGGTTCGCTCACCAAACAGGGCAGCGGCGTCCTGACCCTCTCGGGAAACAACATCCACACGGGGAATACCCTCGTCAGTGCCGGCACTCTGATTCTCAATGGCGAACTCAGCGCCAGCACGATGACCGTGGCGGATGGCGCCACCCTGGGAGGATCAGGCCTTGCGGGAGCAATCGTTCTGGAAAACGGGGCGACTCTGGCCCCGGGCAACTCGATCGACACCTTGCACGCGGATTCGCTCTCATGGGCTGCCGGCGCAGAGCTGGCCTTTGAGCTTGGCAGCCTCTCCGGCGACCGGCTGGCCCTCAGCGGCGGTTTTCTCAAGAGCGGCAGCGGCAGTTACCAATTCACGTTTGTCGATAACGGATGGGCGGTCGGCCAGACCTACACGCTCGTCGATTTCGGTAGCACCACCTTCACCGCGGGGGACTTCGGATTCACCAACGGCGGCGGCTTCGCCGGAACGTTTTCCGTCGGGAGCAACAGCCTCACCTTCCAGCTAACGGCCATCCCCGAGCCCTCCGTCGCCGCCTTGGTCGTGGTCGCCGCGGGTTTGTTCCTCCTCGGCCGGTATACCACGCGGCGCAACGCCGCGAAACGATAGGGCCAAGGCTACAGAACGCAGTGCCAACAGGCGCTCGGCGTTCCGACCCTCCACTCCAGATCCGGCGCACCCACCGGCAGGTGCGAACGTCGAAAGCGCTGACACACCTTCGAGCCGGCATGCACGCGAACCTTCGGATTTAGAACGCTTTAAAAAATACCATATCCATTGCTCCGGTCCGGCGAAGGCCGCAACCCCGCGTCAGCAGCTTGGGCACGGTGTTCTTCCTCTCTCGCTCTCCTCCCAGCCCTGAGGCGGCATCGCTCAGAAGCTGATATTGAGTCCGCCGGAGACCATGTTGCTGAAGAAGTCGTCGCGGCCGAAGTTCACGTTGTAGTTCGCATTGAAGCTGACGGTTTCTCCGACGCGCAGGGTGAAGCCCGCACCGGCGTAGGCCGCGTCGCGGGACGGTGTGCTCGTTGCGTAGTCGAAGCCCGGGCCGGCTCCGCCGTCCAGGGCGGCTCCGATGGTGCGCGAATTCTGCAGGAACTCGTGCTGCCAGAGCAGGCTCACCTGCGGGATGAAGGCGATCGTCT
>CAZSMN010000126.1:0-10074 GCA_964607615.1 uncultured Chthoniobacterales bacterium | reverse complement strand
TGGAGGATCTGGTGATCCAACGCGACCACCGCGGCCACGGGCTCGGGTCGCGGCTTTTGAACTACGCGCTGGATTTTGCGCGTCAGAAGAAGTTTCTCCGGATCACGCTGCTGACGGACCGCCCGAGCGAGTCGCGGAAATTTTATCTCAAGCACGGCTTCGTGGAGAGCGGGATGGTGCCGATGCGCATGTTCCTGTCGACGGATGTCTGAGTTCGCGCGGGTGGATCTCGACCGTGCGCGCCGCTGCGGCCGGCCGGAGACAATTTTTTGTGCGGGAAAGCTGCCGTCGGAAGTGGCGGCGATCGCCGGTCAGCTGAGGGCGGCCGGACAGTCGGTGCTGGCGACGCGGGCGGATGAGGCGCATTTCGAGGCGGTCGCCGGCGTGTATCCCGAGGCGGTCTGGCATGGCCGGGCGCGCTGCATCACGATCGGGGCGTGCGAGCCTTCGCGGGCGAAATTTTCGGTCGGCGTCGTCTGTGCGGGCACAGCCGATCTGCCGGTGGCGGATGAAGCGGCGGTGACGCTGGAAGCCTTCGGGCAGCGGGTCGAGCGCGTCACGGACGTGGGGGTGGCCGGATTGCACCGCCTGCTGGGCGAGATCGACCGACTGCGGGCGTGCGGGGTGCTTGTCGTGGTGGCCGGCATGGAGGGCACGCTGCCGAGTGTGGTGGCCGGGCTGGTCGACCGTCCGTTGGTTGCGGTGCCGACGAGTGTTGGCTACGGGGCGAACCTGGGTGGAATCTCCGCGCTGCTCGGGATGCTCACGAGCTGCGGGAGCCGGGTGACGGTGGTGAATATCGACAACGGCTTCGGCGCGGCATGTGCGGCGGATGCGATCTTGCGGCTCACGGTGGAGGCGGCCGGGTGAAGGCCCTGCCGGCCTTTGTACTCGGGGCGGGACTCGGAACGCGGCTCCGACCGCTCACCGACGAGCGCCCGAAGCCGCTGGTGCCCCTGTTTGGAAAGCCGCTTCTCACGTTTGCCTTCGACCATCTTCTGCAGGCAGGCGCTTCCCGTTTCGTGGTGAATACCCACCATTGTCCGGGGGCCTATGCCGATCTCCTCGGCGAGCGCGACGGCCTCGCGGAGTATCGCGGGCGGGAGGTTCGTTTCCGCAACGAGCCGGTCCTGCTGGAGACGGGCGGTGGGATCCGGAATGTTGCCGACTTGCTCGGGGACTCAGACTTCTGGGTTTATAACGGAGACGTGTTGGCGGATTTCCCGCTCGGTCCCGTGCGGGATCGTCATCTGGCGGAGAAAAACCTGGCCACGCTCGTGCTGCGGTCATCGGGCGGTCCGGCGCACGTGCAATGCGACACGGCGGCGGGCCGGGTCACCGACATCCGGGGGGCGATCGGCGGACGCGAAGAGCCCGCGTTTCTGTTCACCGGGATCAGCCTGCTCTCGCCGGAGATTTTCCCGCATATTCCCGCGGGGGAGGTTGTTTCGATTATCCCGATTTACGTCGAGCTGATCCGGCGCGGATATCCGATCGGCGCCGTGGTGGTGGACGAGGGCGTCTGGTTCGACCTTGGCACGCAGGCCTCGTATCTCGACGCGCACGGATGGCTCGTCGGACGCCGGCTCAGCTACATCGAACCCGACTGGCCTCAAGCGATTTCGCCCGCGGCGGCGGTTGATCCCACGGCGCGCCTTGAGGGGTTTTGCTCGATTGGTCCCGGTGCGAAGGTCGGTGCCGGCGCGGTTCTACGTGACGTGGTTGCCTGGGAGAACGCGATCATTTCACCGGGCGCGCAGCTCGAGCGTTGTGTCGTTCGCAATGGCCGGTCGGCATGCGGAACCGTGAAAGACGGGGTTTTTTGATGCCGGCAAAGGGTGTGCAGTGGCGCTGGATTACCGGCGGCGAAGCGTTGTAGTGTCCTACCGTCCATGTCCGAAAACCCGCCCGCCAAACCCCGAAAGCGCCGCTACCGCCTCCTGGCCGGTATCGTTGTTCTCGCCGTTGCGGCGTGGCTCATCCATCCGGCCCTCCTGAGCCGCGGATTGCGGGAAATCCTTGAGCGGACCGCGGTTTCGCAAGGCCTCACGGTTTCCATCGGGCAAGTGGACGCCCGGATCGGGCAGGCCGTGAAGCTCGAAAAAATCCGTCTCGAATCGAAGGAGACCCGCGTCGACATCGGCCTCGTCGAGATCGTCCTTACGAATCCGCTGACGTGGTTCGAAAAGTCCGCCCGCTGGATCCAGCGCGTGCGAATCGCGGAAGGAGAAGGCGATTTCCATGCCGGTGACTTTACCGGCGGCAGTTCGTCCGACGAACCGCCGGATGTCCGATGGCTCCCGCGGGAGATCCAGCTCGAGGGCCTCACCGGCTCGTGGGTGGATGTCGATCAGTCGTTTTTTGTCCGCAGTCTGGGAGTGACCCTCTCGGAGCAGAGCGAAGGTCGTCTGGAAGCCGCTGAGCTCGGACTGCGGAGCGGGGCATGGTCAAAAACACTGGGACCGCTCTCCGGACAGACCTCGTGGAAGGCCGGCACGATCTCCCTGGGAGGTGTGAAGATCCAGGAAGGCGTTCAGCTCGACAATGCCACGGTCGATCTCCTGCAATCGGGGGGCGCTGCCGCTTCGTTCCGTGCCTCGCTTTTCGGCGGCTCACTCCGTGGAGATCTCAAGCTCGGCAAGGTCGTCGAAGCGGCCTTCTGGTCGGCGAATATCCCGCTCGACCAGCTCCCGGCTCTCGCAGGATTCCGCGAGCGGATGTCGGGCCGCCTCGTGGAGGGACGGCTCACCTTCCGCGGCGATCCGGCGCGGCCCGCCGATGCCGAGGCATCGCTCCGTCTCGTGGCGGCGGGATTCCGCTGGAATGACCGCGGGTGGGAATCCCTCGAAGTCGGTGCCAGCCTCATCCACCGCCGTCTGGTGGTGACCAATTTCGATCTCCGGCAGAAGGAGAACCGGGTCAATTTCAACGGCGAGGTCTCGCTGGCGGAAGGTTTCAAGGAGATCGCCAAGGCGCCGTTCCTTCTCAATGTGAACGCCGACATCAAGGAACTGGAATCTCTCGGCGGTCTCCTCGGTGACCCGAAAGGCGATCTCACCGGACGCATGACCGCGGCCGGCGCGCTGAGCGGCCGCGAGGGGCAGTTGGAAGGCTATCTGAGCGTCGAGTCCTCGGGCATCCGCTACCGCTCCCTCCCCGAAACCTCGCTCAAGCTCGAAGCGGTTTTCCGGAGGAAAGAAGCCGAGATTGCGAAGCTCGAGATCAATTCCGGAAAGGACCGGGTCGGCGTGCGCGGCACGGTGGGCATTGCCGCGCCCCATACCTACGCCGCCGAGGTCGAAGGGCGCATCGCTGATCTGGCTGCCTACCTCCGGCCGTTCCGCGCGCCCGGGACGACGGTCGTTTCCTCAGGATCGCTCGCGGGCAAATGGCAGGGCGACGGCACATGGAATGCCCACTCCGGTGCCTTCGACATCCAGCTCGCGAATCTCGTCTCGGACGCCACGCCGGGCGGACTCTCCGGCGCGTTCACGGGAACTTACTCGCCGCAGAATCTCTATTTTTCGAAGTTCACGCTCGAAAAAGGCCCCCTGCGCCTGAACTCCCGCGCGACCGTCGCATCGGCCGGCATCACCGTCCAGGACCTCGAGCTCCATGGCGGACAAAACCTCCTGCTCGAGGGTGCTGCCTACCTGCCGCTTAACGTCTTCGCTGCTCTCGGTAACGGCGACTGGCAGGCGGCCATCGATGCGGAGAGCGAAACCTATGTCCGGCTCGTGACGCCCCGGGAGCTCAATCTTCAGGACCTCTTCCGCCTCTCCGGCCAGGAGAGCCCCGCGCTCGGCTTCCTGCGCATCAACCTCGAGTCCGGTGGCCGGCCGGCCCAGCTTCGCGCCAACGGCCAGCTTGCCGTCACGCGCATCCGCACGGCTGCGGCTCAGAATCTCCCGGAGTCCACCCTCGACCTTCAGCTGAAAGCTGCTGACGGGACGGCATCGATGGAGGGTACCTTGGCGACGGCGGGGTTCCGTCCCATGAACATCAAGGTGACGATGCCGTTCGGCCTTGCCCGTGGCGAGAACGGCACATGGAGTTGGATCAACCCAGCGGGTACTTTTGATGCTTTGGCGGAGTTTCCGAAAACCGATGTCTCCGTGTTCCGCCAGTTCCTGCCTCCGGCGCGCCGGCTTTCGGGCGAAATCTCCGGCCGGGTCGTCGCCTCCGGCACGATTGCCAACCCGCAGGCCACCGGGCGCATCGATCTGCGCAATGGCACGTATGAAGTCTCCACGCGAACGCCGGCGTTGACCAACCTGAATGCCTCCGTGGTCTTCGACGGGCGCCGGGCAACGATCGAGAGCTTCCGTGGGGAGATCGGCGCCGGCCCGCTCACGATGACCGGAGGTGTCGCCTTCGAAGGGCCGGTTTACGATGTGAAGCTCAAGGGAGAAAAAATCCTCCTGGCACGTGATGCGGGCGTCCGGCTTCGCGCGAATGTCGATCTTGCCCTCGCGGGCGGGCCGGGCGGCGGCAGCCTTACGGGCAGCGTTCGTCTGGTGGATGGCCGGATTTACCAGCGCCTCGAGATCACACCCCTGCTCGTCCCGATGCCGGGCGAGGAAGCGCCGACGCTCGCCTCGCCGATTGCTCCGGGCACGGTGCCGGCGCCGTTCTCGCAGTGGGCGCTCAACGTCAAACTGGTCAACGAAACCCCGTTCCTCCTGAAGGGCAACATCGCCGACGGCGAGATCATCCCCGATATCACCTTCACCGGAACGCTGGGCAGCCCGGTGCCGGTCGGCCGCATCCGCCTCAGCGAGGTGCGTGCGTTCCTGCCGTTCACCACCATGACGATCCCCGACGGGCGCATCGATTTTCTCCCCGATGCGCCGTGGGTGCCGATGCTCGACATCCGCGGTTCCGCTCCGATGCCCGGTTACGAGATTCAGGCCTTTGTTTTCGGCCCGATGAACGAGAACAAGATGATTCTCCGCTCCGAACCCCCGCTGCCGCAGGAGGCGCTCGTCCTCCTGCTGACGGCCGGCATCGCGCCGGGCGCGACAGGCGGGGCGGCGTTCGGCGATGCGGCCATCGGGCAGGGCGGGCTCCTCGTCCTGCGGTCGCTGGCCCGCGAATTCCATGTGCCCGGCATCGATCTCGATGAGATCGTGAACCGCTTCAATATCTCCTCGACTCCCGCGCAGGCTCCGGGCGAGGCCACGTCGCTCCGCGGCACCTTCCGCCTTTGGGACCAGCTCGATCTGATGACCGGGCGTGACGGCTACGGATTCTATCAGGCCGGCGTCACCTACACCTGGCGTTTCCGATGAAATGGTTGCTCCTGGCGGCCGCATGGCTGCCGGTGGCGGGACCGCTGACCGCCGCGGGCGCTCCCGAAGTGGTCTTCGAGGGCAACACGCTTTTCCCCGCAACCACACTCTCGCGGGCGCTCGCGCGCTACGACGTCACGATTGCGGATGACGTCACGACCGCGGATGACGGGGCGTTTTTTCTCCGGGAATTCTATTTTCTCCAGGGCTTCCCCGATGCGGAGGTGGACTACACTTTCAGCCCGTCCCGCGTGGTTTTTTCCATCATGGAAGGCCCGCGTTTCCGGCTCGGGCGAGTGAACGTCGAGGGTGGGAACGGACTGGGGCAGGACCGGGCACGGGAGGTGTTTCTCGCCTCGCTCCGCCAGGCGACCCGCACGCCGATCGGGCGGCTGCATTTTGTGCCGCATGCCATCGACGATGCGGCCGCGCGTGTGCGCTCGACCTTTGTCGCGAATGGCTTTCTGAACGCGCAGGTGACGGCGGATATCACGGACGGTGTCGCGGCCGATGCGAGGGATGTGACGTTGCAGATCGACGAGGGCCTGCCCTTCCGTATCCAGACGGTGCGGGTCGAAGGACCGTCGATCCCCGAGGAGGCCGCATTGCGGAAAGCGCTCGAGCCGTTTCAAAACCGGCCCTTCCGGCCGAAAGACGAAGTGCTTGTCCGCTCGCGCACGGTCGATTTTCTGCGGGCACACGGGTATTACAAAGCGTCGGTCGATGTGCGGTTGGAGGCCGGATCCGATGGTCTTGTGCAGATCGTCGCCGCCATTGCACCGGGGCGGAAAATGTTCATCGGCCACATCGCGGCAAGCGGACTCTCGCGCACGGCGTCTCGCGCGTTGTTGCGGAAGTTCGGCATCCGGAGCGGGAAGGAATTTGATGCCACGGCGATGGATGCCGCCGAGCGCCGGCTCTGGTTCACGGGCGCGTTTTCCGGAGTGGATATCAAGACCACGCCGCAGCCGGATGGCACCGTCGATGTCGATCTCACCGTTGAGGAGGGCAAAGCCCGCCACCTCTCGACCACCGTCGGCTACAGCCAGTGGGACCGGGCGTTTCTCAATGCCACCTTTGTCGATCGCAATGTCTTCGGCTCGCTCAACCGCTTCAGCCTCGAAGGATTTGTTTCCCAGCGGAGCTACGGCGGCGTTGCCACGCTGGCAGATCCGTGGCTCTTCGGCCAGGAGCTGACCGGTCGCGTCACCGCTTTTGCTCTGAGGCGCGAGCTGCCGGCGTTCCGTGCCATCCAATATGGTGCCCTCCTCGGGCTCGCCGGCCGCGACAGCGACCGGAATCTCACCGGCTGGGGGATCGATTATGAGCGCCGGACGACGACCGATGCGGTCATTTTTTCCGGCAACGAGTCGGATGCCCTCGAAGACTACACGATCGGCATGCTGAGCTTTTATCAGCAGCTCGACCGACGGAACAACGTCCTCGCGCCGATGAGCGGTTACAACCTCCGGTATGATGCGGGTGTCGCCTCCGAGGCCTTGCTCGGGGATGTCTCGTTTTTCCGTCTGACCGCACAGGCGACATGGTATCTGCCGCTCCGCGAAATCCTGCCGGAACGCCCGTTCGTGCCGGTCGTCGTTCTCAACCACCGTGCCCGCGTCATCCTTCCTTACTCGGATACCGGTGAGGTTCCGGTCCCTGAGCGCTTCTTCCTTGGCGGACCCGACTCGGTGCGAAGCTTCCAGCTCGATGGCATGGCGCCTCGTGATGACGAGGGCGTGCCAACCGGCGGACAGGCCTTCTTTCTGGCCAATATCGAACTCCAGTGGCCGGTCTGGCAGGGGATTTTCGTGGCGGTTTTCACCGATGTGGGAAACCTCGCGCCCGACCTCGACGCCATGGCATGGGACCAAACCCGCATCGCGCCCGGCGCCGGCCTCCGGCTTTACACCCCCCTCGGCGCCCTCCGCCTCGACTACGGCCTCAATCTCGTCCGCCACGACGGCGACCCGTTCGGCAACTGGCAGTTCGGAGTGGGCTTCACGTTCTGAGTCTGGCCGCAAAGCCTGCCGATCCGCTCGCCAAGGCCATCCGGAACGATTCGATCAACCGGTGTCTCGCCGGCCGGGCAAGTCCTCGCCTGGCGCGACTTGCAGATTGGAAAAACAAGCGCAATTACCTGCACCCCACTGGCACCTCATCCGCCGTGACGGAGGGCATCCGCATCAAGCGCGGTGAGCGCTTCGCGAGCACCGGCGATAAGGCACGCAGACCCCCGCATCGAAAAAGGATAAAATGCCCGGACCGACCGCTTTCCCTGACATCCATCAAGCTAGTCCTGGCTCTGCATTCTTATTTTCGGCCCTTCGTATCCATCAAAGAGGGCTTGGTGTGCGCGATAGGACATCAAGCCGTCGCGCTGATAGTAGTCAGAAACCCACTGGATCAAGAAATCCAGATTTCGATCCTGATCTTCCTTGGTTGGATACTTGTGTGCCTCATGCGGGCGCCGCCGACAGTTGGAGAGGCAAACGTCCCTTCCCGGATCCAGGAAGATAAGCTCGGGACGCCATGGAAAAGAGGCCGCAATCAAGTCCGCGTAGCAGCCCTCGATGATCCACGAATCGTGTTTGCCGCAAAAACGCTGAACGTCGGCCATTCGTTCCGCGGCAGGACGCTCAACGGGAGAGCCGGGCCGCCAGAACACGAGGTCAAGGTCGAGAATGGAGGTCGGGCAGCCTTCCGCAAGTTTGCTTGCGTAAGTCGATTTTCCCGACCCGGAGTTGCCGATTATTGCCACCTTCATACTCTTTGCGAGGTAAACCCGACCCGTCGTCAGAAGCATGGACGGAAATCTCGAGCAGCATAAAATCCGCCATCACGGGAATTCCTCAAGACAGATCGCTTACGAGGCGGTGGCAAGCAAAAGAATTGATCGGAGTAATGCCTGAGATGCCTGAAAAGTCCGACACATTCTCCGTGAGGATGACCGGAATGTTTTTCGAGGATCATCACTGCGGCGAGCGGGCGGTCGAAGCAACCCTGCCGGGACGCACAGGTCCAGCGTGAGATGGGCTCTCTCAAGCGTGAGCGGCAGCACGGTCAGCCCACGCAATCGGGCCAGCGAGCGGATCTTTTCCCGGGCCAACTCCGGGCGATGCCGCCGCGCACGAACTTGCCGCGCCTTCTCGTGGCGATGGTCCGTTGGCTCAGCCTTTCCCATTGACGCTGGACCAGAATAGGCCTAGCCATGCCCACGTCATGTGGGCTCCGGCGTCCATCTTCGCTCCGCTTCGACCTTTGCGGTTCGTGACGACGTCCGCCTTGGCGCTGCTGCTCGTGCTGGTCAACCCGGCCGCCCGTGCGCAGTACACCGAATGGACAGGCACTATCAATTCGGACTGGCTGGAGCCGGGCAACTGGAGCGGCGGCGTGCCCAACGCGGGGAGCGACGCCGCAATCACGATCCTACCGCAAGCAGTGCTCACGGGGACCGGCGCGGCCGGCTCCTTGTTGGTTGTGTCCGTGGACCCGATGACCCCCGGATCGCTCGCCATTGATGGCGGGAGGCTGGACGTGACTTCGAGCGTGGATGTGACCGGCAACCTGGTGATCCGCAACGGGGGGCAACTCAGCGTAAACGCCGGGACGGGTTCCATGACGACGTTTGGGAACATCGTCGTCGAGAATGGAGGTGTCCTTGCGACAGGAGATCTTCAAGTGCACAGCAGCGCCACGACGGAGTTTGATGGCGGCACCGTTCGCGTGGGCGCGGCCGGCGGAGGGATTCTCCGCTTTACCCCGTCTTCCGGCCCCGCTTCCGTGACCCTGACCGGGTCCGGATTGACGCTCGAGACCAATGTCGCCTCGACCATCAATGTCGCCCTCACGGGGACCGGTGCCCTGGTCAAGACCGGCACGGGCCGCCTCCAACTGAGCGGCAACAACACCTACTCCGGCGGCACGTTCCTCCAGGGCGGAAGCCTCGTTGTGAGTCTCCAGACCAACCTGGGCGACCGGATGGGCAATCCCGGTAGCAGCCTCACGATGGACGGCGGCACCCTGGAGGTTCTCGATCTGACCGGGAATGACGTGTACTTCACCGAGCGCGACATCACCTTGCAAGCCGGGGGAGGGACCCTGGAAAACGGGATCGCTACCTCGGCGGCCTTGAATGGGAATATCTCCGGGGTCGGCGCTCTGACCAAAACCGGCTCCGGCGAATCGCTGTTGCAGGGCACCAACACCTACAGCGGCGGCACGGTGGTCAACGCCGGCCTTCTGCAGATCCCCTTCGCCGAATCGTTGGCGGCCAACACGCCGATCACGGTCAACGGTGGCGTCCTCGACCTGGACTTCAGCTTCACCGCGTCCCGTTTGAGCGGCACGGGCGGGGAACTCTCCACCGAGGCCGGCACGACCTTTACTGTCAACCAGTCCGCGAACACTACGTTCGCGGGCGTGATTTCCGGATCGGGCAGCGTCAGCAAAACCGGCAGCGGGACCCTGATTCTCTCCGGTTCGAATACCTATTCCCGCACGACGGTCTCGGAAGGCACGCTTGTCATTACGGGAACCACCGCGACCACAGGCAACTACAGCGTCGCCGGTCAGGCGACGTCGGCTGCGGCCGGTGACGCCACGCTGGCCGGCACCGGCAGCATCGGACTGGTCATGGATGCGAACGTCACGATCTCCAGCACCATCGGCGGCCATCAGGGGGTCCTCTACCCGGGGCTGGATTCGGCCGACACCAGGGAGCTTTCGATCGGCACTCCGGGCAACAACAACACGTTGATCCTGGGTTCTGAATCGCTCTTCC
>CAZSMN010000125.1:0-10088 GCA_964607615.1 uncultured Chthoniobacterales bacterium | reverse complement strand
CCACTCTGCGCATGCTCCGCGGGTAGATGCGTTCCCGATTTTTCTCCCGGTCGGTTGGTTTCACCTCCAGACATTCTTGCTCCTTTTGGCTTGCTGCCCTTGTGCTGGCAGCCTCCGTTCTGCCGCTGTCAGCGGCAACTGCCTCAGGGGAGGGATTACAAAAAATCCGTATCGAGCGTTCGCAGGTCACCGTCCCGGGAAGCGGGACGAAGGGCGGCTTTCTGGCGACGGCAGGCGGCAAGACCTTCCTCGCCACTTCAGGGGATGGCTCCTGTCCGGTGTGGGTGCGGGACGGCAACGAATGGAAGCCGGCCGGCTTCTCGTCTCCAGCATGGGCGGGCGTCGCCTCCTCCGGTGATCGTGTGGCGGTGGTAGGAGGCCTCGCGGGCAGCACTCCGTCCGCCGGGGTTCAGTTGATCACAGCGGCCGGTTCGGCAATCAACGAATTACCAGCTCTTCCGGAGGCAGTCACCGCTCCATCCGTGGCGATCATCGGCCAGAAGCTCTATGTTGCCGGAGGTCTCACCAGCGTATCACCCGCGGTCTTCTCGAAGAAAATGTGGACGCTTGACCTGAGCACGCCGGAATCGGGGTGGAAGGCGGGGCCGGATTTCCCGGGCGAGGGATTCGCATTCGCGGCTGCCACGGAACAGTACGGCATGCTGGCACTTTTTGGCGGCCTTGGGCCGGCGGCGAATGGGCTTAAGGCCCTCGATCAGGCCTGGACCTTCCGGCCGGTCCCGCTGGAGGGGACGGATCTCTCAGGCTGGAAGGAAATGGCCCCCATGCCCCGCCCGATTGTGGGCGGCAGTGCGGTGCCCATCGGGCAGGCGCAAGTCATTGTCCTCGGCGGCGGCAGTGTGACCGATGTTGTGCCCGGCGCCCCAGACCCAACCGCAGCCGGGAGCGACGTGCCGCTTTGCTTCCACACGATCACGGATGCCTGGTCGAAATTCGAGGCGCCGGTGACCCTCCACTTCCCGCTTGCGGCGCGTTCGGAAAACGGAGTTCTGGCTCTTTCGGGCGGTCCGGATGGCGGGGTTTTTGATCTGGCGTTTGTGCGCTCCAGCCGTTCGCTCGAATGGCCCGACTACTTGGTGATCGCGAGCTACTTCCTTCTCGTGATGGGGATCGGGTTCTATTTCTCGCGCAAGCAGGAAACGAGCGAGGAATTCTCCCTCGGCGGACGCAAGGTCCGCTGGTGGGCGGCAGGCATCAGCATGTTTGCGACAGGCGCGAGCGCGATCAGCTTCATGGCCGTGCCGGCACTCGCCTTCAGCACGAATCTGGTCTGGCTGATGCCGGTTCTGATTTTGATCCCCGGCTTTTTCATCACGGCCTATCTGATTTTTCCGCTGCTGCGGCGGATGAACATCACGTCGACCTACGAGTATCTCGACCGCCGGTTCAACCGCCCGCTCCGCCTCATTGCGAGCGCGCAGTGCATTCTTTTCCAGACCTTCGGCCGCGGCAGCGTCGTCCTTCTCCTCCCCGCGCTGGCGATCTCGGTCGTCACCGGGATGGACGTCTACCTGAGCGTGATCCTCATGGGCGTGCTCACGACCATCTACACGGCGCTCGGCGGTTTCGAAGCCGTTATCTGGACCGAGGTCTTCCAAGGGTTTTTAAAGCTCATCGCGCCGATCGCGATGATCGTGGTCTGCCTTATCAGTCTGCCGGGAGGCGTATCGGAGTTTGTCCAGACCGGGATGAGCCATCACAAGTTCGACCTTGCCCTGCTCACCTGGGACATCACCGTTCCCGCCCTCTGGATCATGCTGATCAACGGCATCCTTGTCGCGACCGTCGTTCCGGCCGGCGACCAGCCGATCATCCAGCGCATTTTCTCCTCACCGACGAAAGAGGTGCGCAAAGTGACGGCGATGAGCATGGCCTGCGGGGTGATCATCGGCCTGATCACGCAGATCCTCGGCATCGCGATTTTCTGCTACTTCCGGGCGCACCCCGACAAGTTCGACGCCACCGCGCAAAACGACCAGATCGTCCCGCTCTTCGTCACGCAGGCGATGCCGGTCGGCTTCGCCGGCATGATCGTGGCGGCTATCTTCGCTTCGGCCATGGCAACCGTCGCCTCGGGCATGAACAGCGTGGCGACGATCTTCACGCAGGATTTTTACCTGCCCGCCCGCCCGAACGCCTCGGACCGCGAACGCCTCTTCGTTCTGAAATCCACCTCTTATCTCGTTGGCATTCTGGCGACCGTCACCGCACTCCTCCTCGCCGCCTTGAATCTGAAGTCGATGATGGTGACGTGGAACCAGATTGTCGCGCTGCTCGGCGGCGGGATTGTGGGCGTTTACTCGCTCGGCATGTTCAGCACGCGCGCCACCGGCTTCGGCGCGGTCTGCGGCGCGATCATCAGCGTGATCACGACCTTGTGCGTGAAGCTTTTCACTCCCCTGCACTGGTCGACCTACGTGCCGATCGCGATCCTTTCCTGCATGGTGGCCGGCTACCTCTTCAGCCTGCTCGGCCCTCAGCGCAAGGACCTCACCGGCCTGACGGTCTTCACGCCGTCACGACCGGATCGTGAGGCGTAACCGGCCCAAGGGCGGACCAGGCTTCTTTCCGCCTTCCGAGCAAGTCGTCGCTACACCGGCCGGAAATGCTTAGTTTCCGGTTCCGACGTATTGTGCGGAGTAGGTGTCAAACTTTGCGGTTTGGCCCACCTGCGGTGCCGACTTCAGGTCGTAGACGTTGTTCCCGACGACTTCGTTCGTCTGGGTATCGAAGACCATGACCGATGCCTTACCCTGGGAATTTTCCGACTTCTCCGTCTTCACGGCGATGTAGCGGGGCTTCTTGGCGGGCTTGCTCGCCGTGCGGGCGGCCTCCTCCTGGCGCTGCTTCTCGAGGCGGGCCATATAAAGGCGGGCGCGCTGCTCGGCGATCTTGCGCTGGCGCTCGGTGGCCTGGTTTTTGGAAACGATGTAAGCAGTGCCTGCGGCGACGGCGACGGCACCGGCGGTTACAGGGATCGTGATGGCCGGATCGACGCCGGTCACGGCGAGCGGGATTCCCACAGCCAGGCCGGCAGCAGTGCCGTAGAGCGCGGCATTTTCCCCGGGGGTCAGGTTCTCACAAGCGCTGGTCAGGATGGCGAGGCTTGTGACAGAGGCGGCTACGATTCGTGTGTTCATGATGGAAATCACTTTGACCGGCTTTAACCATCCGGCTCCGGATTTTCAAGAACCGTTTCGAGCCGGCTCCCCCTCCAGCATCCGCCGCACCTCGGCAAGGGACTCCAGCGTATCGACTCCCGGCCCCGTCGGCTCGACGTGGAAGGCACGGATGCGGAATCCTGCGTGAAGCAGGCGGAGCTGCTCGAGCTTTTCCGCCTTCTCGATCATCGGCTGCGTGAGGTTGGAGTATTTTTCGAGGACGGTGCGGCGATAAGCGTAGACGCCAACGTGCTTCAGGTAATCGACCGCATCGCCCTCATCGCGCCGGAAGGGGATACAGGCCCGGCTGAAGTAGAGCGCATCGCCATTGGCCGCGACCACCACCTTCACAAGATTCGGATCGGAAGCCTCGGCGGCCGG
The DNA here is from genome assembly GCA_964607615.1 of uncultured Chthoniobacterales bacterium. Lineage (GTDB taxonomy): Bacteria > Verrucomicrobiota > Verrucomicrobiia > Chthoniobacterales > Terrimicrobiaceae > CAZSMN01. The sequence continues at coordinate 6,525 of CAZSMN010000125.1, read as the reverse complement.
CAGGGGATGACAGAGCGTTCCCACCGGCAGGTCGGGATCCGCAAGCATCCCGGCGATGAGGAGATCGATATCCGCCGGACGCACCAGCGGCTCGTCGCCCTGAAGGTTCACGAAGAGGTCTCCCGGGATCGTTTTGGAAACCTCGACGAGGCGGTCAGTTCCCGAGGGATGTGTCGGCAGCGTCATCACGACCTCGGCGCCGAACGCTGCGACCGCGGCCGCGATGCGTTCGTCATCGGTGGCGACCACCACACGATCGGCAAGCCGCACCTCGCGGGCCCTCTCCACCACGTGCTGGATCATCGGTTTTCCTGCGATGGGAATCAGCGGTTTTCCGGGCAGACGGGTCGAGTGGTAGCGGGCAGGGATGGCAATGATGACGCTCATGACGGAAAACTTGTGGTCTGGTGTGATAGCAATCTAGCGGATCCGGTAGCGGCCATCTCCCACGCTGAGAACTTCGATCCGGACCGGAGCAAGACCGGCCCGATAGAAGCCCAGCTCCTTGGCAACCGGACCCGTGACATCCAGGATGCGGCCGGGGATGAACGGCCCGCGGTCGTTGACGCGCACGGTGACGCGGCGGCCGTTGTTCAGGTTCGTCACACGGATCTTGCACGGCAGGGGCAACGTTTTGTGCGCTGCCGCACGGGTCCAGGGCCAGAGCGACTCGCCGGTTGCGGTCTTGCCGGGGAAAATAAACCATCCTTCACGGTAATGAGAGGCCGTGCCCTCCTCCACAAACCCCAGAGCCCCGCGTGGCTCCAAGGGTTCATAGCGGATCCCTTTGATCGAGTAAGAGCGCGTCTTGTAGCCCTTCAAAGAAGGCCCGCAGGCGGAGAGCAGTAGGCCGGCGAGCAGGAAGAGAACGGCGCGGTTCACAGTAGATATTTTGAGTCTTCCGCCAGAGCATGGCAAGTGCATCACTCAGACTCCAGCCGCGCCAGCTTCTCATCTTCTCTGGCCAGCAGCGCCTGGCGCCGGCGTCTCGCCAGCCATCCAGCAACTGCCGCCATCACGACAAAAACCGGAAGGAGAAACCACGGGCTCAGCTCCAACCGCTTGCTTTGTGTGGTCGCCATCTGAAAAGCCGGCGAGGGCGCTCCCTCCTTGCCCATCGCATCCAAACCGGTGATCCTGATCGTCCAGAGGTTGTTCTCGGCAAGACGGCTGAAGTGCGCCGTGACCTTGCCATCGGCGATCGTCACTTTGACGCCGGTAAACTCGACCCACTCCACGGCCGTGCTTCCATCAGGCAAGCGCCTGAGTTGCCGGCGCTCGATCCGATAACCGGACGTCTCCGGCGACGTCAGATCCCAGCCGAGCTTGATCTCATGCGGCGCGGCCGACAGCAGCCAGATTGCTCCGACAGGCGGCACCCCTCCCAGAGGGATCACCGGAGCCGGAGTCTCAGGAACCACCTTCGGCACTTGAAGAAACTCCCCGACGGGAAGAGGTCCGCTTTCCCTCACATCGGCCTTTATTTGGACTGCGACCGGCTCGCCCGAGCCGGCCCCGATGCGGATCGTTTCTGAAAACTCTCCGGCCTTCAGTGGCGTGAACGAAAACCGGAGCTCCAATTCGCTGCCCGGCTCAAGGACCTGAGCACTCACATCCGGGAGAATGCTGACCCCGTCCGGCACCTGTAGCTTGATCGGAGAAGCGACCTCGCCGGTGTTTTTTACCGTCAATCGACCTTCAGCCTGACGGCCGACCCGGACGGCTCCGAGGTGAAGGGCATTCCCGGGCTTCACCTCGAACGTCGCAGCCATCGGATACACAACGACCGGCATCTTCCCTTCGTAGTTGCCGCTGCAAACGACCGCCTCGCTACGGATCACCTGCGGGACCGGGTCCACAACGCTGACGCTTACCTCCTGGGATCCCGAAGGCGGCAAGCGCAGAGATTCCGTGCCACGGAGCCCTGCTGGCCAAACCACCACCACCTCCCGCTCCCGATCGGTCTGATTTCGCAGCGTGATGGCCGCCGTGCCTTTTTGCCGGAGCTCAGGAGTGAAGAGGAGGCCGTCCGTCGGCCAAACGACAGGCGCCACCCCGGAGCCGCGCAGCTCCAGATACTTCGGGGGATCATCCGCAATGCGAATCCGATCGCGGTATTCCCTCTCCTCGGTAGGGCAAAACACGATCCGCACCCCGATCTGCATGCCTCCGGGCACGCTGAATCTCCGGCTACCGTCGACCTCCCAGGGGGCATTCACCCGAAGCTCCCCAGTGGCTGGGATTCCACCGGAGTTATCCAGCACCAGTTCCTTTGCTGCAGTGTCTCCAAGAAAAACGCTCCCGAAACTCAACAAGCTTGGAAAAGAAAGGTCGGCCGGACGCAAGGCGGTGCGGATCCAAACGGTCGCGGCGGCCGACACGGGAGAATCTGCCGACTGGGCGGCAAAGGTGAAGGCGTCGCCCCCGGGACCCGCCAGCGGGTCGGGCGTATAGGTTACCAAGGCGGTATTCCGATCCATGCGACGGGGCGCCGTAAGGCTGCCCCTCTGTGGGGGACGCCGAATGAGAAACTTCAGAGGCTCCACGATGCGGCCGGCGATCTTCAGCTCGATCTCCACAGGCTCTCCGACATACCCCGCCACCTGAGCGGGCTTCGCCATCGGTGGCGGGGACGGAATGTCTGTCTTTTCCTTTCCCGGAAGCGCCGTGCCCGTTACCAGCGAAAGGAAAACGGGAACAAAAAGCGGCTTGCGGAACGGCAGGGTCATACAATCTCAGGAAGTCTAATCCCGAAATTCACCTTTCGACACGAGGATTATCCGCGGAATCCTAGTCGTTGATGCGCATGATCCGAGAGAGTCCCTTTCACTGCAGGATTAAGCCTGCCTGCGCGATGTAACCGTTTGGCTATCCCGGCCCGACCACGTCATCCATGGCGCGGATCGAGCCATCGGGAAAACAAATGTGGGCACCACGTCCGTGCATGTTGCCGATTTCGATAAGCCACGGTTGGGTTTTCCAGCGGTAAGGCGTTGCCGGATTCTCATCGAACATCGTCGGTGTGTAATGGATCTTCGGCCGGCCGTCCTTGCTCTTGCTGCTAACGAGCCGCTTGATGGTCGGGCACATCCAGACATCCGGCGTCCCGCCGTAGGGTCCGAGTTCCTTCAGCCACCAGTCTTCGTAGGCGTTTTCATTATCCCAGGTCTCTTCCGGCTCTTGAGGCCAGTGCCCGACATCGGCGAGATAGGATGCCAGCGACGACTGGATCGAACGCATGTTAACCATGCACCTTGGCCCCTCAGCCTTTGCGGGCATTGCAGAATTGATCGCCAAAAAGAGGGTTATGAGAATTCCCAGAATTCCCACCACGGCAACGATCTCTATGAGCGTGATGCCCAGACGATTGCCGGCTAGACGCTGAGTCTTTGACGTCAACGTCACTTAGTCACTCTCAATTCGATGTCGAGGAACTCGACGATGAGGCAGTCGCTGTTGCAGACACTGCCGTCCGTACACCCTTGAACTTGAACTGGGTCGTCGGGATGCTGCCCGCGATATTCGTGTAGGTAGCATTTGTTACACTGATCACGTTTGCCCCAGTCAGGAACCCGTCAGCTCCAATGGTCAACCCACCGGCTGAAATGGCGATGATCTGATTCGTGGCTGCGGGAGCTGGGAGCAACTGGCCCTGTCCGCTAAAGTCACCGTTCTTGCTCATCTTGCCGCGGAAATCGCCTGCGGAAGAGTTATTCGCGTTTAGAAACACAATCGGCAACGAGATCGTTCCATTGGAATTGGTAGCGCTTCCCCCGGCAAGAGAATCCAAAACGCCGTCAAGCGTGGAATCGTTGATGTTTGCCGTCACGGATCCGCGCTGCACCTGACCGTTAACAAAAAAGACCCAACTGTTCGCGCCCGCCACTGAAGTCTGGGATCCGTTGGAGTACTGGAAACGAAAAACGCCCGTCACATTCTTGGCTCGAGCCGAGGCCTGATAGCTACCATCCCATCCGCTGACGAGGGGCGAACCGTTGCTAAAGGGAGGGGGTCCAAAGGAACCGGCTTGGGCTGTAGCGGAGGCCACGAGGGCGAGAGCTAGGGAGGCAGCGAGACTCTTCATTTGGGTGAGGGATAGGAGATCTTCTAGAAGGTGCCAAGGAAAAAGTGTCTCTAATGATTTTCCGTTCCGGGATGATTCATCTCAAGATCGGCCTCCCCATAGGCCGGTGGTTCGCCTAAGAAACGCAGGCGATGGATATTGGCGAACTGGAGACGATCGCGAAGGCGGCGGGGTTTGATGCCGTAGGCGTGGCACCCGCCGTGCGGGCTCCGCATGCCGACACGTTCCATGCGTGGCTCGGTGAGGGAATGCACGCTTCGATGGATTGGCTCGCCCGCGACCCGGAAGGCCGCTGCCGGCCGGACGCGGCGCTGCCGGGTGCGCGCTCGGCGATCGCGCTCGGGATGAACTATTTTTTGCCGGATGAGCCGGTGCCCGGGGACGGCGGCGCCCTCGGTCGCATCGCCCGTTATGCGCGCGGCCGGGATTACCACCACTTGATTCGCAAGAGGCTCCGGCAGCTCGACCGCGCTCTGGCGGCGGCGGGCGGGACGCAGCGGTGTTTCGTCGACTCCGGCCCGCTCCTCGAGCGGGATTTTGCCGTATTGGCCGGGATCGCATGGCACGGAAAAAGCACGCTCGCGCTGCACCCGAAGCTCGGCACGTGGTTCCTACTCGCCGCTGTCGTGACCACGCTGGAGATCGCTCCGACGCCGCCATTGCGCGAGCGGTGCGGCTCGTGCACGCGCTGCATCACCGCCTGCCCGACAGGAGCGATCGTCGAGCCCTACAAAGTCGATGCGCGGAAATGCATTTCGTATTGGACGATCGAACACAAAGGCCCGCTGCCGGAGTGGCTGCGCCCGCTCCTCGGCGACCGCATCTTCGGCTGCGACGACTGCCTCGATGCCTGTCCGTGGAACCGTTTTGCCGAAGCGGCGCGCGAGGCGGACTTCCAGGCGCGACCGGCCTCGCGATGGACGCTGCGGGATTACCTGTCTCTTGATGAGGAGGCTTTCAAAAAGCTCTTCGAAGGCTCGCCGATCCGGCGCGCGAAGCGGCAGGGGTTTCTGAGAAACGTTTGCACCGCACTGGGCAATGTCGGCACGGCGGAGGATCTCCCCGCCCTCGAAAAAACGCAGGCCGATCCCGACGCCGTGATCGCGGAACATGCCGCGTGGGCGATCGAAAAAATCCGGAGCCGGAGTTAACTCCGCTTCAGCTCCAACCGAGCTCGGTTTTCATCCGCTCGATGGAATCCAGCGCATCGCGCACAGAGTCAGCCAGCACGCAGACGTGGCCCATCTTGCGGCCGGGTCGGGCTTCGGTTTTTCCGTAGAGGTGGAGCTTGGCATTCGGGTCGGAGAGGATGACGGACCAGTCGGGCTCGCCATTCTGCCAGAGGTCGCCGAGGAGATTCCACATCACGACCGGACGCAGGAGCTCGGGCGAGCCCAGCGGGAGCCCGCAGACGGCACGGAGCTGCTGCTCGAACTGGCTCGTCACGCAGGCGTCGAACGTAAAGTGGCCGGAGTTGTGCGGGCGCGGTGCGAGTTCATTGACGAGGAGCTCACCTTCGTCGGTCAGAAAAAGTTCAACCGCGAGAAGCCCGACCACGTCTAGGGCCTCGGTGATGCGGATCGCGAGGGCGCGCGCGGCTTCGCGGATTTCCTCGGGAAAGCGCGCCGGCACGATCGAGAGATCGAGAATGTGGCGGAAGTGGTGGTTCTCCGAAACCGGGAACGGAACCGTATTTCCATGCGCATCGCGGGCACAGACAACCGAGAGCTCGGCGCGGAAGGGGATCCATTTTTCCAGCACGCCGCGAGGTGCGCCGAAGTTCTTCCAGACCTCAGCCGGATCCTCGCTGCCGTGGAGTTTCACCTGACCCTTGCCATCATAACCGAAGTCGGCCGTCTTGAGCACGCTGGGCGTTCCGATCTCCGCCAACGCGGAGGTCAGGGACTCTGCCGAATCGACGACGCGGAACGGCGCGCAGGGAATGTCGTTCGCACGGAGGAAGGATTTTTCCCGCTCGCGATTCTGGCAAATGTGCAGGACCTCGCCCCGCGGGCGCACGGGCCGCACCGCCGCCACGCGCTCGATCGCCGCCATCGGGATATTTTCAAATTCGAACGAGACAACATCCACACCGGACGCAAACGCCTCGAGGGCTGCGATATCGCTGTAAGGGGCATTCACCTCGACGTCACAGATCTGCCCGGCCGGGCTGTCGGGCTGGGGCTCGAACGCATGCACGCGGTAGCCCATCCGGCGCGCGGCGATGGCAAGCATCCGGCCGAGTTGGCCGCCGCCGAGCACGCCCACCACGCCACCGGGGGCAACGGAAATGGTTTCCGTCGCGCCGGCAATCCCGCTACTGGTGGTTGGTTTTTCCTGCATGGCTGATCGAGTGGTTTACATTGTGGCTTCGGGGGCCGTTGGCCTGATCCGGCGGCTTCCGCTGCCGGTCTGTTTCGTCTTTGGCCAGGCGGTGGGGG
>CAZSMN010000124.1:0-10134 GCA_964607615.1 uncultured Chthoniobacterales bacterium | reverse complement strand
TACTCCACGGTACGGGCCAGGTCATCGCCTGCATCGCCGAAACCGATGAGGGGAGTGATGGTCAGGTCGAAATGTATCTCCTGAGCGGATGCCAATTCCTCATCGGGCACGCCGATATGAGCCTCTACCTTGAGTCCGTGGATGACGATCTCGTTCATCCGAGCAGGCGGCGGAGGGCCGAGATATCCCTCGCGATCACCGTCGGGTGTGCAGGAAGAAGCTTCTCCACCGGGTCGAATCCCGTGAGCACCGCAACATCCAGAACGCCGCCGTGGCGGGCCGTCTCGATATCGTGCACCATGTCGCCGACGAACATCGTCTCGGAAGGTTCGAGGTTGTGGACCGTCAGGATCTCGCGGATCTTCTCGCGCTTGTCCATGATCTCGACGTAGGCGTGCTCGAAAAATGCCGTCACGCCGAGGCGCGAGGCCTGCTTCTCAAAATGGCTGGCCTTGATCGTGCTGAGCAGGAACGTCCGCCTTCCCGTCTCACGGCAGAAAACGAGAAAATCCATCGCCCCCGGGAGCAGATCGATCTCGTCCTGAAGACCATGAAAAAACCGCTCGTAGAGCGCCTCGAGCCCCTCGGTCGTCGCCTCAGGAAGTAGCTCTGCATAAAAGCCCGAGAACGGCAGACGGAAGTGATGGCGGAACTCCTCCAGCGTCAGCTCTCTCCGGCCGTATTCGCGGAAAATCAGATTGGTCGCGCGCAGCACCGCCGACAGGTCGTCCGCCAGCGTTCCGGACCAGTCGAGAAGGACGTTTTTGATCATCCGTGGAAAAACCGGCGCCTCACGCCCAGGTAACCTTGCCCTTCGGTTCGCGGATCACGACGGATTTCAGGAAATCGACTCCCTTCTTCAGCCCTTCGGCCGGGGTCATGAGGCTGTCCTCGTGCTCCATCGAGAGCGTCCCGTCATATCCCGTCATGCGGAGCGTGCTCACAAAATCGCACCAGAAATCCGCCCCGTGCCCGTAGCCGACCGTGCGGAAGATCCACGAACGATTGGCCTCATCGCCATAATGCTTCGTGTCGAGATACCCGTTCACATCGGCGTTCACCGGATAGAGTCCGGTATCCTTCGCATGGACGTGATGGATGGCACCGGCCAGCGCGCGGACGGCCTTCACGGGATCGATTCCCTGCCAGAAAAAGTGGCTCGGATCGAAATTCGCACCGATTACGTCTCCGGCTTCCGCCCGCATCCGGAGCATGGTTTCCGGGTTATAAACGAGGAATCCGGGATGCGCCTCGAAGGCGATTTTGACACCGTGGCCCGCGGCGAAAGCGGCTTGCTTTTTCCAATACGGGATCGCGATCTTGTTCCACTGCCACTCGAGGATCTCGAGAAAATCCGGCGGCCAAGGACAGGTCACCCAGTTGGGAAACTTCGCCCCGGCATGGTCGCCCGGACATCCGGAAAACGTCGTCACGACCGGCACGCCGATCCGTCCCGCAAGTTTCACCGTGTCCTGAAAAACCTTGTGGTGGGCGGCCGCGATCTTCTTGTCGGGATGAAGCGGATTGCCGTGGCAGGAGAGCGAGCTGATCTCCAGGCCGCTGGCGCGGATCGCAGCGCGGAACTCCTCCAGCTTCGGCTTGCTGGCAAGCAGCTCCGCCGGCTTGCAATGGGCATCTCCGGGGTAGGCACCGGTTCCCAGTTCGACGGTCTCGCATCCGAGACCGGCGATGTGGCTGAGGGCTTTTTCGAGGGGGACGTCGCTGAGGATCGCGGAAAAAACGCCGACTTTCATAAGGCCCTGACTTCTCACCCGCATCCTCCGGCCTGTCGAGGAAAAAGGCCTGCGGCACCGCCCGCTCAGGGCCGGTCTGCCTCGCCGTCTCTGACAAACTCCCGGTAGCGGGCCACGATGTCGGCGATGTATTTCTTCGTTGTCGGAAAGTCCATCACGGCCGCGAGCTCGACCGCGCCGAACGCCCCTCCCGCAGGCACCTCTTTCTCCCAGCGTTTGACCCTCGTGCGCCCGGCATTGTATTCGGCAAGGGCGAAGGGAACCGGATCATCCTTGCCGCCCCAGTGACGGAGGGCGCGCCCCAGATACCATGTGCCCGCCTCGATATTGGTCTTCGGGTCGAAAAGATCAGTGGGAACAAAGTTTTCGATCTTTTCCGCCCGCGCCCAGTCCTCTGCCGCCCGCTCGGTAATTTGCATGAGGCCCCTCTCACCATGGGCGCCGACCTTGTCGGGCTGGAATTTCGTCTCGCGCCAGATGACGGCCTTGATCAAGCGGGGATCGACGCCGTAGCGCTCACCGGCCTGCCGGATGAGATCATCGTAACGGGCGTAGCGGTCGCGGAAGACCAGTTCTTGGAGCGCATAGTTCTCATCGTGCCCGACCACCAACGCCACAGCCAGCGCCGAAAGAACGACGCATCCGGCCAGGGCCGCCACGAACCAATAAGAGAAAACCCGCTTCACGCCGTCAACATAGTCCGGCACCATCCACCGGTTCAACGAAAGCTTGTTGCCGATCCTGCTGGAAATCACCCGCCGGCCGGTTAGCGTGTCGGCAGCCCATGGACCAGCCCAACGGCCTCCTCACTTTTCTCTTCACAGACATCGAGGGCAGCTCGCGGCTCTGGGAGCGTTTCCCAGTCGACATGGGGCCTGCCCTCGCACGCCACGATGCGATCCTCCGCGCGGAGATCGAACGCCATGCGGGCACGGTCTTCAAAACGGTCGGCGACGCGTTCTGCGCGGTCTTTCCGGATCACCGGCAGGCCATCGACGCGGCCGTGGCGTCCCAGCGGGCGCTTTTCGCCGAGGACTGGGGCTCCACCGGACCGCTCCGTGTGCGCATGGGGCTTCACACCGGCACGGCCGAACTCCGAGGAGACGACTTTTTTGGAGAAACCCTCAACCGGGTTGCCCGCATTTCGTCCGCCGGCCACGGCGGCCAGATCCTCCTCTCCGAGGCCCTTGCCGCGCTCTCCTCCGGATGGTCGCTCACTCCGCTCGGGGATTTTCATTTGCGCAATCTCAACCGCGTCGAGCGCATCTTTCAGCTCGATGCGGACGGCTTGCCGCATCACTTCCCGGCGCTTCGCACCCGGCAGAACCTCCCGAATAATCTCCCTCCGGAAAGCACAAGCCTCATCGGCCGGGAGCAGGATCTTGAGCGGGTGAAAGAACTCCTCATCCGCACGCGCGCGATCACGCTCATCGGGACCGGCGGCACCGGCAAAACCCGCATGGCGATCGAGACCGGAAGGGAGCTTTTGGAGAGCTACGCCGATGGTGTCTGGCTGGTCGAACTGGCCACGCTGCACGATGCCGCGCTCGTTCCCGAGGCCATCGCGGCAGCGCTCGATGTGCGGGAGGAAGCCGGTTCCTCCCTGCAGAAGTCCATTGCCTCCTACCTCGCGGGCAGGGAGGTCCTGCTCGTCATCGACAATTGCGAGCACCTCGCTGCCGCCGTTGCGGCCGAGCTCACGTTGCTGCTGAAAGCCTGCCCCCGTATTCGCGTGCTGGCCACCAGCCGGCAGGCCCTTCATATCCCCGGAGAGACAACCTACCCGCTCCGGCCACTGGAATCCTTCAACGTCTGGAACCGGCCCCGCGATCGCTCTCCCACAGCAGAGGAGATCGCCCCCTTCCCCTCCGTCCGACTCTTCGTCGAGAGGGCACAGGCCGTCCTGCCGTCGTTCGAGCTCACCGATGCCATCGCGCCGGACGTTGCGCGCATTTGCTGGAGGCTTGACGGCATCCCTCTCGCCATCGAATTGGCCGCTGCAAGGCTCCGCCTTCTCACGACCGCCCAGATCTCCGACCGGCTCAACGACCAGTTCCGCCTCCTCCGCGGCGGCACGACCGTCCTGCCGCACCAGCAAACGCTCCGCACGCTGATCGACTGGAGCTACGACCTTCTGGAGCCGACCGAGCGCCTGCTCTTCCACCGGCTGGGAGTTTTTGCCGGAGGCCGTACGCTGGAAGCCGTGGAAACGGTGTGCGCCGGAGGCGAAATCGACGCAGCGGACATCATCGACCTCCTCCAGCAGCTCGCCGACAAGTCGCTGATCTTCGTCGAAAACGAGGATGGCATGCCCCGCTACACTCTCCTCGAATCGGTGTGGCAGTATTCCCGCGAGAAGTTGCAGGAATCCGGTGAATTTGAAGTCCTCCGCGACCGGCATCTGGACTACTTTCTGGCCCGCGTCCGCGAGGCCTCCCCCCACCTCTTCGGCAGGGACCCGGCACCTTTTATCCGCCAGCTTTCGAGAGACTGGCTCAACATTCGCTTCGCCCTCGAACACGCTGCCGAGCGGGAAGGAGCCGCGCTCAAGGCGCTGGAGTTCGTCAGCAGCCTGGAACGCTACTGGGAGATCTGCGGCAACCTCGCCGAAGCCCGGGCCCACGCAGAAGCGGTGCTGGCCAGACCGGACGCTCCGGATCACCCGCGGCACTATGCTTCGGCCCTGATCTGTGCCGGCCGTATTGCATGGGCACAGGATCGCTACGAAGACGGTATCGAGTTGCTCTCCCGTGCCGGCCGCCTGCTGGAGCACTCGGATCGCCGGAATCTCTTCGGACTCCTCACCGGCTACCTCGGATTTCTGGTCCTTTCTGGAGGCAACCTTTCGGCGGCCGCCGGGGCCTTTCGGAAGGCGGAAGAAATCGGCAAAGAGGTCTCAGACCCGCGGCTTCTCGCGCTGGCGAAAGCCGGTCAAGGCAGCATCGCCGCCCACAAAGGCCGGCTCGAAGAGGCCCTTCAAATCAAGCTCGACGCGCTCACCATGTTCCGCAGTCTGGGAGACCGGTGGATCGTGGGCTACAGTCTCTGGGGCGTCGCCCAAGTCGCCCTAGCCCTCGAGCGTCCCGCGCTCGCCCGCGAGGTCCTTCGCGAATGGGCGGTGATCGGCCGGGAACTCGGCAACCGCTGGTCGATTCCCTATCTCCTCATCCTTCTCGCCGATGCCGCCCGGCTCGAAGGCAAATGCGAACTTGCGGCCAGGGTCTTTGGAGCCGCTGAGTTTCTCAGAGAGAAATTCGGAGTCCGCTTCACCGAGGCGGAGGACTCCGCCTACCAGAAGTCCGTCCTTGCCGTCAGGGATTCTCTGACTCCCGAGAATTTCCAAGCTCTTTGGCAGGCGGGACGCCACCTGCGGACGGATGCGGCGATGGAGCTGGCCCTCGAGGGCTGAGCGCGGTGCGGAACGGCGATTTGCCCATCTTCCGGAAGGTGATCTCGAAAGCCGTCGGCACAACCTCGCGGCCATCGTCCCACGAGACCACGCTCCATCCCGCCGCGGTAAGTTCCTCCATCTCACGGAAGTAGGGTTCATCGTCCGTCATCAGCCGGAGCACACCTTCAGGCCGTAAAACCCGGCGGACTTCCTCCAGAAAATCCGCATTCACCAGCCGCCGTGCCGCATGACGCCGCTTCGGCCAGGGATCGGGAAACGAAACATGAAACACCGAAACCGAACCATCCGGCAGCAGACGGCGGAGGGGATCCGGCCCCTCGCCCTGGACGGCCCATGCATTCGAAAGCCCGAGGCGCGTGATCTTCGAGCAGCATTTGGCCACGCGCAGGGCCTGACGTTCGATCCCGAGAAAATTGCTCGCAAGATGCAGCGTCGCCATCCCGACAAGAAATGCCCCCCGATGGCAGCCGAAATCGACCTCCAGCGGCGGTGCGCCTCGCTCAAGCCACGCCGCAGGAACGGACACCTCCCCGTCAGACATTGGCAAGCAGGCTGTGGAGCCGGGCACCGGTGCGCCGGACATCAAAAAGCTCGCGGCAGGCGATCGCTGCCGAGGTGGCCAGCTTGCGGCGGACGTTCTCCTGCGTGAGCAGAAGCCGGATGGCATCGGCGAGTCCCGCGGCATCGTGCTCGGCAACAAGGAAGCCGGTCACCCCGTCGCGGACCATTTCGGGAACACCAGCCACCGGCGTGGAAATCACCGGCACACCGGCCGCCATGGCCTCCATGATCACCGTGGGAAGGTTGTCGCTGTCGCCGCGCGAATCCCTCACGCACGGAAGAACAAAAACCGAGCAGCGCCCGAGCAGGCGGATGATCTCGCTCTCCGGGAGTGGCCCGTCGATGCTGACACGGCCTTCCTGACCGAGATCCTTGATCATCCCCAGAAGCTCCTGCTCAAGCGGGCCCTCGCCGACGATCCGGCAGCGGAGCGCGAGGTCCGGCAAAAGTGAGCAGGCTTCGATCAGATACCGGAATCCCTTTTTTTCGATATAGCGCCCGACGCCGAGGATGAGCGGCGGCTCGTCCGCCGCGGATTCCCCAGCGAAGCGCTCCGGTTCGATCCCATTATAGACGCGGTGGATACGGTCCGCCGCAGCGGGAAATTTCTCCGCGAGCAGACCGCGCGAGTAGTCGCTCACGGTCGCCACGAACGCGGCATCTTCGAAGAGGTGATCGAGCGTGACGGGTGACTTTTCGTTGGCTCCGACAAAGATGTCATTCGCATGCGCCGTGATGCTGTAGGTGATGCCGTGGAGGGATTTCAGCCACCATGCCGTCCGGGCCGCAATGCCGGCAAAGTGCACGTGGACGTGCCGGACGCCCCGCCTCTTGAGCTCGGGCCCGAGCCAGAGCGCTTCGAAGATCCGTTTGCGATCGCCCTCCCGCGCATGCTTCCGGAGCCGCCAAAGCCGCCGTAATTTCTCACGCAGCGGTGCCGGCTCTTTCCGGAGCGCCGCTTCGATATCGTCCGGCAGATAAAAGACATCCGCCTGAACCGAGGCCGGAAAATCCTGAGCCGGCTCGCCCTGCGGACGGCGGATCGAAAAGACCGGGACAGAGCCGGCCAGATCCCGGACGGCCGCCACCTCCCTCACACAAAACGTCTGCGTAAAGGTCGGGAAGCGTTCGAAGAGGTAGGCGAACGACATTTATTTCAGCGCGTCGGGCAGGTGGGGCTGCAGGCTCTTGACGTTCTGCACGGCATCTTTGTGGCAGACGAGGATCGCATCCGGCGTCTCGACGACAACGAGGTCCTTCACGCCGCAGAGGGCGATCATCCGGCCGTTGGAGACGGCGATATTGCCGCTGGAGTCATGTTGAACGACCGGGCCGCGCGTGCTGTTGCCCTGCGGGTCGATGCCGAGGTGCGAGGGGAGCGCCGTCCATGCGCCGACATCATCCCAGTCGAAGGTTGCGAGCACGGCGACGACTTCGCGGGCCTGCTCCATCACGGCATAATCGACCGAGATTTTCGGCAGCTGGGCAAAACGGTCCTTCAGGTAATCGACCATCGGAACCCCGGCGGAATAGCCCTCGATGAAGTCCGCCAGAACCGGCTGCTGCCGCCGCACTTCGGCGAGAAAGGTCGACGCTTTCCACACGAAAATGCCGGCGTTCCAGTAGTGTTTGCCACCGCGCACATATTCGGTCGCACGGGCGAGATCCGGCTTTTCGACAAAGCGCGAGAGCCTGCGGATTTCGCTGCCGTTCGGACCCGGGCTCAGCGTTTCTCCGGTCTCAAGATAACCGAATCCCGTGGCCGGGAAGGCGGGCGGAATGCCGATCGTGACGATCGCATCGCCTGCTCCGGCAGCGTCAATGGCGTCGCGGATTTGATCTTGGAATCGCGCGACGTTGTGAATCATCGCATCGGCAGGCAGTACGATGCAGACCGCTCCGGGCGATGCCGCATGGGAGATCGCCGTCGCGAGCGCGCAGGCCGGCGCGGTGTCGCGCTTTTCGGGCTCCGCGATAATATTGCCGGCCGGAAGGCCCGGGATCGCTTCGCGGGTCGCCTCAAGCTGGGCGTGATTCGTCAGGATGAACGTATTCTCGACCGGAACCACACCCGTCAGGCGGCCGACCGTCGCCTCGAGGAGCGTGCGTTCATCCAGCAGGCGGAGAAGGTGTTTCGGAGTGCGGCTCCGGCTCATCGGCCAGAAGCGCTCACCGCTTCCGCCGGCCATTACAAAGGCAAAAACAGGGGGAGGAGTGGTCATAGATGCGTAAAAAAATAAGCGGGGGCTGGCTCAAAAAGATGCACGCCGCCCGCCAGCCACGTCAAACCTTCGTTCGGACGGGACCGCTTCCGGGAGCAAGAAAAGGTCTTTACGCGCGGAAACGGCTCGCAATCATGGCCCCGCACTATGAGCGAAAAACAGCAGCAGAACGCGATCTCCCCGCGCCGGGAGGAAGATTTCCCCGAATGGTATCAACAGGTCATCCGCGCCGCCGACCTTGCCGAAAACTCCGAGGTGCGCGGGTGCATGGTGATCAAGCCCTGGGGCTACGCAATCTGGGAAAACATGCAGAGCGTTCTCGACGGGATGTTCAAGGCGACCGGCCACCGGAACGCGTATTTTCCCCTCTTCATCCCCCTCAGCTATCTTGAAAAAGAGGCCGCCCATGTCGAAGGATTCGCCAAGGAATGCGCGGTCGTCACCCACCACCGTCTCGAAGCCCGCGACGGCAAGCTCGTTCCCGCCGGCGAGCTCAGCGAGCCTCTCGTGGTTCGGCCGACGTCCGAAACGATTATCGGCGCGGCCTATGCCCGCTGGGTCAAATCCTGGCGCGATCTGCCGATTCTTTTGAACCAGTGGGCAAACGTTGTCCGCTGGGAGATGCGGCCGCGCCTATTCCTGCGCACGGCAGAGTTTCTCTGGCAGGAGGGGCACACCGCCCACGAGACGCGCGACGAAGCCGAAGTGGAAACCATGAAAATGCTCCGCGTTTACGAGTCCTTCGCCCGCGACTTCCTCGCCCTCCCGGTTCTTACCGGTGAGAAGAGCGAGAGCGAGCGCTTTCCCGGCGCCCTCCGGACCTATTGCATCGAGGCCATGGTCCAGGATCGCAAGGCGATCCAGGCCGGCACATCCCACTTCCTCGGACAGAATTTCTCCAAGGCCGCCGGCATCCAGTTTCAGGGACGCGACGGCTCGGTCGAGCACGCCTGGACCACCAGCTGGGGGGTCAGCACCCGTCTCATCGGCACGCTCATCATGGCCCACTCCGACGACGACGGCCTGGTCCTGCCGCCGCGCATCGCTCCCGCCCAGGTCATCATCATCCCCATCACGCCGAAGGAGGACTCGAAAGCCGCTGTCCTCGAAGCAGCGGAGCAGCTCGCAGCAAGCCTCCGCACGGCGGTCTTCGCCAGCGCCCCGGTCTCCGTCGAGATCGACAGCAGGGACGTCGGCGGTGGCATCAAGAGCTGGGAATGGATCAAAAAAGGCGCGCCGATCCGCATCGAGATCGGCCCGCGTGACCTTGCTCAGGGAACGGCGGCCGTCTCCCGCCGCGACCGGCCCCACAAAGAGAAGGAATTCCTTCCCATGGCCGACCTCCCCGCCCGCGTGCCCGCGATCCTCGAAGAGATCCAGACCGGGCTCCTCGCCCGGGCCACGGCCTTCCGCGATGCCCATCTTGTCCGCATCGACAGCAAAGAGGAGTTTTACCGTTTCTTCACGCCCGCCAATTCCGCAAAACCGGAGATCCACGGCGGCTTCGCCCTCACGCATTGGAACGGCTCCGCCGCTGTCGAGGAACAGATCAAAGCCGACCTCAAGGTGACCATCCGCTGCCTGCCGTTCGAAGAGAACCCCGAGGCCGGCACCTGCCCGTTCACCGGAGAACCCAGCCGCCAACGCGTGGTCTGGGCGAAATCCTACTGAGAATACCGGAATGGCCTCACCGCGTCCGAAACGGAGATTTGGATTGAATCCCCTGCCCTTCCATGCGTTTCTAAACGCACACGACCCGCTATGAAACCAACTTCCATGATCCTCGTCGGCACCTCGCTCGTGATGGCACTCGCTGCCTGTCAGCAGGAGGACGACCGGGCACAGTCGCAGTCCGGACGCAACCGCTTCGGCTACCGCGCTAGCACGGATGCTGGCCAAACCGAATTTGCCACACCGACCCCGACGCCGGATCCCTTCGCCACCCCGACGCCGGCGCCGGTCGATCCGATGCTCCAAGCCACGCCCACCCCGACACCGGCGGTGCAGGCCGTCACCCCCGGTCGTGAGATTTCCTACGGGACACCCGTTCCCGGCAAGCCGGGTTTTGTAACCAGCCCGCATTCCCCGTACGCCGGCTATGTCGACGTGCGCGGATTCCCTCCCGGCACCGAAGTGAAGTGCCCCTACTCGGGCAAGATCTTCCTGGTGCCCTGAGCCGCGAGAT